>NZ_VISW01000022.1:0-103806 GCF_007827635.1 Micromonospora sp. CNZ296
TCGGTCGGTGGCGGGTTCGTGGTGGACGAGGCGGCGGCCGGGGCGGACCGGATCAAGGCGGACAGCACCCGGGTACGGCACCCGTTCCTGACCGGCGCGGAGCTGCTGACCGTCACCTCGGAGACCGGGCTGTCGATCAGTGAGGTGATGCTCGCCAACGAGGTGTCCTGGCGTAGCGAGGCGGACGTGCGCGCCGGGCTGCTGGAGATCTGGCGGGTGATGCGCGAGTGCGTGGAGAACGGCTGCACCCGTGACGGCGTACTCCCGGGTGGGTTGAAGGTCCGGCGGCGCGCGGCCGAGATGCGGCGCAGCCTGGAGGCGGAGACCGGCAGCCAGGATCCGCTGCGCGCGATGGACTGGGTGACGTTGTTCGCGCTGGCGGTCAACGAGGAGAACGCGGCCGGCGGGCGGGTGGTCACCGCGCCGACTAATGGTGCCGCCGGGATCATCCCGGCTGTGCTGCACTACTACACCCGGTTCGTGCCGGGTGCCTCCGAGGAGGGCGTGGTCCGGTTCCTGCTGGCGGCGGGCGCGATCGGTGTGTTGTTCAAGGAGAACGCGTCGATCTCCGGGGCCGAGGTGGGCTGCCAGGGTGAGGTGGGTTCGGCGTGCTCGATGGCGGCGGCCGGGCTGGCCGAGGCGCTCGGCGGTACGCCGGAGCAGGTGGAGAACGCCGCCGAGATCGGCATGGAGCACAACCTGGGGCTGACCTGCGATCCGGTGGGCGGCCTGGTGCAGATCCCGTGCATCGAGCGCAACGCGGTGGCGAGCATCAAGGCGATCACCGCGGCCCGGCTGGCGTTGCGCGGCGACGGGGTGCACCACGTGTCGCTGGACAAGGTCATCAAGACCATGCGGGAGACCGGCGCGGACATGAAGGTCAAGTACAAGGAGACCGCGCGGGGCGGGCTCGCCGTCAACGTGATCGAGTGCTGACTCCGTTGGGGTGACCCGGCGCTGTCGGCCATCGCGCCGGCACGGAAAAGCGCGACCATGACGCTGTGACGTCAGGCGTCGCGGCGCTCTGGTCCGCCCGCACCTCGCTGCGCATCCTGGTCCGCCGGGATCTCGCGGTGAAGTACCAGCAGTCGGTGCTGGGCTACTTCTGGTCGTTGATCGAGCCGCTCGGCATGGGCCTGATCTACTGGTTCGTCTTCGGCGTGCTCTATTCCGGCGCGACCCGGCGGCACCTCGGCGAGGCGGCCGGGTCGTACCCGCTGTTCCTGATCACCGGGATCTTCGCCTGGATGTGGGCGAGTTCGGCGCTGACCGAGGCCGCTAACGCGCTCACCGGGCAGTCCCGGCTGATCACCACGATGAACCTGCCCCGGCCGATCTTCCCGATCGGGCGGGTCGCCGGACGGTTCGCCGAGTACCTGGCCGGGTTGCCGATCCTGGCCGCCGTCGCGGCGATCTACGCGAGCCAGGGGAAGATCCGCCCCGGCTGGAGCCTGCTCGCGCTGCCGCTGGCGGTGGCGGTGCAGTTCGTGCTGCTGGTGGGCCTGGCGCTGCTGCTGTCGGCGGGCAACGTGCTGATGCGCGACATCGAACGCACGATGCGGCTGGTCATCCGGCTGCTGTTCTACGCGACGCCGATCATCTACCCGCTCGACCTGGTGCGGGAGTCGGGCATGCCGGGCTGGCTCAAGATCGGGTACGAGCTGAACCCGCTGGTCGGGATCTTCCAGCTGCACCACGCGGTCTGGTATCCGGACGAGTTCCCTGATGCCCGGCTGCTCACGATCACGGTGACCGGCAGTGTGCTGGTGCTGGCGCTCGGCTGGTGGGCGTTCCACCGCCTCGAACCGGCAGTGCTGAAGGAACTCTGAATGGCCCCGATCATCGAGGCGGACGGGCTCGGCATCCGGTTCGTCCGCAACCGGCGCCGTCAGCTGCGGCTGCGGGAGCTGATCGTGCACCGGGGTGCCCGCGACCCGGACGCGGGCCGGTTCTGGCCGTTGCGTGACCTGTCGTTCCGGGTCGAGCCGGGCGAGACGGTGGGCGTGGTGGGCCGCAACGGCACCGGCAAGAGCACACTGCTGCGGCTGATCGCCGGCGTGCTCATCCCGGACGAGGGCTCGATCCGCGTGCACGGCCGGGTGGCGCCGCTGCTCGAACTGTCCGCCGGGTTCTCCGGCGACCTGACCGGCCGGGAGAACCTCTACCTGGTGGGCGGGCTGCACGGCCTCTCGTCGGCGTACCTGCGGGAGCACTTCGACGAGATCGTCTCGTTCGCCGGTGAGCAGGTGGAACGCGCCATCGACACGTCGGTGCGGCACTACTCGTCGGGGATGAAGGTGCGGCTGGGTTTCGCGGTGATCGCGCACCTGCCGCACCCGGTGCTGCTTGTGGACGAGGTGACAGCGGTCGGGGACGCGGAGTTCCGTGCGAAGTGCTATGCGACCATCGAGCGACTTCTCGCGGAAGGGCGCACGCTGGTGCTGGTGTCACACAACGACAAGGACCTCACCCGGTTCTGCCGTCGGGGGCTCTACCTCGACGCCGGACGGCTGATCGTCGACGGGACGATTGACGAGGCGCTGGCCGCCTACGCCGACGCGGCGAAGCGGTGACGCTCGCGATCGTGCTCGCCGCCGACCCGGCGGCGGGCCACCTCACCGAACGGCTGGCCGCGCAGTGGCGGCGGGCCGGGGCGGACGACGTGCGCATCGCCGCCGACCTGACCGAGCTGGCCGATCTGGTGGCCGCCGCGTCCGGCCCGGTGCTGGTCAGCGGCGCTGACCTGGTGGCGCACACCGCCGTACTCAAGCATCTCGCGACCAGCCCGGTGGGGCCGACGGTGGCGCTGGTGCTCACCGATCCGCCCGCTCCCGGGCAGGCCACTGTGCGTGAGGAGCGCGGGCAGGTGGTCGAGGTCGGCGCCGCCGAGGCGAGCGGCGTGTTCGGCGGCGCGCTGCGGGTGGGCGCGGCGGACCTGCCGGCGCTCGCCGAGGCCGCCCGCCGCGCCGCAGGCGGTGGGCCGCTGGACGCGGTGGACCGGCTCGTGGCCGACCTCGCCGCCCGCGGCACGCTGATCTTCGCCCATCGGGTACGTCTGCTCGTGGCGCACCGGGTCGGCGACGAGGCGCAGCGGGTGGCGGCCGAGTCGGCGGTGGCCGCCGTCGACGAGGACCGCGCCGAGTTGAAGCTGTCGGTGAAGGAGCGGGACGACTTCTTCACCACGTTCTTCGTCAGCACCTGGTCCCCGTACGTCACGAAGGCGGCGGCCCGTATCGGGATCGGCCCGACCGGGGTCACCATGGTCTCGGTGGCGTTCGCGGTGGCCGCGGCGGTGCTGTTCGGCGCCGGTGGACGGCCCGCGCTGGTGGCCGGCGCGGTCCTGCTCTACCTGGGTTTCGTGCTCGACTGCGTGGACGGGCAGCTCGCCCGCTACACCCGGCACTTCAGCGCCTGGGGCGGCTGGCTGGACACGATGGCCGACCGGTTCAAGGAGTACGTGGTCTACGCCGGTCTCGGCTTCGGCGCCACGCACGCCGGGTTCCGGTACGGCTGGGCGCTGGCGCTCGCCGCGATGACGTTGCAGACCGTGCGGCACATGACGGACACGTGGTACGGCGCGTTGCACGACGAGGCAGCCCGGCGGCCGAAGGTGGTGACCGCGGACGCGGGCGGCATCGGCGGGAAGCTGAACGCCGCGTCGACGCGGGTGCAGGCGGACACGGGCTCGGTGTCGTACTGGCTGAAGCGCACAGTGGTGTTCCCGATCGGTGAGCGGTGGGCGCTGATCGCGATCGCCGCCGCGCTGTTCGGGCCGCTGGTGGCGCTGGTCGCGGTGCTGGTCTGGGGGACGCTGGCGTTCGCGTACACCGGGGGGTTGCGGACCTTGCGGGCGCGGTGGATGCGGGTGCCGGTGCTGACCACTGTGGACGCGGGTCTGCACCGTGACGACGGCCTGCTGGTGCGCACGCTGCCGACCGCGCGACGGCCGCTGCTGCTGGCGGTGCTCGGCGCGCTCGGCGCGGCGGGGACGCTGGTGTGGGCGCTGCTCGCGGTGCACGGCGGCGGGGACCTGCCGGTCTTCGTGCCGGTGCTCGCGCTGGTGCTGCTGCTGGGGGCCGCCCAGGCGTCGCGGGCGCCGCACGACGGGTCGCTGGACTGGCTGGTGCCGGCCGCGTTGCGGGCCGCCGAGTACCTGTTCGCCATCGCGGTCGGGGTGGCGGGCCGGGCGCCGGCGTGGCTGATCTTCGGGTACGTCCTGGTGCTTACGCTGCTGCACTACGACCTGACCGCGCGGCTGGAGAAGCGGCAGTCGGCGCCGCCGCTGCACGCGGCCACGCTGGGCTGGCCGGGGCGTTCGCTGCTGCTGGCAATCGGGCTGATCGCCGGATATGCGAGTATCGCTCTAGCTACAATCGGTGCGTACCTTCTCGTGGTTTTTGTCGCGAGCGTGGTCCTCGCCTGGGTGGTCCTGCCGGCCCGCGCCCGTGGGGGTGTGCGCTCGCCGGGCTGACGGAGGGCGGGCCGGGGTGACCTTGATCAGCTTCGTCGTGCCGGCCTTCAAGGTGCAGGGCTACCTGCGGGAATGTCTCGACTCGATCCTCGGCCAGCCGTTCGGCGACATCGAGGTGATCGGTGTCGACGACGCCTCGCCGGACGACAGCGGCGAGATCCTGGCCGAGTATGCGCTGCGCGACCCCCGGGTCCGCCCGGTACGCCTCGCCGAGAACGTCGGGCTCGGTCCGGCCCGCAACATCGGGCTGGACCGGGCCGTCGGCGAGTACGTGTGGTTCGTCGACGGGGACGACTGGCTGGTGCCCGGCTGCCTGCCGCACGTCGCGGACCGGCTCCGCGACACCGCGCCGGACGTGCTGATCGTCGATCACGTCCGGGCGCACTGGAACAACATCGGCACCCGCAGCGCGATGCGTGACGTGTTCCCCGACCCGCCCGGCGCCACGACGTTCACGCTGCGGGACCGGCCGGAGACGCTGAAGCTGCTGCACACCGCGTGGAACCGGGTGGTGCGCCGGGAGTTCCTGCTCGAACGCGGGCTGCGTTTCGAGCCGGGCTGGTACGAGGACGTCTCGTTCAGCTATCCGGCGCTGATGGCGGCCGGGCGGATCGGCGTACTCGACCGGATCTGCCTGAACTACCGGCAGCGCCGCACCGGCGCGATCACGAAGACCCGGGGGGACCGGCACTTCGAGGTCTTCGCCCAGTGGCACCGCGTGTTCGGGCTGATGGACCGCTGGCACGTGACCGGGCTGCGACCGGCCGTCTTCGAGCGGATGATCTGGCACTACCTGACGGTGCTCGGCAACGGCGCCCGGATCGCGCCCGAGCTGCGGGCACCGTTCTTCGCCCAGATGCACGCCGACTACGTGCGGTTCCTGCCGCCCGAGGGCTACCCGGTCCCGCCCGGCCCGGAAGGGCTCAAGCACCGGCTGGTGGCGGCCGGGCGCTGGCGGACGTTCAGCGCGTTGCGCGAGGCGCACCAGGCGGGGGAGACGGCCCGGCGTACCGCGCGGCGGGCGCGGCGGCGAGTGACGCCGGTGGTGCGGCGTACCGCCCGGCGGGCCCGTGACCTGGCACTGGGCGAGTACTACCGGGCCGAGCTGCACCGGCCGATCGACCCGACGCTCGCCGTGTACGCGGCCTACTGGTACCGGGGCTACTCGTGCAATCCGGCGGCGATCTACGAGGCGGCCCGACGGCTCGCCCCGCAGGTGCGCGGCGTGTGGATCGTCCGCCGCGACCGGGTGGCCACGTTGCCACCAGGTGTCGAGTACGTGGTGGCCGGCAGCCGCGAGTACCACCGCGTGCTGGCCCGCGCCCGCTGGCTCGTCAACAACGTCAACTTCCCGGACTTCGTCCGCAAGCGCCCCGGCTCGGTGCACGTGCAGACCCACCACGGCACGCCCGTGAAGGTGATGGGCCTGGACCAGCAGCGCTACCCGGTGGGCGCGATGGGGATGAACTTCGCCGGCCTGCTGCGCCGCGTCGACCGCTGGGACTACAGCATCACCTCGAACAGCTTCTCCACGCAGATGTGGGAGCGGGCGTACCCGGCGGACTACACCACGCTTGAGGTCGGCTACCCGCGCAACGACCGGCTGGCGCTGGCCACCGCCGAGGACCGCGGCCAGGTCCGCGCCGCGCTGGGCATCGCACCCGACGAGTACGTGGTGCTCTACGCGCCGACGCACCGCGAGCACCTGCCCGGGTGGCGGCCGCCGTTCGACCCGGACCGGATGCTCGACGTGCTCGGGCCCCGGGGCCGGCTGCTGATGCGCAGCCACTACTTCCACGACCGGGAGCGGCACCCCCGGGGACCGGCCGCGGACGGCGTGCTGGACGTGAGCGCGTACGACCGGGTGGAGGACCTCTACCTGGCGGCGGACGTGCTGGTCACCGACTATTCCTCGGCGATGTTCGACTACGCGGTGCTGGACCGGCCGATAGTGGTCTACGCGCCGGACTGGGACGCCTACCGGGTCGCCCGGGGCGTCTACTTCGACCTCCTGGCCGAGCCGCCGGGGCCCGTCGCGCTGGACTTCCCCGGCCTGCTCGACGTGTTCCGTTCCGGCGCGGTCGACGACGAGGCGGCCGAGCGGGCCCGGACGGCGTTCCGGTCGCGGTTCTGCGCGCTCGACGACGGGCACGCCGCCGAGCGCGTGGTGCGCCGCGTGTTCCTCGGCGAAACGCCGTAAAAGTGGTTACCGGCAGGTCACTTAACTGCGGAGCCCGGCGAATACCGGTTAATAGGACTGTCACGAGCTGAACATGGCACGTTTACCCGATGTGCGAATCAGATGATCCTGGTCACAGTCATTCCCGGGTTTGGGGCGAGTAGCTGGGGAGGTGGCGGTGGCGACCGTCGCGCTCAAGGATGTCACCAAGGTGTTCCCGGACGGAACAGTCGCGGTCGACACCATCAATCTGGACGTCAACGACGGCGAGTTCATGGTGCTGCTCGGCCCGTCGGGCTGCGGGAAATCGACAGTGCTGCGCATGGTGGCCGGACTGGAGGATCCGTCCTCCGGCGCCATCATGCTCGGTGGTGAGCTGGCGAACGACCTGCCACCGCGGGACCGGAAGATCGCCATGGTCTTCCAGGACTTCGCGCTCTATCCGCACATGACGGTCGGCGACAACATCGGCTTCCCGCTGCGCCTGAGCGGCGTCGAGCCCGGCCCGCGCGGTGAGCGGATCCAGGACGTGGCGAGCGCGCTCGGCATCGGCGACGTGCTCGGGCGCAAGCCCAGCCAGCTCTCCGGTGGCCAGCGGCAGCGGGTCGCCATGGGGCGGGCGATAGTGCGCCGGCCCGGCCTGTTCCTCATGGACGAGCCACTTTCCAACCTGGACAGCGGGTTGCGCGCCGAGCTGCGGGCGGAGATCTCCGGCCTCACCCGCGAGCTGGGCGTCACCACCATCTACGTCACCCACGACCAGGCCGAGGCGCTCACCATGGCCGACCGCGTCGCCATCATGCGCAAGGGCGTGCTCCAGGACGTGGGCACCCCCACCCAGGTGTACGGCCGTCCCGCGACGCTCTACGTCGCCGCGTTCCTGGGCAGCCCCCGGATGAACCTGCTGGAGGCGTCGGTCTACGTCCACCTCGACCGGTACGTCGCGCTGAACCTCGGCGAGCAGTCGCTCTACCTGCCCTGGGACGACATCCGCAGCCGTGCGGTGGCGCACTACCACGGTGAGCGGATCGTGGTCGGCATGCGCGCCGAGGCGCTCACCCCGGTCGCCCCGGACACCGCCGGTGACGTGCTGCACGGGCGTATCCGCTACCTGGAGCACCACGGTCACGAGTCGCTCGCGTTCCTCGACATCGGCGCCACCGCGATCGTCGTCGACGAGATGGGCACGCCGGTCGAGCAGGCCGCACCGGGCCAGCGCGGCCTGCGCCGGTTCAACCAGGTGATGCAGCGGCTCACCGGCCGCGCGGCGGAGTCGTCCGCCCCGGCCACGGAGGCGGGCGGGGGCGGTGGCAACCGCACGAGCGTGCTGCCCGACCCGGGCCGCCACCACCGTCGTCCGGCGGAACTGGCGGTACGGCTCGCGCCGTACCCGCAGGTGTCGCCCGGGCACCCGCTCGCCGTGCAGGTGCGGATGGACGCGCTGCACTTCTTCGACGAGCGAGGCGACCGCATCGACGTCGGCTGGCGGTGAAAGGAGGGGCACCCTATTAACGCCTCCGGTAGAGGAAGGGCCCCTTATTAACAGTCGCCGCCCGGAGGGACGGGCCGGTGACGGCGGTACGGGCCCCAGCCGACGAAGCGGGCGAACATGTCGGCCGGGGCCGGCGCGTCGTTCGGGTTCAGCCGGTAGAGGTCGCGCGTGGCCTCGTACAGCAGCCCGCACAGGTAGATGGACAACCCGATCCGGTTGTCCTCGTACTCGCTGCGCAGCAGCAGGCGGGCCATCGGGCACGGCCACGGCTGGCCGCAGGCCCGGCAACACCACATCGGACGCAGCGGCGTGTGCGGGGTGGCGTGCAACGGGTACGGCCGGGGGCGATCCGGCCTGGGCCCGTCCGGCGGCTGCCCGAGCTGGTGGCTGATCACCGGCGCTCCTCGTGGTGGCCGTCTCCCGGGCGCCTTTCCGGAGCGGACCGATGGCCGCCGCCGTTCCCGCGCTGCTCCGGTACGGACCAGCGACCGCCGTTCGCCCGCCACTGCTGGGCCGGGGTGAGGTTGCCGACCCGGCCCGGGCCCATCGTCGGCAGTGGACGCGTCGGCTGCCGCATCCACTCCGGCAGGTTGTCGCCCCGTACCCGGTGGGGCAGTGTCGGTGCCGACGCACCCCGGCAGCGGAACCAGCGCAGTCGCACGGCGCAACTCCTCTCGGTAGCGGGAACCGGACGAATTCGGCTCCACTGCGTGACAGTCTCATCACCGCGCCGCTAGGGTCGGAAGGCGTTCCACCCCCACCTTCCTGGCCGTCCGACCGGCCGATTTCCGTGTGCAGCCGTGTGCAGAGGTGTGCAGATGATCCGTGTGCCGTTGTGGGAACTGTTCGCCGGTGAGCTGCGCCGGTTACGTACCGATGCCGGGCTGACCCAGGAGGCGCTGGGCGAGCGGGTGAGCTATTCGGCGTCGCTGGTGGCGGCCGTCGAGCAGTGCCGCCGGGCGCCGCGCGCCGAGTTCACCGAGCGCTGCGACGAGGTGCTGAACGGCGGCGGCCTGCTGGTGCGGATCCGGGACGCGCTGATGCAGGAGGCGCTGATGCCGTGGTTCCGCGAGTGGGTGAGCATCGAGCAGGAGGCGACGGCGTTACGCAGTTACGAGCCACTCGTGGTGCCCGGATTGCTGCAGACCGAGGGGTACGCCCGAGCGCTCTACGAAGGGGCCGCGCAGTTCGTCGGCGAGGCGGTCGAACAGCAGGTGGCGGCCCGGCTGGCCCGGCAGGCGGTGCTGGACGGCCCCACGCCGCCGCAGTTCGTGGTGGTGCTCGACCACGCGGCGCTGGCTCGCCCGGTCGGCGGGCCGAAGGTGATGCGGGAGCAGTTGGAGCACCTGATCGAGATGGCACGGCGGCCCCGGGTGCACCTGCACCTGGTGCCGGAGACGGTCGGTGCCTATCCCGGGCTCAACGGTGCTTTCGTGCTCGCGACCCCGGCGGACGGCGACGATCTGGGCTATCTGGATAACCCGTTGCACGGCACAATCGTGGAGCGCACGGTGGACGTGAACTCACTGCGGCAGACGTGGGAGTCCATTCGCGCGGAGGCGATGCCGCACGGGGCGACTCTGGCGGCGATCACGGAGGCGGCGAAGCGATGGAGTTGACCGGCGCGACCTGGCGCAAGAGCACCCGCAGCAGCGGTAACGGCGGCAACTGCGTCGAGGTGGCGGACAACCTGCCCGGTGTGGTGGGGGTGCGGGACAGCAAGGACCGGCAGGGGCCGGCGCTGACGTTCACGCCGTCGAGCTGGGCGGCGTTCGTCGCGTACACCAAACGGGCGTGAGTGACGTACCGGATCTCGGTCCCCCGCCACGGCGCACCGCCGTCGGCGTGGAGCAGGTGCGTCGCCTGGTAGCCGACCAGTTCCCGCACCTGGCCGACCTCCGGATCGAACCGGTCGCCAAGGGCGGCTGGGACAACTGGACCTTCCACCTCGGCCCCGAGCTGCTGGTGCGCCTGCCCAGCGCTGCCGAGTACGCCCTGGCCGTCGACAAGGAACACCTGTGGCTCCCGGCCCTCGCCGATCGGCTGCCACTGCCCATCCCTGCACCGCTGGCGAAGGGCGAGCCGGGTGCGGGCTACCCGTATCCGTGGTCGATCTACCGCTGGCTCGACGGCGAGACCGCGGCCGTGGACCGGATCGCCGACCCGGTGCGGTTCGCGCTCGACCTGGCCGGATTCCTCTCGGCCCTGCAGGACGTCGACGCCGCCGGTGGTCCGCAGCCGGGCGTCCACAACTGGTTCCGGGGCGGCACGCTGCGCACGTACGACAAGAAGGTCGAGCATGCGCTCCTGGCGCTGGACGGCCGCGTCGATGCCGCGCTGGTACGCGAGATCTGGGCGCGGGCGGTCGGTGCCCGCTGGGACGGGGTGGATCGCTGGTTCCACGGCGACATCGCCTCGGGAAACCTGCTGCTCGCGCACGGCCGGCTGGCGGCCGTCATCGACTTCGGGACATGCGGCGTCGGTGACCCGGCCTGCGACCTGGCGATCGCCTGGACGTTGCTGAGCGTCGAGGGCCGGGCGGCATTCCGCGAGCGACTGTCGGTGGACGACGCGACCTGGGCGCGCGGACGTGGCTGGGCGCTCTGGAAGACGCTGTCCACCTACTCCCGCACCGTCGACGACCCCGAGGACGCGGAGGAATCGGCCGAGGCGCAACGCGTTCTCGGGGAGATATGCGCCGACTAGTGCCGTGACCACGAACGTTCACGGTGTTGGTTGACACGCCGTGTGGCCTGTCGGCCGGGCGGCGTTGTGCCGGTCAGGCTGTGGCGGTGGCAGATCTTGTACGTGTGCGGCGGCTGAGTGATCAGGAAGGTCAGCAGCTGCTCAGAATTACCCGCCGGGGAACCGGTTCCCCGATCCGACTGCGACGGGCGATGGTCGTGCTCGCCTCGGCCGGCGGGAACACAGTGCCGGCGATCGCCCGGCTGGTTCAAGCCGACGAGGACACGATCCGGCAGGTCATCCACCGGTTCAACGAGATGGGAATGGCCAGCCTGGACCCTCAGTGGGCGGGTGGCCGTCCCCGCCAGATTAATCCTGACGAGGAACACTTCATCGTCGAGACGGCCAACACCCGCCCCGAGAAGCTGGGGCGGCCGTTCACCCGGTGGAGCATCCGCAAGCTCGCCGACCACCTGCGCCTGCATGCCACCCGCCGGGTCCGGATCGGGCGGGAACGGCTGCGGCAGATCCTGCACCAGCACCGGATCACCTTCCAGCGGACCAAGACGTGGAAGGAGTCCACCGACCCGCACCGGGACACCAAACTCGCCCGGATCGAATACGTCACCAGCCAGTTCCCGCAGCGGGTGTTCGCGTTCGACGAGTTCGGACCCCTCGTGATCCGCCCCCAGGCCGGCGCCGGGTGGGCACCCACCGGTCATCCGCGCCGGCTGCCCGCGAACTACCACAAGCTGCACGGCGTCCGGCAGTTCCACGGCTGCTACTGCGTCGGCGACGACCAGCTTTGGGGCGTCGTCCGGCGCCGCAAGAGCGCCGCGAACACCCTGGCCGCACTCAAGTCGATCCGCGCCGCTCGCCCGGACGGGGCACCGATCTACGTCATCCTGGACAACCTGTCCGCGCACAAGGGCCGCAAGATCCGGGCATGGGCGGCCCGCAACAAGGTCGAGCTCTGCTTCACCCCGACCTACGCCTCCTGGGCCAACCCCATCGAGGCCCAGTTCGGGCCGCTGCGCACCTTCGTCATCGCCGGCTCCAACCACCCCAACCACCCGGCGCTGACCCGGCGGCTGCAGACCTACCTTCGCTGGCGCAACGCCAACGCCCGCCACCCCGACGTCCTGGCCGCTCAACGCCGAGAACGCGCCCGCATCCGCAGCGAACGCCAACGACGCTGGGGCCAACCCGCCACCCGCGCAGCCTGACCCCAACACCCCAAACCTTCGTGGTCAAGGCACTAGACGGCCCGTCTCTCACCCGGCGGCGGCCCGCTTCTCCGGCGCGAACGGCCACTCCTCGAACGACAGGCACCGGCCGTCCTCGGCGAACCGCATGATCCAGAGATCGCGCCACTCCTGGTGGACGGGGTCGCCGTACCGGACCTGCACCCGTGCCACAGCGGTGTCGCCGTCGACCGCAACGATCTCCGATGTCATCTCGAAGACCTCGTCGGGTCCGTCGCGCTCGCTGTCCCACATGCGGGTGATGGCGGGCAGGCCGACGACCGGATCCCGGTACGGCCCCTGCCGGTAGCTCGCGTCGGCCGTGAACATCGTGCCGAGCGCCGCCGTTCCCGGTGTGCGCCACGCCTGCTCGTACGCCGCGATCCAGGCGGCCACCCGATTCCTGTCCATGGTCGCCAGCCTGCCATCCGGGTGTGTCCGGGTCTCCCAGATCGGCTGCCGGGGATCGTCGTTGTGCACGACGACGTGGGCGTGCTCGGCCGGGCGGGCCGTGGCGAAGTAGAGCCGCTGGGCGGGCAGGTAACGCTCCCGCCAGCGCCGTTCGACGTCGGCCCGGGACGACACCGGGCTCTCCCGGACCACCGCACGCTCCACGGTACGGTCCAGCGCGGCCGACACGAGCACCCGCAGCTCCCACCGGTCGAGCAGTTCCGGGCGCAGGAGGAAGACGCCGTCGAACACCAGCACGGCGTTGGCGGGAGCGGTGGTGAGCGGCGGGGACAGCACCGCGTCGGTGGCGTGGTCGTAGGCCGTGCGCCGGAAGCGTCGATCGCCGCCCGGGCCGAGCGGATCGAGCAGCACCCGCTTCAGCGTCCCGTGGTCGTGGGTGTCGACGTAGCAGCCCTGCGCCGAGAACTCACCCCGTCGATAGCGCCGCTCCCGGGGGAAGAGGAAGTCGTCGACTGTCGCCCGGATGACGTACCGGCCGCGGGCGCGCAGGACGGCGGCCAGCTCGTCGGCGAGCGTGGTCTTTCCGGCGGCGGGCGGCCCGTCGACGGCGACCCGCGTCGGGTGCGCCACTGTGACGGACCCGACCGCGTCGGCCAGGAGGGCGATCAGCTGATCGCGGCGGGGATAATTGGATTGCCCCTGCGCCGGGCCGGGAGTTTGACTGCCGTCCATGCCGTCCCCCTCACCGGTCTTCGTCGCGGGCACGGGCCGTTCGGGCACGTCGCGGATCGCCGACGTCATCGGCCAGCATCCGCTGATCCACCGGATCCCCATGGAGACCAAGTTCCTCGTCGAACCGGGCGGCCTGCGGGATCTGGCCGACGCGCTCACCGACCGGTACGACCCCATCGTCGGTGAGGACGCCCTGCACCGGCTGAGCGACTTCCTCACCGTACGCGCGCCCGGCCGGCGTGACGACCGTGGCAAGACCGTGCCCGAGCTGGTCGGCGAGCGGCGCTATCGGGACGCCGTACACCGGCTCTGGCCGCAGGTGATCGCGCACGCCTTCGAGGAGCCCGCGCCCGCGGAGGGCTTCGGCGACGGCGACCGGCCCGCCGGGCCGTTCGGGCCGGCCAGCCGACGGCGGGTCGTCCCGAGGTACTTCCGTGACCGGAGCGAACTGATCGGCGTCCTGCGGGGCCTGGTCGACACCCTGTTCGGCGGGGCGGCGGCCGACGCGGGCAAGCCGACCTGGTGCGAGAAGACGCCGTTCAACCTCTTCTACCTGGACTTCCTCTGGGAACTGGTGCCCGAGGCGACGATCGTGCACATCAAGCGTCACCCGATCTCGGTGCTCGCCTCCCACCTGGCCCAGCCGTGGGCTCCGTCCACGGTCGACGGTGCGCTGGCCTACCTGCTGCCGGTCTACGACAGGTGGCTGGCCTGGAGGAACGCGGCCGACCTGACGAGCCGGCGATACGTCGAGGTGAAGGCGGAGGACCTGGCGGCCGACTGGCCCGGGCAGCGGCGGGCCCTGTTCGAACGGCTCGGCGTCGAGGACGCCGTCACCGCGTCGACGTTCCAGGCGGACAAGCTCGCGCACCGCGACGACCAGTTCGACGCCGACACCCGCGCGTACGTCGAGCGGGAACTGGGCGAGATCATCCCCGCGATGGGATACGAGTGACGGCCGAGCGACCTCAGCAGGAGCCGGGACAGTAGGGCCCGAAGATCTCGGAGGTGACACGACCGGGCAACCGCAGATCAGGTGTCACGCCCTGTGGCGCAGTTCGCGGAGCACGCCGTGCCGGCGGAGCGCCCACCCCAGGCGCCGTGCGCTCGGGTGCCTGACGAACAGCACCGCCGCCCGGCGGATCAGCCCGAACCGGTTGTCGCCAACCTGATCGTCGACCGCCCGCCAGATCAGCTCGCGTACGCCGGCGCTGTCCAGCATCGCCCGTACCTCGTGGCGTACCCCGGGGTCCTCGGTCGCGGACGTGACGGCGGTGACCAGGCCGGGCCGGTTGGCGAGCGGCTCCACCGCCGCGGCGACGAGCGGCCGGCGTACGGTGTCCCGCTCCAGCAGCAGCAACACCGCCTCCCGGACCTCGGTGCTGTCGAGCCCGGACCGCAGCAGGCCCAGGGCGCTGCGCTCGACCTCGCGGTCGCGGTCCGGAAGGGACAGCGCGGCCAGCAGCACCGTCACCTCGTCGAGGTCGACGAGGTGACGCAGCCCGTCGCGGAACTCCGGCAGCGCCCACGCCACCGTCAGCCCGCGCGCGAGATCGCGGTTCATGGCCACTCGCTACCCGGAGTCGGCAGCCTCCGAAACGCCGTCCGGTCGTTGCCATGTCGCTTAACTGGTGTTCTACTTAACCATAACAATCTGACGGAGGGTCACCAGGGTGATCAACTTTCATGTCGACCGGTCCAGCAGCGTCCCCGCGTACGCCCAGCTGGTGCGGCAGGTCCGTGAGGCGCTGCGGATCGGGACGCTGCGGCCCGGGGACCAGCTCCCCACCGTGCGCAGCGTGGTGACCGCGTGCACCGTCAACCCGACCACTGTGCTCAAGGCCTACCGGGAGCTGGAGCTGTCCGGCCTGGTGGAGGCGAGGCAGGGCGCGGGCACGTTCGTCAGCGGGACGCTCGGGCACGCCGATCCCCACGTCATGGCCCGCCTGCGCGGCAGCCTGGCCCGGTGGCTCGGCCAGGCCCGGGAGGCCGGTCTGGAGGACGAGGACGTCCAGGCGCTGCTCGCCTCCGTGATCGCGGCGAACGCGGCACCCGCGAGGAGAGACAACGCGGAGGGCGCGGCGTGAGCGGCGAGCCGGTCGCCGTCGAGGCGCGTGACCTGAGCCGGCGCTACGGCGCCGTGTGGGCGCTGCGGGAGTGCTCGTTCGCGCTGCCCGCCAACCGGGTCGTCGCGCTGGTCGGCGCGAACGGCGCGGGCAAGTCGACGCTGCTGAGCATCATCGCCGGCACCCTGGCGGCCACCGGCGGCACGGTGTCGGTGCACGGCCGGCAGGTGGTGCGGGGCGGGTCCGCCGACGGTGGCAGCCGGGTGGCGATCCTGGCCCAGGACAAGCCGCTCTACCGCGACTTCACCGTGTCGGACATGCTCCGCTTCGGCCGCTCGACGAACCGGGTGTGGGACCAGCGGCGGGCGCTGTCATGGCTCGACCGCTTCGCCGTCCCGCTGGACCGCCGCTGCGGCAAGCTGTCCGGCGGGCAGCGGGCGCAGGTCGCGCTGGCGGTCGCGCTCGGCTCCCGCCCGGCGGTGCTGCTGCTGGACGAACCCCTCGCGAACCTGGATCCGCTGGCCCGCGTCGAGGTGACAGGCGAGCTGCTGGCGGAGGTCGCCGACGACGACATGACTGTCATGCTGTCGACCCACATCGTCGCCGAGCTGAGCGGCGTCGGTGACCACCTGCTGCTGCTCGACGCCGGCCGGCCCGTCCTCGCCGGCGACGTCGAGGAACTCCTCGACAGCCACGTCCGGCTGACCGGGCCCCGCGCCGACCAGCCACCCGGGCCGGGCACGGTCGTCCAGGCGCAGCACACCGGCCGCCAGTCCACCTTCGTCCTCCGGCGGCCGGCGACACCGGCGGCCCACGCCGTCGTGGCACCCGGCTGGACCGCCCAGCCCATCACCCTGGACGAGCTGATCCTGACCCATCTCAGAGCGTCGGCCGCCGCGCCGCACGAGCGGGAGGCAGCCGCATGAGCCCGGTCGGCCAGCTGTCCGCACCCCCGAACCGCCGGAGCGACCCCGGGTACGCCGGGGGCGTACGCGGTCTGCTCTGGCTGACCTGGCGTCAGCACCGCTGGACGGTGATCGGCACGCTGGTCCTGGCCGCGGTCCTGGTGGGCTGGATGACCTACCTGTCGGTGGAGCTGACGAGCCTGTGGCACCAGTGTCACGAGACGTTCTGCGCGGAGGAGTCGCCGCAGGGCCGGCGGCTCGGTGGCTCATCCGGCCTGGTCCTGACGCTGGCCGTGCTGTCGCAGGTGGTGCAGTGGATGCCGCTGCTGATCGGTGTGTTCGTCGGCGTCCCGGTGCTGACCAGGGAACACGAGCAGCGCACCCTGCTGCTGGCCTGGAGCCAGGACGTCTCCCCGCAGCGGTGGCTCTGGACCCGGCTGGCCCTGCTCGGCCTGTTCGTGGCGGCGGTGACCTCGGCCGTCGCCGGTGTCAGCGACCACCTGGAGCGACTCCAGGCCCGGGTCGCACCGGTGAGCCTGTTCGAGTACGGGCCGTTCCTCAACACCGCGATGCTTCCGGCGGTGATCAGCCTCTGCTGGTTCGCGGTCGGTGTCGCGCTCGGCGCCGCGATCAAGCGCACGCTCCCGGCCGTGTTCGGCGTGATCGTCGGCTTCGTCGGCCTGACCTATCTCGTCCGGTGGCGCTACCCCACGCTGATGGAGCCGCTGACCGCGCACCGCGTCATCGGCGGGCCGGGCGTGGGTGTGCTGCGCGACAACGCCCTGGTCGTCAAGGGCGGCATGATCGACTACGGGATCGACGGGCCGTCCGGCGCGTTCGACGCCTCCGGGCGTGAGCTCACCGGGGTCGAGCTGCAACGCCTCTGCCCGCCCGACAACGGCACCGGCCGGACGCTCGCCTGCTTCGTCGAGCACAACCTTCAGCAGCACCTCCAGTACCAGCCGGGCAGCCGGATCCCCGAGTTCCACCTGATCGTCGCCGGCGGCTATCTGGGCCTGACCGCGCTGGCGCTCCTCGTCGTCTGGTGGATCGTCCGCCGTACCGACCTGAGCGCGGGCTGAACAGGGATCGGCCTTGCCGGTGTTGTTACTGGCGAGTAGCGTTCGGGCATGAGCATCGACTCTCGCCAGGTGGCGGCCGGTCTCCTCGACGCCGTGCCGTTCGCCCGCACGCTCGGAATCGAGTTCGTCGAGGTGGCGCCCGAGGCCGAGGGCGGAGTCCGGGCCGTGGTCCGGCTCCCCGACGACCCGGCGCACCACAACCACGTGGGCGGCCCGCACGCCGGAGCCATGTTCACGCTGGGGGAGACCGCCTCGGGCGCGGTTGTCCTGGCCGCGTTCGGGCAGGCGCTCGACCGGGCCGTACCCCTGGCCGTGACCGCGACCATCCGCTACCGCAAGGTGGCGGTGGGGCCGGTGCTGGCGACCGCGCGGCTCGGCGGCGTACCCGCCGAGGTGCTTGCGGAGCTGGACGCCGGGCGGCGGCCGGAGTTCCCGGTCGAGGTGGAGGTCCACACCGAGGACGGCACGCTCACCTCCTCGCTCACAGTGATCTGGACGCTCCGCCCGAACCGCTGAGCCCCGAACGGGGTTTGCCCGGGGCGAGGGCTGGATAGATTCAAGCGATGCTGGGCCTCCCCGCGCACGTGAACGCTTGTCTCTTCGATCTGGACGGTGTGCTGACGCAGACCGCCAAGGTGCACAACGCCGCCTGGGCGGAGACGTTCGACGCGTACCTGCGACGCCGGTCGGCCGAAACCGGCGAGCCGTTCCACCCGTTCGACAGCGGACCGGACTACAACCGTTACGTGGACGGCAGACCGCGCGCCGACGGGGTGCGCACATTCCTGGCCTCGCGCGGCATCACGCTGCCCGAGGGATCGCCGGACGACCCGCCCGAGGCGGACACCGTCAACGGCCTCGGCAACCGCAAGAACGTCGTCCTGCTCCAGCGGATCGAGCACGACGGCGTCGAGGTGTACGAGGGCTCGGTGCGCTACCTGGAGGCGGCCACCACGGCCGGACTGCGCCGCGCTGTCGTCTCGGCCAGCGCCAACTGCGCCGCCGTGGTGCACGCCGCCGGACTGGACCGCTGGCTGGAGGCCCGGGTGGACGGCGTGGTCGCCCGCGCGAACGGGCTACGCGGCAAACCGCACCCGGACACGTTCCTGGAAGGCGCGCGGCTGCTCGGCGTCGAAACGTCGCAGGCCGCCGTCTTCGAGGACGCCCTCGCCGGCGTCGCCGCCGGACGGGCCGGCGGATTCGGGTACGTGGTGGGCGTCGACCGGGTCGGCCAGGCCGACGAACTGCTGGCGCACGGCGCCGACGTGGTGGTCACCGACCTCGCCGACCTGCTCGCCCCGGAGCCGGCCGCGTGATCCGGGAACGGGCGTACCCGGTCGAGCCCTGGCACGTCCGGGAGATGCAGCTCGACATGGACGTGCTGGCCCAGTCCGAGTCGGTGTTCGCGCTGTCCAACGGGCACATCGGGCTGCGTGGCAACCTCGACGAGGGCGAGCCGCACGGGCTGCCCGGCACCTACCTGAACTCGTTCTACGAGCTGCGCCCGCTGCCGTACGCCGAGGCGGGCTTCGGTTTCCCCGAATCCGGGCAGACCATCGTCAACGTCACGAACGGCAAGCTGATCCGGCTGCTCGTGGACGACGAGCCGCTCGACGTGCGCTACGGCGAACTGCTCGCCCACGAGCGGGTCCTCGACATGCGTGCCGGTACGCTCCAGCGGGAACTGCACTGGCGCTCCCCGGCCGGCCGCGAGGTCAAGGTCCGTACCACCCGGCTCGTGTCGTTCACCCAGCGCTCGGTGGCGGCCATCCACTACGAGGTCGAGCCGGTCGACGGGCCGCTGCGGCTGATCCTCCAGTCCGAGCTGGTCGCCAACGAGTCGCTGCCGCCGCAGAGCCGCGACCCGCGGGTCGCCGCCGTCCTGGAGTCGCCGTTGCAGGCCGAGGAGGAGCTGACCACCGACGACGGCGGCCAGCTCATCCACCGCACCAAGGTCAGCGGCCTGCGGGTCGCCGCCGCGATGGGCCACGACGTGGACGGGCCCGAACGCACCACGATCGAGAGCGAGGGGTACGAGGACTGGGTCCGCACCACCATCGGCTGCGTGCTCAAGCCCGGCCAGACGCTGCGGGTGGTCAAGTACCTCACGTACGGCTGGTCCAGCCGCCGCTCCCTCCCGGCGCTGCGCGACCAGGTCGGCGCGGCGCTCGCAGCGGCCCGGCTCGACGGCTGGGACGGGCTGCGCCGGGCCCAGCGCGAATACCTGGACGCGTTCTGGGACGCCGCCGACGTGCGCGTCGAAGGCGACCCCGAGGTGCAGCAGGCCGTCCGGTTCGGCCTCTTCCACGTCCTCCAGGCCGGCGCCCGCGCGGAACGGCGGCCGATCTCGGCCAAGGGCCTCACCGGCCCGGGGTACGACGGCCACGCGTTCTGGGACACCGAGATGTTCGTGCTGCCGGTGCTCACGTACACGCAGCCCGGCGCGGTGCGCGACGCGTTGCAGTGGCGGTACGACACGCTGGCCCAGGCCCAGGAACGCGCCCGAACGCTGAACCTCGAAGGCGCCGCCTTCCCGTGGCGCACCATCGAAGGGCCGGAGTCGTCGGCGTACTGGCCCGCCGGGACCGCCGCGTTCCACATCGCCGCCGACGTCGCCGACGCGCTGCGCCGCTACGTGCTGGTCACCGGCGACGAGGCGCTGGAGCGGGAGATCGGGCTGGAACTGCTGATCGAGACCGCCCGGCTGTGGCGTTCGCTCGGCCATCACGACCGCGCCGGACGGTTCCACATCGACGGCGTGACCGGCCCGGACGAGTACACGGCGGTGAAGAACGACAACGTCTACACCAACCTGATGGCGCAGCGGAACCTGCGTACCGCCGCGGACTGCGCGATGCGCTACCGGGACCAGGCGCTCGACCTCGGCGTCACCGAGGAGGAGGCCGCCGCCTGGCGGGACGCCGCGAACGACATGCACGTCCCGTACGACGCGGAGACCGAGGTGCACGAGCAGGTGGAGGGATTCACCCGCTTCCAGGAGTGGGACTTCGAGCACACGCCGCCGGAGAAATACCCGCTGCTGCTGCACTACCCGTACTTCGACCTCTATCGCAAGCAGGTCGTCAAGCAGGCCGACCTGGTGCTCGCCATGCACTGGCGGGGCGACGCGTTCAGCGCCGCCGAGAAACTGCGCAACTTCGTCTACTACGAGCGGCGCACCGTACGGGACTCGTCGCTGAGCGCCTGCACCCAGGCGGTGCTGGCGGCCGAGGTCGGCTACCTCGAACTGGCCCACCGTTACCTGCGCGAGGCCGCGCTGATGGACCTGCACGACCTCAACGAGAACACCCGCGACGGCGTGCACATGGCGTCACTCGCAGGCGCCTGGATCGCGCTCGTCGCCGGGTTCGGCGGGCTGCGGGACCACGACGGGATGCTCTCCTTCGCGCCCCGGCTCTCCAGCCGCCTCAGCCGCCTGGAGTTCTCGCTCCAGTGGCACGGGATGCGGCTGCGGGTCGACGTCCGGCCGCACCAGACGACGTACTCGCTGCGCAACGGCGGCCCGGACACCGTCGTGGAGCTGCGGCACCACGGCGAGCCGCTGCAGGTCACCTCCGCGCAGCCGGTCACCGTGGCCGTGCCGCCGACACACCCGAGGGGGCCGCAACCGGAGCAGCCGCAGGGCCGCGCGCCGCTGATGCACCTGCCCGAACGCATGGAGTGAGCGGCCCCGCCACGAGGGGCGGGGCCGCTCGGTACGCGTACCTCAGAACTGGCGGCCGTTGGACGGACGCCCGCCGGCGTCGCGCGGCGCCGTGGCCCGCGGATCGTCGGACGTCCGCGCCGTCGAGGCGCGGTCGGCCCAGTCCGGCGAGCGCTTCAGCTCCTGCTTACGGCGTTCCTGGTCGGTGAGTTCCTGTTCCCGGGACCTGTCCTGTTTCGCCATGACGATCCTCGCGATCGGTCGGGGTCCGTGGTCACCCGGCGCGTTCCCGCCCGGCGGCGGCTCAACCGTCCAGGCGAGGGCTCAGCCGTCCAGGCGAGGGCTCAACCGTCCACGTGCTGCGCGAAGCTGCGCCGCAGGTGGTCCTTGGGGCGGGAGCCGACGATCGAGCCGACCACCTCACCGCCCCGGAACACCAGCATGGTCGGCGCGGACATGATCCGGTGGGCGCGCGCGGTGGCCGGGTTCTCGTCGGTGTTGAGGGTGACGAAGCGCAGCGCGTCGCCGAACTCCTCGGCCAGCTCGGCCAGGTGCTTCGACACCACCCGGCACGGCGGGCACCACTCGGCCCAGAAGTCCACCACCACCGGCCGGTCGGCGGCCAGCACTGTGGCCGCGAAGGTGTCGTCGGTGACCGGGTTCAGCCGACCGGTCCCCGTGTCCTGAGGCATGTTTCCTCCCGTTGGGCGATCGCGTGGGCGAGCTGGTCGTGCAGCCGGCGGCGGACGTCACCCAGCCGGTCGAGGTAGTCGTCCACCTCGGCGAGCTTGCGCCGCAGCACCGCCACCGAATCGGGGCAGACGTCACCGGAGTCGTTTCCGGCGCGCAGGCAGGCGACGAACGGGCGGATGTCGTCCAGGCCGAAGCCGATCGCCAGCAGGGAGCGGATCTCACGGACGACGCGTAGTTCCGCCTCGTCGTACACCCGGTACCCGTTGGCGGACCGGTTCGGCCGGACCAGGCCGTGGGCCTCGTAGTAGCGCAGGGTGCGGGTGCTCGTACCGGCCCGCTGCGCCAGCTCCCCGATCCGCATCCGCCGCCCCCGTCCCTCACTGCCAGGTTGACGCTAAACCTTGCCGCCGACGTCAACGCAACCCGCACGCGTGCGCTTTCCCGCCCCCTGTCCCCCGGGCTTCCCCGCTGTCCCCGTCGATCATGAAGTTAGCGGCGTTTTCGATCTCGGAATCTGCCGCCAACTTCATGATCAACCCTGTCCGGGGCGGGGTGCGGGGTTGGGGTGCTGCCCTTGTGGATCTTGGTACGAAATGGCCCCTCCAGGAGCCGTTTCGTACCAAGATCTGCCCCGGGGCCTTCCCCGGTGGGATTGATCATGAAGTTGGCGGGGTGGGGGAGCGCTTTCTGGTCCGTCAACTTCATGATCGTCGGGGTGGGGGGTATGCGTGCGGGGAGGGGGAGAGAGCGGGAGGGGCGGTGAGGGGAATGCGTGAGGTTTCGGTGCCTGTGGTGGACGGCGGGCTCGTCGGGGACGTGGTGGTGCCGGCGGGAGCCGGTGGGGTGGTGCTGTTCGCGCACGGGAGCGGCAGCTCGCGGCACAGCCCGCGCAACATGGCCGTCGGGCGTGCACTCAACGAGCGCGGGCTCGGCACGATGCTCGTCGACCTGCTGACCGCCGACGAGGAGGCCCGGGACGAGATCACCGCCGAGCTGCGCTTCGACATCGGCATGCTGGCCGAGCGCCTCGCCGGGATCGTCGACTGGATGGGCTCCGACCCGGAGCTGGGACGGCTCCCGATCGGGCTGTTCGGCGCCAGCACCGGCGCCGCCGCCGCGCTGGTCGCCGCCGCGGCCCGGCCGGACCGGGTGGGCGCTGTGGTCTCCCGCGGCGGCCGGCCCGATCTGGCCGGCAGCTCACTGACTGCGGTACGCGCACCGACGCTCCTGCTCGTCGGCGGCCTGGACGAGCAGGTGATCGCACTCAACGAGCAGGCCCGGGACGCGCTGGGCGAGGTCGCCGAGCTGCGGATCGTGCCCGGCGCCACGCACCTGTTCGAGGAGCCCGGCACGCTGGAGCAGGTGGCCGACCAGGCAGGTACGTGGTTCACCACGCACCTGCGCCAGCCGCACCCCGCCTGACCGGCGGCGGAATCAGCCCGCTGCCTCGGCGGCGCGGCCCGGGTCGGCGGTCTGTGCGGGAACGCCGGTGCCGTTCCGCTCGGCGGCGCGGTGCCGCTGCACGGTGTCCAGCACCCGCCACAGCACCGCCGCGATCGGCACCGACACGAACGCCCCGGCGACCCCGGCGACGAGCGTGCCGGCGGTGACCACCACCAGGATGACCGCCGGGTGCAGCTGCACCTGCCGCCGCATGACCAGTGGTTCCAGCAGGTTGCCCTCGATCTGCTGCACGGCGATCACCGCGGCCAGCGTCAGCAGCGCGGTGGTGGGACCGTTCGCGGCAAGCGCGACGAGCACCGCCACCGCACCGGCCACCGTGGCGCCGATGATGGGCACGAACCCGCCGAGGAACGTGATCAGGGCTAGCGGCAGGGCCAGCGGGACACGCAGCACGACCAGGGCCAGCCCGATGCCGATGGCGTCGATGGCCGCGATGATCATCGTGCCCCGGCTGTACGCGCCGAGCGTCCGCCAGCCGGCCCGTCCCGCCTCGGCGGTCAGCTCCCGGCGCGGGCCGGTCAGCCGGCGCAGCACCCAGCGCCACATCGAGCGGCCGTCCTTGAGCAGGAAGAACAGCAGCACCAGGGCGAGCAGCACCGCGCCCGCGACCTCGGCGACCTTGCGTGCCCCGGCGACCGGGTCGGGCGCACCGCTGCTCAGGCCCTGCCGGATCTGCTCCACGAGCCGGTCGAGCTGCTGGTCGGTGACCGGCAGGCTGGACGTGACGAAGTCGCGGGTGCGCTGCAACCCCTCGTCGAGCTGCTGGCTCAGCTCGCCGAACTGGCTCGCCGTGAGGTTCCAGACCAGGACGCCGGCACCGCCCAGGATGCCGAGCAGCAGCAGGATGCTCAGCAGCGCGGCGAGCCCGGCCGGCACCCGCAGCCGGCGCAGGCGTACCAGGACCGGGTCGAGCAGCGCGGCGAGGAAGAGCGTGCCGGCCAGCGCCACCGCAAGCGGCGCGAGCAGCACGGCGATCTGCCCCAGCAGCCACAGCCCGGCCGTCACCACCAGCAGGCAGGCGCTCCAGGTGACCGCCGTCCGTACCGGCCAGGGCAGTCCGGCCCAGGTCTGCCGCGGTCCGGCGGTCGGTGCCCGCCCGGGTATACCAGCGTCGTCGTCCACGTCGCCCTCCTCGATCGAGGCCGTTGGTACCCGACGCGAGCCGATCCGACACCAGGGCCGCAACCGCCCACCCGGCGTTTGTACCCCCGGCCTTAGGGAAGGCATTCAACGTATCGAAGGGAGATCCGACATGAGCGACTTCATGGACAAGGCCAAGGACTTCGCGGACAAGCACGACAAGCAGGTCGACCAGGGCATCGAGAAGGCGGGTGACGCTGCGGACAAGCGCACCGGCGGCAAGTACGACAACCAGATCGACAAGGGCGTCGACATGGCGCAGCAGCGCACCGGCGAAGGCGACACCGGTCGCTGACGTACACCCGCTTCGGACACGACGGCGGCCACCCCCCTGTGGGGAGCGTGGCCGCCGTCGTGTCGGGCCGGCCTCCACAGGGGAGACCGGCCCGTCCGTCAGGAGCTGTAACCGCGGCCGGCGATCCAGTTGGCCAGCTCGGTCACGTCCATCCAGTACGTCGGCACGTCCGGCCGGGCCGGGTCCGCGATCAGCACCCGGTCGCCGTCGCCCTCGTACCGCACGACTGTCACGTAGTGGCCGGGGTAGCTGTGCTCCACCCCGTCGACGTCCCGGGCGCCGCCCAGGATGTTCGCCACCACGGGCCGGTCGTCGTCCACAGCGGTACGGATGTCCGTGCGCAGGCGGTCGACCTGCTCCCGGGTGGCCACGTCGTCGCGGATCTCGGTGGTCCGGTACTTGCCACCTGTGTACTCGTTCAGGACCCGGGTGATGTCGATGGCCGAGTCGGTGCCGTTCTCGGTGGTACCGAGCTTGGCGGCCAGCTCGTCCTGGCTCACGTCCTTGCCCTCGGCCGACAACGCGATCCGGGTCGAGGCGGGACCGCAGTAGAAGAAGTTCGGCTGCGCCTGGTACTCGTAGTCGGCGGCGCGGTCACCCTTGCCCTTGACCGGGGCTGCGTGGGCGGCGGCGGCCGGACCGGCGACGGCACCGCCAGCCGCGGCCAGACCGGCGACGGACAGCACACACTTACGGATGATCGGGTTCATGGTCGAGGCTCCATTCGGGGGTCGACGGCTCCGTGCGGGAGACGCGGCACCAGGAGTGGCGCTCGGCGTACGGAGAGTTCAACCGCTCTGCCTCGGCAGCCCATTTCCGGGCGTGACCGGGGACACCGCGGAACCGGACAGACGCCTCAGCCGGGCAGGCTTCCCAGCAGCCCTGTCACCGCGATCTCGATGACCACCCGCTCCGGATTCGGACGCGGCGTGCGATAGCGCTCGGCGTACCGGCGCTCGGCCTCGGCCACCGACTCCGGGTCGCGGCGCAGCACCGCCCGGCCCTCCACGGTCAGCCACCAGCGGCCGTCGACCTGGCACACCGCGACCGGGACGCCGTCCGGCCCGCCCGCCGCGACGTGCCGGGCCTTGGCCGACCCGGCTGAGGTGATCACCCGGGCCAGCCGGGTGGCGGGGTCGAAGGTCACCCCCACGGGTACGACGTGCGGGGTGCCGTCGGCACGCGGTGTGGTGAGCGTGGCGAGGTGCCGATCCGCGAAGAAGCGGGCCACCCGTTCGTCGCTCGGATCCAACCGATGCCGTGCCGCCATGTCGTCTCCTCGTTCCGTGCGGTGACGTCTCAGCGGCGGGGCGCCGCGCCGGGCGGCAACGTCGCCACCGGGGACTCCCCGGCGGCCCGCTGCTCGGCGCGGTGCTTGGCGACCAGCCGGCCCAGGTAGAACAGTGCGCCGGCCAGCACGCCCATGTCGTCCAGGTAGATCGGGTCGGGAAGCAGGTCCACCGGCAGGATCGTGTAGATCAGCGCGCCGTAGAACGCGACCTTGCCGCCGGCGCCGAGCGCGCCGAGCATGCGGCGGGTGCGGACCACCCGGATGGCGAGCAGCACCGCCCCGGCCAGCATGGCCGCCGCGAGGACGGCGGCGAGGACGACCAGCACCCAGGCTTCACGGGACACGCCACCACGCTAGCCGAGCCGAGCCCGCCACGCGCGGCGGTCGTCCCCGCCGCGGGGGCGCTCGCCTTCGGCGCCCGCACCGGGCGACGGCCTGTCGGGCCGCTGCCGGTGACGGGCTTTCAGGCCGCGACGGCCGCCCGGCCGCGAGCCACGGGCGGCAGCTCGCGGGTGACCTCGGGGCTTGCCGTTGCGGTCGGCAGTTCCCGGGTGGCCTCGGGCCCGGCGAACCCGACGATGGAGAGTTCCGTCTGCGGCTCGGCGACCGGGTGCAGCGCCGCGAACGCCTCGTCGCGCAGGCTCTGCGCCGCCGCCGCGGCCAGCTCGGCGGTCTGCCAGGCGGCCTGCTCCCGCTGCGCGGCGGCCCGGTGCCGTGCCGCCATGTTGTCCCGGACCAGCCGGCGCAGCAGCAGTTCCTGCTCCACCGGGTGCCGGCTCGGATCCCAGCCGTTGCCGCCGAGGATGTCGCTGAGCTGCCGCACCGTGATCTCGTCGCGCCACTGGGCGTCCATCGCGGCCCGGTGCAGCCAGCGCTCCCGGTCCGCGTACTCGGCCGGGGTCCGGGCGGTCCGGGGCAGCGGCAGCGCCGCGGCGGCGGTCAGGCGCCGGACGTCCTCCTCGGCCGCCTGGTACGCCTGCCAGGCAGCCTCGGCCTCCTCCTGGGCGGTCAGCCACTCGGCGCGGCTCCGCTCGGCGGTCGCCGTCGCACGGGAGGCGGCCACTGCCACCTCGTCGGCGTAGCGGATCCTCTCCTGGTCCCGTACGCGGGCGCGCTCGGCGCGTTCGATGCTGCTCGGGCGGGCGGCGTCACTGATCCGGTCGACCAGTTCCGAACGGAACCGGGACGGGCGGACGATCAGCGCGGCGACCACTGTCGCGGCCACGGCGAGCAGGACCAGCCAGATCACGGCGGCCGCGGGCATGTTGGGCAGGACGGAGGAGAAGACGGTCTGCATTACCAGCACCTCGTGGGTGGAACGTAGGACGATCGACGGTTGTGGCCCGGACATCCGGGCGGGTGCGCGTCGTGACTCGGACGCGACGGGACGCGCGGCAGGGCGCGAGGCGTGCGGCCCGTGGGACCGCGCCGGGGCGTACCGGAAGGGTGCCCGGTCAGGCGCGCGGCGGACCGCGACGGGCGATGTGCGCCCGGCCGGGGTCGGCGGCGGCGACCTCGACGCCGGGAACGCGCCCGGCGGAGTCGGCGGAAAGGCCTTCGGTGACGGCCGGGCCGGTGCCGGGGCCGGTGGTCCGCAG
The DNA here is from genome assembly GCF_007827635.1 of Micromonospora sp. CNZ296. Classification (NCBI taxonomy): domain Bacteria; kingdom Bacillati; phylum Actinomycetota; class Actinomycetes; order Micromonosporales; family Micromonosporaceae; genus Micromonospora; species Micromonospora sp. CNZ296. The sequence continues at coordinate 27,413 of NZ_VISW01000022.1, forward strand.
GGCGGCGGTCGTGGCGTCGGCCGCCGTGATTTCCGCGGCGCCGGCCGTGACCGCCTGCCGCGTCGCGACGTGCTCGATCGCCGCGACGTGCGAGGCGACGGCGTGCGAGGCGACTGTGGCGTGCGCGGCGGCGTGGGCGGGTGCGGCGTGGGCGGGTGCGGCGGTGATGCCCTGGAGGCCGGCGATCAGCACCAGGCCGGCCACAGCCGTGCGGGCGATCCGGCGCAGCGTCGCCGTCCAGGTGGACGGGGCGAACGCTACGGGCAGCACCTATTCAACCTATCGGTCGACGGACGATCCCGCAGCTCAAGGATCTTGCGGTTTACGTGAGCCACCCCACGGGTCGGTGTGGACGGAGACCCACGCGGGCCGGACGTGCGACGGCGCGGCGCCCCTGCCGAGGTGCCGCGCCGTCCAGTGGATGCCGGGTCAGTTGCCGCCGAGCACCGGCGGCGGAGCGGCGTCTCCGTCGCCCCAGACCATCTCGTCCTCGGTGAGCCAGGTCAGCCGGCCGTCGGACTCGTCGTCGCCGTGGCCGCCGCGCCCACCCAGCACGCCGCTGCGGCCGGCCATCGCGGGCCGCCCGGTGGCGCCGCCGGTGCGCTCGGCGGACTTGCTCCCGGCGTCGACCACGAGGCCACGGCCGGAGGTGAGCCGGCCCGTGCCGGCCGCCGAGCGGTTCTCCGCGCCGGACATGCCGCCGAAGCGGGCCGAGGACGCCGAGTTGGCGCCGGTGCCCGCGAGCGAGCCGGTGCTCAGCACACCGGGGGCGCCGTAGAGCCCGCCACCCGGTCCGCCGGCGCTCATCGTCGTCGGTCCGGCGCCGCCGGGACCGAAGCCCGGGCCGCCGCCGATCGTCGGACCGCCCGCGGTGCTGGTCAGCGGCGCGGCGCCGGCCAGCGAGGTGCCAGTCGGGTCGACGGTGCCGCCGGTCGGCACCGAACCCGGAGCGCCCGCGCCCGGCTGGCCGCCCGGAGTGCCCGCACCCGGTGTGCCCTCGCCCGGCGTGCCGCCGGTCGGGGCCGTGTGGTGCACGCCCGACGTGGTGGCGGTGGCGTTGGCGCCCGGGCCGAAGCTGCCGAGGCTCGGGCCGGACGACGGCGTCTTCACCGACGGGCCGTTCTGCAGCGTCGGGTCACCGTTGCCGGTGTGGCCGGGCAGCTCGGTCTCCGGCGGGTCCGGTACGACGATCCGGCCGTACGCCGAGAAGTCGTAGCCCTCGGCGAGCTTGGCCACGACCTGCACCATCCGCTGGTGCGCCTTCTCCTGCTCGGCCTTGTCCTGCTGGTGGCCGACGATCCCGCCGATCACCGCGCCGGGTGCGCCGCCGATCAGGAAGCCCTTGCCGGCGCCGGAGAGCAGCTTGTCGTTGTCGTCGGTCTTCTCCGGGCTCTCCGCCTTGGACTGCGCGGCCCGCAGCTCGCTGGACATCATGTCGAGGCCCTGTCGGATACCCGTCATGCCCTCGGCGAGGTTGCCGGAGTAGCGGACGACCATGTCCAGCCGGCGGTGGAACTCCCGCGCGGCGTCGCCGGTCCAGGTCTTCGCCAGCGCCTCCAGGTCGGCGGTCAGGTCGCGGCCGAGATCGTCGAGCGTGCCCTTGAGGGAGGTCCACTGGGCGCTGAGCGCCTCGATCTGCTTCGGGTCGCCGGCGTTGACGCCCTGGTAGAGCTCCTCGTGACTGACGTGCTCGTAGCGCCGGGTGTACTCAGACACGCGGGTCCTCCTTCGGCTGCTTCATCGCCTCGTTCAGCCCGGAGAGGGCGGCGGCGATGTCGGCCGCGGCGGCGGCGTTGCGGGCCTCGGCGGTCTTGTAGTTCGTCATGATCTTGTGGGTCGCCTCGCGGGCGGCCAGGATCGCCCGGCGCAGCCGGTCGACGTGGTTGACGTAGCTCTGGTGGGTCTCGGAGTAGCGACGTGCGTTGTCGGTCGCGTCGGTGAACGTGCCGAGGGCCGGCGGGCGGCACTGCATCTGGGTGTTGAGCTTGCGCAACACCGACTCCGCCTCGTGCAGACGCCGCTCGAGCCGCTGGTGAAAGTCCTCCAAGGACAGTACGTCTACTGTCGTGCGCCCCGTCATGGCTGCATCCCCGTAGTCATCGTCGATAACCGTTCGCCGTACTCAGGTTAGTCGAAGCGAGCCAACCCGGGCGACCCGTGACGGAGATCCTCCACTTCGGATCGCCGCAGGGCCTGTCAACCGCCCTGGACCTGCGCCTCCGCGCCACCGGCCGACGGTGTCGCGGTGGCCCCCGGAGGCGTCGACGCATCGAAGTAGGTCATCGCATCCTCGCGGGACAGCGTCGGTCCGGTCGGCACCAGCGCCAGCAGCGAGGCGGGTACGGCGAGCGGCGTCACGTCGCCGTACCCGAGCGCGCTCTTCGCGTCGCCCCCGGCGGTGCCGAGCGGATAGCGGATGCCCTGCGCGGTGATCAGGTAGACAGTCGAACCGGCCGCCGCCTTGCCGCTCTCCCCGGCCGTGGCCTGCACCAGCACGCCCTTGCCGCCGGGCAGCAGCACGCTCTCGGCGGTGCGTACCGCGTCCCGGGCGCCCTGCCGCGCGGGCATCGCGGTCGCCGAGGTCAGCTCGGCCGGCGGGGAGTCGAAGACCTCCAGCGTGGTGGTCGGCGGCTGACCGGCCGGGCCGGGCCGGTAGGTGGCGCAGAGCACCGTCCGTCCCGGACGGACCTCGTGCAGCGTCGGCAGCCGGGCCGGCAGGCCGTCCGCGTCCAGGCGCTGGTCGGTGAGGAGCCGGCCCGCCTCATCCGGAGTGATCTGCGTCACCTCGCCACCCCCGCCGAGCAGCAGCAGCGCGGTGACCTCGCGGACTGTCGCCAGGCCCTGCCGGGTGAGCACGTAGTACTGGCCGGCGGCCTGGTAGACCTGGCCGATCCGGGCCGGCCGGTCGGCCACTGTGAGCCCGCTCGCGCCGCCGTCCCCGGCGATCGCCGGCTTGCGCAGCACCGGCCCGGCCGGCACCGCGTTCAGCAGTTGCTGCCCGACGGTCAGGTTCGTCGCGCCGGCCATCTTCAACGCCACCAGCGCCTGCTCGTCACCGGCCACCCGCAGCCGGGAACCACCGGTGAGCAGGTAACGCGCGTCGCCGGTCCGCACCACCACGGCCCGGTCGGTGAGCGCCGTGCCGCCGGGCAGCGCGCGGTCGATCACCAGGTGGGTGGTGGAGCGCTGCGGGTCGTTCGGGTCCGGCACGTCGCACACCGACCAGGGGAGCCCGACCAGCGATTTGCGATCCGGCAGGTCGTCCGGGGCGCCGACGATGCCGACCAGCCGCCCGCGTGGACGGTCCTTGATGGACGCCTGGGACATGGTGCGCGGCTGCGCCGCGGCGTCGTTGACGATCAGCCGCGCCGAGGCGTAGTTGAGCGTCGGGCGCAGCACCTTGTCCTCGCCGAAGTAGTACGTCGCGCCGGTCTCCCGCTCGATCACCAGCGTGTTCGGCTCCAGCGGTGCGGAGTTGCTGGTGAGCTGGCCGTACGCGCCCACGCCGCCGAGCACCACTGCGGCCGCGATGACGCTGCCGAACACCGCCATGCCGAGGCGGCGCATCGGCAGGTCGTTTGTCTCCGGATCACCGGAGAGCAGCGCCGAGACGATGCGGCGGGTGACGAAGCGGTACGCCTGCACCTGATCGCGGCGGGTCCGCATGACTAACCTCCGGCGGGGGTGGGTCCGCGGCGACAGGTCCGAACAGCGCCGCGGGCTTCCCTACGATAAGGGGCCGTCGGGGGTGCGCCGGACCCCGTCCGCCGACCGAACGACCGCACCCGCCCGGCGGATGCCCAGGATGTCCAGAAGGGACGCACACCGATGACGCAGCTCCAGGCGCCACCCGGTCGTACCGCCACCACTCCCGCCGTACCGCCGGACCGGCCGGTCACCCCGGCCGACAAGCGCCGCCGGGGACGCCTCGGCCCGGTCGTGGTCGGGCAGCTCGTGGTGGTGGAGTGCGCGGCGCTCGCGGTCTGGTTCGCCACCGCCGGCCCGGCGTGGCTGCTCGCGGTGGTCGCCGTCCTGGCGCTGCTGGCGGTGGCCGCGGCGTTCGCGCGCCGGGGCGGCCGCTGGTGGTACGAGGACCTGATGCTCCGCCGCCGGCTGCGCCGGCGCCGCGACCGCGCCCGGGGCGCGGCGCCCGGTGGTGACCCGAGACTGGCCGCGCTCGCCCCGGAGCTGACAGTGGTGGAGCTGACCGAGCGCGGCACCCGGCTCGGCATCGGGCAGGACGACCGGGGCTGGTTCGCCGCGCTGGCGCTGACCGGCCGGCCCGGCGCGCCCGCCGGCTCGATCGAGGCGGCGGTGGTGGACCGCGTGCTCGCGGTGCTCGCCGACTTCTCCGGCCCGGTCACCCAGACCCAGGTCGTCTCGCACACCCTGGTCTGGTACCCGGCGCCCGGCGCGCCGCCGTCCGCGTACCGGACCGTGTGGGTGGCGCTGCGCCTGTCGGTGTCCGACGCGCGGGCCGAGGCGGTGAGCCGGGGCGGCGGCCTGCGCGGCGTGCACCGCACGGTGGCGGCCGGGGTGGGCCGGCTCGGCAAGGCGCTCAACGCCGCCGGCCTCGGTCACCGGGTGCTCGACCGGAACGAGCTGCACGCGGCGGTGGTGTCCGGGGCCGGGCTCGACCTGGCACCGGAGTCCCCGGTGGAGACGTGGACCAGCCTGCGCGGGGGCGGCTGGACGCAGCGCTGCCTGGCCCTGCGGGTACGCCCCAACGGCTCACTCGGCGCGCTGGTCGACGCGGTCACCGCCACCTCCGCGCCCTCGCACACGGTCGCCGCCGTGGTGCTCCCGGGCGGCCGGCGGGTGCCGCCGCTGCTGCGGGTGGCAGCCATGGACGGGCACGCCGAGGCGCTGGTGAAGGCGGTCCGCGAGATGGCGCGGCGCGCGGGCGTGCCGGCCCGCCCGCTGGACGGCCAGCACGGCCCCGGCGTCTACGCCACCGCGCCGGTCGGCACCGCGATGGGGACCGTCACGGTCGAAGGTTGACGATCCAGCCGTACGCGCCGCAGACCCAGACGGCCAGCGGCACCAGCGCGATGATGAGCAGGATCTCGACGATGTCCAGGGTCCGGCCCCAGACCGGGGAGATCCGCTTGCCGGCCACGGTCAGGCCGTAGACCAGGCTGATCACGGCCAGCACGGCCAGGCCGCCCAGGATCAGCCCGAGGCGTACCGCCAGCGAGCCGGCGGCGAACGTGGCGGCGGCGACCAGCCCCAGGCCGACGGTGCCGGACAGCAGCACCGGCGTGCGTTGGGCGCGGCTGAGGAACGGGCGCGCCCGCAGCAGCGACAGCAGCGCCAGCACCAGGCAGAGCAGGACCGCCGGGAGCCGGCCGTTCTCGGCCAGCACCACCTCGCCGCCGAGCACCAGCAGCGAGACGGTCCAGAGCAGACCGGTGAGGAACGCGTCGGCGCGCTCGCTGTTGCGCAGCACCGACGGCCCGTCCACCGACTCGGTGTCGGTCTTGAGGTCGTCCGGGCCGGTGGGGATGGACGGCACCGGCAGCCGGGCCAGGCGGTAGGCGAGCATCGGCAGGGCGGGCAGCGCGCCGAACGCGACTGTCGACACCACCGCCGCAGCCGCCGCCGCGCCGATGTCGAAGGCCAGGCTGAGCACCGCGCCGAGGCCGACCGCCGCGCCCACGCCCACCGCGCCGAGGAAGAGCGGCAGGCGGTCGCCGACGGCGAGCGCGGCGATCGCGCCGAAGACCACCACAGCGGTGCCGGCGAGCAGGACGTGCGGACCGGCCAGCTCGCCGAGCGTCCGCTCACCGGCGAGCACCAGCAGGCCGCCGGCGCCCGCGTACCCGATCCCGACCAGGGCCAGCACCGCGCCGGTGCGGCTGTCGCCGGCGGCGCGGGACAGCACCGCGGCGCCGACCAGCAGCGCCACCGCGACCACGAACGCGGCGGCCGCGCCGGGTAGCTGCGGTGGGCCGGTGAGCAGCGTCGCCACCGCGCCCGCGGCGAGCGCCGAGGCGGCCAGCAGGACCGCGAACACCCGTGTGGTGCCGACCTGCCAGGCGCCCGCCCGCTGGGTGGTGGAGGTGGCGACCGCGTCCACCACGTCGTCGAAGACGATCTCGGGGGCGGTCGCGGCACGCGGGTTGAAGTAGAGCACCTCGCCGTCGCGGACGCCGAGCTGCGCGGCGGTCCGGCCGCCGTCGAACGGCTGACCGCCGAGCCGGGACAGGGCCCAGCCGCCGTGCCGCACGCCCTCGTCGGCCAGGTCCTCGCCCGCGTACCGCAGCAGCGTGGGCAGCAGGTCGGCGAGCGGCACGTCGGACGGCAGCGCCAGATCCATCCTGGTACGCGGCGCCACGATGGTGATCCGGCTCAGCCCACCGGTCGCCGTCTTCGTCGCCACAGTGGCCTCCTCGTGCTCGCATACGATCCGCTGGGCCGTCGGCACCGCCCCCACGGGTCCACGACGCCACCGGGAGATTACCTACGATGGCGGTCGCACAGGTTGCCCACCCGACGCTCACCGGCGGTGGCAGACCACGATCAGGGCCGCTTCTGGGGAGGGGAGAGCCGTGAGTACGGTGGTGTTCCGCCGACTTCCGCGTCAACCGGGGCCCGCGCTGCCGCGCGGCGAGGTGCTGCTGGAGTCCCCGCCCGAGCTGCCGGAGCCGCAGGCCAAGGGCATGGGTCAGGTGCTGATGATCCTGCCGATGCTCTGCGGCGTCGGCGCGATGGCGTTCCTCTACGCCGGCCGGGGCGGCGGCATGATGACGTACGTCGCCGGTGGCCTGTTCGGTGTGTCCATGTTGGGCATGGCGATCGGCACGCTCGGCAACGGCGGCAACGACAAGGCCGAGCTGAACGCCCAGCGGCGCGACTACATGCGCTACCTCGCGCAGATGCGCAAGCGCACCCGGCGGGCGGCCGAGCAGCAGCGCGCCGCGATGACCTGGCGGCACCCGGAGCCGGACGCGCTCTGGTCGATCGCCGCCTCGCGCCGGCTCTGGGAGCGGCGGATCACCGAGGACGACTTCGGCGAGGTACGGATCGCGCTCGGCCCGCAGCGGCTGGCGGTGGAGATCGTGCCGCCGGAGACCAAGCCGGTGGAGGACCTGGAACCGATGAGCGCGATCGCGCTGCGCCGGTTCGTCCGGGCCCACTCCAGCGTGCCGGACCTGCCGACCGCGCTGTCGCTGCGCGCGTTCAGCCGGATCGCGCTGCGCGGCGACCGGGAGCCGGTGCTCGACCTGACCCGGGCCGCGCTGGGCCAGCTCGTCACGTTCCACGCCCCGGAGGACCTCCTGGTGGTCGTGGTCGCCGCGCCGGACCGGCAGGCGGCCTGGGACTGGGTGAAGTGGCTGCCGCACGCCCAGCACCCGGGGCGTACGGACGCGGCCGGCGCGCGCCGGATGGTGTTCGCCGCGCTGGACGAGGCGGAGACCGCGCTGGCCCAGGACCTGGGCGGGCGGCCCCGGTTCTCGCCCGAGGCGAAGCCGCTGACCACCGCGCCGCACGTGGTGGTGGTGCTCGACGGCGGCGAGGTCTCGGCGACCTGCGCGCTGACCGGGCCGGGCCTGCTCGGCACGACCGTGTTCGACCTGTCCGGCGCGGTCCCGCGTGACGCCGGGCGCTGGCTGCTCTGCCTGGACGCCGGGGACGGCACCGGCCTCGACCTGGTCCGCGGCACCGCCACGTCGCGGCTCGGCCGCCCGGACCGGCTCTCCCTGAGCGCGGCCGAGGGGCTGGCCCGGCAGATCGCCCCGTTCCGGCTCTCCCAGCAGCAGGGCGCGAGCACCGAGGAGCCGCTGGCCCGCAGCATGGAGCTGCCCGACCTGCTCGGTGTCGGCGACGCGGCCACGGTGGACACCCGGCAGACCTGGCGTCCGCGCAGCCACCGCGACCGGCTGCGCATCCCGCTCGGCCTGGGACCGGACGGCAACGTGGTGGAGCTGGACTTCAAGGAGTCCGCGCACGAGGGCATGGGCCCGCACGGCCTGGTCATCGGCGCGACCGGTTCCGGCAAGAGCGAGCTGCTGCGGACGGTGGTCGCGGCGCTCGCGGTGACGCACTCGTCGGAGGAACTGAACTTCGTTCTCGTCGACTTCAAGGGCGGCGCCACCTTCGCGTCGCTGGACGCGTTGCCGCACACCAGCGCGGTGATCACCAACCTCTCCGACGAGCTGCCGCTGGTCGACCGCATGCGGGACGCGCTGGCCGGTGAGATGAACCGCCGGCAGGAGGTGCTGCGGGCGGCGGGCAACTACGTCTCGCGGTACGACTACGAGAAGGCGCGGGCCGCCGGTGAGCCGCTGGAGCCGATGCCCAGCCTGCTGATCATCTGTGACGAGTTCTCCGAGCTGCTCGCCGCCAAGCCGGACTTCATCGACCTGTTCGTGATGATCGGCCGCCTCGGCCGGTCGCTCGGCGTGCACCTGCTGCTCGCCTCGCAGCGGCTGGAGGAGGGCAAGCTGCGCGGCCTGGACACGCACCTGTCGTACCGGATCGGTCTGCGCACGTTCTCGGCTGTGGAGAGCCGGATCGTGCTCGGCGTGCCGGACGCGTACGAGCTGCCCAGCGCGCCCGGTCACGGCTACCTGAAGACCGACACCGCGACCATGCTGCGGTTCCGCGCCGCGTACGTGTCCGGCCCGTACCGGGCGCCGGGGCAGGTGCAGCGCTCCACCCGGGCGCAGGTGCAACGCCGGATCGTCCCGTACGGCATCGACTACGTGCCGGTGCCGGCGGCGCCGAGCCCGGCGGAGGCCGCCCCGGAGCCGGAGCAGAGCGGCGACGGCAAGGCCGTGGCGATGCTGGACGTGCTGATCGACCAGCTCAAGGGCCGCGGCAAGCCGGCGCACCAGGTGTGGCTGCCGCCGCTGGCCGAGCCGTCCGGGCTGGCCGAGCTGCTGCCCAAGCTGAGCGTGCACCCGACGTACGGCCTGACCACCGCCGACTGGCCGGGCCGCGGCCGGCTCGCCGTGCCGGTCGGCATCGTGGACCGCCCGTACGAGCAGCGCCGCGACCCGATGATGGTCGACCTGGCCGGGGCCGGCGGCAACGTGGTGATCGTCGGGGCGTCGCTGAGCGGCAAGAGCACCATGCTGCGCTCGATGCTGGCCTCGCTGGCGCTCACCCACACGCCGCGCGAGGTGCAGTTCTTCTGCCTCGACTTCGGCGGTGGCGCGTTGCGCAGCCTGGACGGGCTGCCACACACCTCGGGTGTGGCGGGCCGGCGGGACGTCGAGGCGGTCCGGCGGACGGTGGCCGAGGTGGTCGCCGTGATCGACGAGCGGGAGAACCGGTTCACCCAGCACGGCATCGACTCGGTGGCGAGCTACCGGCGCCGCCGGGCGGCCGGTGAGTTCGCCGACGACCCGTTCGGTGACGTCTTCCTCGTCGTGGACGGCTGGAACACGCTGCGCCAGGAGTACGAGGAGCTGGAGCAGACGATCACCAACCTGGCGAACCGGGGCCTCGGCTTCGGCGTCCACGTGGTGATCACGGCGGTGCGCTGGGCGGAGATCCGGATCAACATGCGGGACCTGCTCGGCACCAAGCTGGAGCTGCGGCTCGGTGACCCGTCGGAGTCGGAGATCGACAGGCGGGCCGCGCAGAACGTGCCGGTGGGCGCGCCCGGTCGCGGTCTGACCCGGGACAAGCTGCACTTCCTGACCGCGATCTCCCGGATCGACGGCAAGCGCGACATCGAGGACCTGACCGAGGCGTCGGTGGCGCTCGCCGGTCACGTCGCGGCGAACTGGCCGGGACAGCCGGCGCCGAAGGTCCGGCTGCTGCCGCGCAAGCTGGCGGTCACCGAGCTGGCGAAGGTGGTCGACCGGTCCGCCCCGGGCATTCCGATCGGCGTCAACGAGTCGGCGCTCGCCCCGGTCTACCTGGACCTGGCGGGCGAGCCGCACCTGACCGTGTTCGGCGACGCCGAGTGCGGCAAGACGAACCTGCTGCGGCTGATCGCCCGGGGGATCGCCGAGCGGTACACCCCGGCCCAGGCGCGGCTGGTCATCGCCGACTACCGGCGTGGTCTGCTGGGCGCGGTCGAGGGTGACCACCTGCTCGACTACGCGCCGTCGAACCAGGTGTTCAGCCAGGGACTCGGCTCGATCCGCAGCGCGTTGCAGAACCGGCTGCCCGGCCCGGACGTTACCACCGCCCAGCTGCGTGACCGGAGCTGGTGGAAGGGTCCGGACCTGTACATCCTGGTGGACGACTACGACCTGGTCGCCTCCGGTGGCAGCAACCCGCTGAGCGCGCTGCACGAGCTGCTGCCGCAGGCGCGGGACATCGGCCTGCACCTGATCATCACGCGCCGGGTCGGCGGTGTGGCCCGTGCGCTGTACGAGCCGGTGCTGCAACGGCTGCGCGAGCTGGACTCGCCCGGCCTGCTGATGTCCGGCAGCCGGGAGGAGGGTGCGGTCTTCGGCAACCTGCGGCCGACGCCGCAGCCGCCGGGCCGGGGCACGCTCGTCCGTCGCCGCGACGGCCAGCAGCTGATCCAGACCGCGTGGACGGAGCCGGCCTGACGGGACGGACGCCGGGCGGCCCGGTCCGGTAGCGTCGGCCCGATCGATCGTCGCGAGTGGAGAGGGGCGCGCACGTGAGCAGCCCGTCGGGTTTCGGTGCGGCCATGGAGGGCCTGCTGCGGCAGGCGCAGGAACAGCAGCGCCGGCTGGCCGATCTCCAGCGGCAGCGCGCCGAGCTGCGGGTGACCGGGGAGAGCCCGGACGGGCTGGTGCGGGTGACTGTCGACGGCGGCATGAAGGTCGGCGACATCGAGCTGAACGCGCGGGCGATGCGGCTGGACAGCTTCTCCCTGTCCGAGGCGATGCAGGCGGCGATCGACGCGGCCTACGCGGCCTTCGAGGAGCGGCAGCGCGAGATGCTGAGCGAGATGCTCGGCGACTCCGAGATGGTCCGCCGTGCGCAGGACGGCACGCTGACCCCGGAGGACTGGTTCCGTCAGTTCGGGGTGGACGTGTCCGACCCGACCCGCAACCTGCGGCGCTGAGCGAGAGGAAGGCCGACGATGCCGAACACGGTCGACGTCGACGCGATCCGGAAGGCGGGCCGGATGCTCGACGCCCCGGACGGCCCGATCCAATACCTCCGCAACGTCGAGACGTTGCTGGGCGAGGTGAAGCTGCCCAGCGGCGCGCTGAGCTGGTTCGGCACCGGCGCGGTCGAGCGGCACAACGCGGCTGTGGACGGGCACCTGGACAACGTCCGCACCGGCGTGGAGCATCTGCGCAAGGCCGCCGCGCAGCTCGAACAGAGCGCGAAGAACTGGGAGAGGTCGGATCAGCCCTGGGTGGTCAAGTGACCGGCCGGGCCCGCCACGGGAAGGACGCCTGATGCCGCCGGAGATCCTCATCGCCAACGCCTCGGGGACGGTGACCGGCACCGTGACGGTCGCCGAGACCACGGCTCCGGTCCGGTCGGCGGCGGCCGTCGCCAAGGGCAACCTGGTCTGGATCGTCGCCTCGGCGGCGTTGATCGGCGCGATCCTCTACCTGGAGTCGTTCGACAACCAGCAGGTCAACGAGTCGATCAAGAAGTGGGACGAGGCGGCCCGCCTGCTCGGCGCGGACCAGTTCGGCGCGGCCATGGCGGCGGTTCCGCCGGACGCGGCGGAGTGGGACTTCGACGACCGGGACGCGTTCGACCTGTTCCTCCGCAAGCTCGGGGCGGAGATCAACTCGTTGGCCGAGGCGTTCGCCGCCAACCGGGACACGCTCACCGCGGCCCGGGACGCGTACAACGACGCGATCTCCGGCCTGGCCCAGGCGCTCATGCCGATCCTGGTCGCGGTGATCGCCTCGATCGCGCTCCAGTTCTTCCCCGCCACCACCGCGCTGGCGCAGGCCATCGGCATCGTCGGTCTGACCGCCACCGCCGCCGTCCTGGTCCTGGTCTTCGGTGAGATCAGCGCGCTGCTGCACGCGCTGCTGGCCGCCTTCCACACCGACAACCGGTTCACCTTCACCGCGGACTCCCGCCCCGGCTGGGCGCCGACCGGCTCGGACCCGGACATCAAGGACATCAAGATCGACTGGGTGCGGGACGCCAAGTTCTACGGGTGACGGGAGCGACGCATGGAAACCCTGCTCTTCTCGTTGTTGCTGTACGTCCTGCTGACCATTCCGGTCTTCGTGGTCCTGATGCTGTTCGCCGCGCTGACCCGCTCGGCGCGGCTGCGGCGGGCCGCCGAGGTGGTGTCGCTGAGCACCTGCGCGGCACTGCTGGTGCTGTCGTTCCAGCGCGCTTTCGAGAAGCCGATGCTGTGGGCCGTGGTGGTGCTGCTGGTCGCGGTGCTGGTCTTCGGCGTGTCGACGATCGTCAAATCCTCGCGCGAGCGGTCGTGACCTCGGCCTCGACCGTCCACCTCGTACTGAGGGCCGCGGATCGCGTCTGTCGACAGTGGGATGTCGGAATACGACCATGGGACGGCAGGGCTGCGCGGGTTGGACATCGTCCGCTACGGTTCGGATGAAGTGTCCGTCGGTGGGGTGTGTACGCCTTGCCGCGGGGGAGGGCGCGGCGGAACCGCCGCCACAAGATGACGGAAGGGTGTGAAGCATGGCGTTCGAGGTCAGTGCAGCGACTCTGCACACCGCCGCGAGTGACGTGCGGTCCACGCGCAGCGACGTCGACGGCGAGCTCAAGAAGCTGTGGAACGTGGTCGACGACCTGGCGATGGCCTGGAAGGGCCAGGCGTCCACGGGCTTCCAGAGCCTGATGACTCGCTGGAACGAGGACACTACGAAGCTGCTGACCGCGATGGACAACATCGCGGACCTGCTCGACAAGTCCGGCACCACGCACCAGGTCAACGACGAAGAGCAGCAGCAGATGCTGGACAAGTTCCACGCTGCTCTCAACCCGTGATCCGCGAAGACAGGCAGAGGAGGAATCGATGAGCATCAAGGTTGATTACGCTGTTCTGGAGAGCAGCAACCAGCAGATGCAGGCCATCTCGCGGACCATCGACGAGAAGCTCGACACGCTGCGGGCGATGCTGACCAAGCTCGAGTGGGAGGGCCAGGACCGGGCCGCCTACCAGCAGCACCAGGCCCAGTGGGACGCCGCCGTGCGGGACATCAACAAGGTCCTGAACGAGATCGGCGGTGCCGTGGGCATCGCGCGCGAGAACTACATGACCACGGAGATGAGCAACTCCAAGGTCTGGGGCAACTGACCCCCGACCGGTCCACAGCGGCTCCGCTCCGGCTCGTGCCGGGCGGAGCCGTCGTGTGTTGTCAGGCGTCCTGCGGGACGTCGCGGCGGCCGGGACGCCACCCGCGCCGCCGTCCGCGTACCAGGATGGGGCGCAACGTCAGCAGGACGCCGGCCAGCAGCGCGCCGACGACAGCGACCCAGATCGCGACGGTGCGCTGCCAGGCCAGCGGGTCGGCGGGCGGCGCCGGTGGCGGCATCGCGCCCAGCGGCGGGTCCTCCCGGGTGCCCAGCAGGCTGGTGACCGCCCGGTACGGGTTGACCATCCCGAAGCCGACCTCGGCGTTGTGCCCGTCGGGCGGGTTGTCGGCGGTACGGGTCAGCCGGTAGGCGACCTCGTCGGCGCTGATGTCCGGGTGTGCGGCCCGCACCAGCGCGGCCACCCCGGAGACGTACGCGGTGGCGAAGCTCGTCCCGCCCTGCGGCTCGGCCCGGTAGCCCGATCCCTGCGGAGCGGGCCCGACGATGTTCAGGCCGGGGCCGGCGATGTCCACATAGTCCCCGCTGACCGAGCTGCCGACGTGCCCGCCCTGCTCGTCGATGCCGGCGACGGCGACGACACCGTCGTACGCCGCCGGATAGGCCGGCCGGTCCTCCCGGTTCTCCTGCCGGTTGCCGGCGGAGGCGACGACTACCACGTCCTTACTGAGCGCGTACTGCACCGCGGACTTCAGCGCCGGGTCGTCGAGCGTGACCAGGGACAGGTTGATCACGTCGGCGTCGTGGTCGACAGCCCAGCGGATCGCCTTGCCGATCTCGGCCGGCACGTCCGGGTCGAAGTTCTCCTTGTTCTCGGCCAGCACCCGCAGCGGCAGGATCTTCGCCTCCGGCGCGATGCCGGTGTAGGGCGAGCCGGTGCCCTCCCGGCCGGCGATGATGCCCGCGACCATGGTGCCGTGGCCGACCAGGTCGCACTGCCCCTTGAGGCGGACGAGCTGGTTGAAGTCCTCACCCGGCAGCACCCGCCCGCGTAGCAGGGGATGGGCGGGCGAGACCCCGGAGTCGATCACCGCGACGGTGACCCCCGCGCCCTTGCCGATCCGCCACGCGGCGGCCGGGTCGAGGCGGCTCAGCGCCCACGGAACCTCGGTGGGCGCGGGGCCGCCGGCCGGGCCGCACTTCGGGGCGGCCTGCGCGGGCGCGGGCACCGCCAGCGCGCCGCCGAGCAGGGCGGTCACCGCCGCTCCGGAGAGGACGGACCTGATCCGGTGTCCGGCCCGGACGCGTCCCGTGGTCGCGCCCGGCCGCAAGCTGTCGCGCACGCGGTGAGATTACCCGCCTCGCCGGCCCGCGCGGGCACACGTGGTGCCGGCCCGGGTCACCCGTCGGCGGCAGCGTCCCCGGCCGACTCGGCGGCGAACAGGGCCAGTAGCGCGCCGACCTGCTGGTCGGCCTCGGCCGGGTGCCGGAAGCGGCCCTTCGGGTTGATCGTGTACTCGTTGCGCCGTCCCACCCGCGTACGACGCAGGTAGCCCCCGGCCTCCAGGTCGGCGACGATGGCCTGGGCCGCCCGCTCGGTCACGCCCACCTCGTCGGCCACGTCCCGCAGCCGGGCGGTGGGGTTGCGCGCGATCGCCAGCAGCACGTGGCCGTGGTTGGTGAGGAAGGTCCAGTTACGGCGGCTCCCGTCCTCAACTGGTGTGGTCGCCATGGTGGTCATGCTATGGCCACGTCCGCCACCTGCCGAATCGGCGCGGTCCGGGGCGGGGCGCCGACGGGAAAGTATGAAATGCGTATCACGAATCTTGACGTGCCCCCAGGTGCGTGTGACCGTGGGTCGCGAGGCCGTTCGGCCTGGTGGTTCCCCAGGTAGACGAGGTGAGGGACATGACGCCGAGCACCCCGGAGCAGGCACTGACCGAACTGCGTGCCGGTAATCACCGGTTCGTCACGGGCGTCCCGCAGCATCCGAATCAGGACGCCGGGCACCGGGCGGCTGTGGCCGACGGCCAGCACCCGTTCGCGGTGATCGTCGGCTGCTCCGACTCGCGGCTCGCCGCCGAGATCATCTTCGACCGCGGTCTCGGTGACCTCTTCGTGGTGCGTACCGCCGGGCACACCGCCGGGCCGGAGGTGCTCGGCAGCGTCGAGTACGCCGTCACCGTGCTGGGCACCCCGCTCGTGGTGGTGCTCGGGCACGACTCCTGCGGCGCGGTCCAGGCCGCCCGGGAGGGGGTCCGGACCGGCGCCGCCCCGGCCGGGCACCTGGGCGCTGTGGTGGACGCGGTCTCGCCGAGCCTGTTGCGCGCCGCCCGCCAGGGGGTCGAGGACCTCGACGGCATCGTCGACGTCCACATCGCGCAGACCGTGGAGACGCTGCTGGCCCGGTCCGCCGTGCTGGCCGAGCGGGTGGCCGCCGGGCGGTGCACGGTGGTGGGCATGTCGTACCGGCTCGCCGGTGGCGAGGTGCGGACCGTGGCGCAGGCCCCGGCCCCGCTGCCCGCCCCGGCCGCGCCCGCCGACCCGGCGCTGGCCGGCTGATACGCACGGACGACGAAGAAGGGGCCGCCCGAGGGCGGCCCCTTCTCGTGGTGTCCGGGTCAGAGCATCGACATGTGGACGTGGTCGGTGTGGTTCGAGGGTCCGCTGTACGAACTCCAGCCGGTGGCCGGGAACCAGATCTGCCGGTTCCAGATGACGTAGTAGATGCCCAGCCGGTCGGCGTTGCGGATGAGGAAGGCGGCCACCTCGTTGCCGTACCGGCGGGTGTCGTTGTTGTGCCAGGGCGCGAAGCCGCTGTTCTGGAGCGACCAGTCGCACGCCTTGCCCTTGGGGTGCTCCCACGGCCCGCCGGGCCGGTAGCAGCCCACGAAGCGCTTGAAGCCCGCGCGCCGGACCTCCTTGTACGCGTGCAGCGTGCGCGGCGTGACGCAGCCCGAGGTGGTCGGGTCGTCCTCGCTGCACGACTCCGCCTTCCACCCGCCGTCGGCGGTGCGGCCGGGGCCGATCTTGGCGACCGGTGAGGTGGCGGAGACCAGGCCGCCGGTGAAGCCGAGACCGCCGACGAGCTTCAGCGCGCGCTCGGCCTGCACCTTCTCGCGCTCCATCGCGTTCTTCTGCTTCTCCTGCTCGCGCACCTCGGCGTCGAGCGCGATCTTGGCCTGCTCGGCGCGGGTCTTGACCGCGTTGATGGCGGCCAGGCGCTGCGCGTTGAGGAGGTTCAGCTCGTCCAGGGCGTTGACCCGGCGGACGAACGAGTCGGGTGAGTTGCTCTCCAGCAGCATGGCCATCGCGCCCATCCGGCCGGTCCGGTAGGACTGGGCAGCGAGCTGGTTGACCTGCGGGCTGAGCGCTTCGAGCTCGGCCTGTGCCGTCTTCACCTCGGCCGCCAGCCGCCGCTGGCGGTCCTGGGACTTGGCGAGCTTCGCCTTGGCCTGGAGGAAGGCCCGGTTGGCGGCGTCGATCGCCTCGGTGATGAGCGGCGGTTCGCCGTCCTCCTCGTGTCCCGAGGGGTTGCCGGGGGCCGCCGCGGTGGGGGCCGCGGTCGCCGGGGTCGGCCCGGCCAGCACGGCCAGCGAGGCCAGCACGGCCACCACGGGTGTCAGCCAGCGGCGCAGGGGTGCCGTCACAGTGTTCCCTTCCGTCGGCCGCCGACCGGGTTAGCTGACGGGTTCGGGACGGAAGTGGCCCCTACCGCTGTCGCGGATTCACCCCATGTACCTGGTTCCCCGGTTCGCCCGCAGGCGATTGGGCGGCGGCACCGCTGGCGCCGGTGCGCGCCTTCGGCGGTGACCGGCAGCGAGGTTACCTGACAGCACTCCTGAGGATCTACGTCCGGAAGCCGACCAATAGCGAGATTTCGCCGTGGCGCACCGTGACCAGCGTCGCGTTTGAAATCGATGGTCACGCTGCGGAGTGTCACCATGCGGCCTCCGTACTCTTCCCGCCGCCCAGGGCCTCCAGCGCGTCGTCGCGTCCGGCCGGCGGCCGGGCCGCGGGTGGCGCCGGCTCCGCGCCGCGCGAGCGCCGCCCGGCGGTGGTCACGATCGCGGCCAGTCCGGTCGTCAGCGGTACGGCGGCGATCAGGCCGAGCGTCGCCACCGCGCTGCGGACGATCTCCTGGGCGAGGAACTCGCTGGTGAGGATCTCACTCACCGGGCGGGAGTCGGCAACCAGGAGGAGCAGCAGCGGCAGCGAGGCGCCCGCGTACGCCAGCACGATGGTGTTGACGGTGGATGCGATGTGGGCCCGGCCGACCCGGGTCGCCGCCCGGTAGAGCTGCCGCCGGGACAGTCCGGGGTTGGCGTGCGCCAGTTCGGTGACGGTGGCCGCCTGGGTGACTGTGACGTCGTCCAGCACGCCCAGCGAGCCGATGATGATGCCGGCCAGCAGCAGCCCGTGCAGGTCCACGTCGCCCTGGAACATGGACAGCGTGGTGGCGTCCTCGCTGCCGAAGCCGGTCAGGTGGGTGGCGGACGTGGCGAGCAGGCCGAGCACGCCGGTGACCACCAGGCTGCCGAGCGTGCCGAGCACCGCGACCGACGTCTGCGCGGTGATCCCGTGGGTCAGGTAGAGCACCACGAACATGATCAACGCGGCGCCCACGATCGCGACCAGCAGCGGCGGCTGGCCGGCGCCGATGCCCGGCAGCACGAAGCCGAGGAGGATGGCGAAGCTGGCCACCAGGCCGCCGAGCGCGGCGAGCCCGCGCCACCGGCCGAACGCCACGATCGCGGCGGCGAACAGCACCATCAGCCAGATCAGCGGCGTGCCGCGCTGGTGCTCGGCGATGTTGTAGGACTTCACCGCCGGGTCGGCCGGGTCGGTCAGCTCGACCAGGACGACCTCGTCTCCGACCGCGACCCGGGGTGCGCCCGGCCCGGCCGGGATCGGCGTCTCGACCTGCCGGCCCGCGTCCGGGCCCTGCTCGGCGGTGACCGTCACCGTGCCGCAGGGGCCACCCCCGCCCTCCGGGGCCTCCGGGGTCGGCGGGCAGGGCTCGGTGACCACCCGGGTCACGGTGCCGTGGTAGCGGGGGACGTCAGCGCCGCCGACCGGCTCCCGGTCCTGCCCGGGCCAGAGCACCAGCGCCGCGATCACTGTGAGCGCGAACAGCGGCACCACCACGGCGACGAGCAGCCGTCGTACGCCCGGCGGCGCGGCGGGTGCGGGGCGGGTGTGGTCGGCACCCATGGCGTCTCTCCCAACGGTCGCGGCGACGCCTGGTCCGCCGGACCGGTCTGGTCACCCGGCCGGCGCGGACGTGTCGACCACGTCCGGGTCGTCGCCCGGCCATGGTAGACAGCCCGGCCGGCCGCTCCCGGGCGGCGCGACCGGTGACGCGCCCCGCTCGGGTCAGGCCAGGCCCGCCCGGCGCCGCCGGTACTCGTCCTCGTCGATCTCGCCGCGGGCGTACCGCTCGTCCAGGATGCGCCGGGCCGTCGTCGGGCCCAGATACTGCGGGCCGGTCCACCGCACGGCCGCCCAGACGAGCCCCGCCAGCACCCCGAGCACCAGCAGGGACCAGATCCACATCCAGCCCATCATCGGGCTCTGCCACATCATCGGGCCGCCCTCCGTCCGTCGCCGCGGGTCCGCCGGTCCGGCCTGCCCGCCACTTCGACGGTACGTCCGCCCGGGCGCGTCGGCACGGGTCGATGTGCCCTGGTCCTGAGGGCCGGAGGTCCCCGCTCAGCCGCGCTTCATCAGGCGCCCGACGGCGGCCATCATCTCGGTCGCCATCTCGTCGGCCCGGCCCTCGGCGGCGCCCTCGTGCATGCAGTGCCGGGCGTGGCCGTCGAGCAGGCCCAGGCCGACCTTGTCCAGCGCCGCCTGGATGGCCGAGATCTGGGTCAGCACGTCGATGCAGTAACGGTCGTCCTCGACCATCTTCTCGATGCCACGGACCTGGCCCTCGATCCGGCGGAGCCGGGCGAGGAGTTGGTCCTTGCTGGCGGTGTAGCCCCGGGTCGGGCTGGACGGCGCGGTCATGAAACCGAGGATAGCGTACCCCTCGGGGGTATGCTAACGTTCGGGACGTACCCCTGGGGGGTATCAGATCGGAGGGCGAGATGGAGACCACCTACCAGGTGAACGGCATGACCTGCGGGCACTGCGTCAACTCGGTGAGCACCGAGCTGAGCGCACTTCCGGGCGTCACCGACGTCCAGGTCGACCTGGCCGGCGGCCGGGTCACCGTCACCAGTCAGAACCCGCTGGACGTGGACACGGTCCGCGCGGCGGTCGACGAGGCCGGTTACGACCTCGTCGGTGTGTGACGGGTCCGGCGGACCCGCGACAACCGAGGAGACACCATGAACACGGCGACGAAGCTCAGCGGCTTCGCGCTCGGCCTCGTGGCGGTGTTCGGCGCGGCGTACGGGATCGGCAACCTGACCGATCCCGTCGCCCCGGCCGCCGAGACCCGACACGACGACACCGACAGCGACCACGGGGCCGGCGACACCGGCCACGGTGACGAGAGCCAGGCGGGCGGCGCCTCCGCGCACCTGCCCGGCGGGCTGCTCGTCTCCGAGCGCGGCTACACGTTCCAGCCCGCCGGCGCCCCGGCCGGGCAGTTCGCCTTCCGGATCACCGGCCCGGACGGCGCGCCGGTCACCCGCTTCGAGGTGGCCCACGACAAGCGCATGCACCTGATCGTCGCCCGCCGGGACCTCTCCGGGTTCCGGCACGTCCATCCGGAGATGACCGGCGACGGCACCTGGCGGGTCGCCTCACCGCTCGGCGGCCCCGGCGTCTGGCGGGCGTTCGCCGACTTCACCCCCGAAGGCGGCGAGCCGCTGACCCTCGGCCTGGACGTCACGGTCCCCGGCGAGCTGACCGCCCGGCCGCTGCCGGCACCGGCGACCAGCACCACCGTCGACGGCTACACGGTCACCCTGACCGGCACGCCGGAGCCGGGCCGCACCAGCCGGCTCACGCTCTCCGTCAGCCGTGACGGGCGGCCGGTCACCGACCTCGCGCCCTACCTCGGCGCGTACGGGCACCTGGTGGCGCTGCGGCAGGGCGACCTGGCGTACCTGCACGTGCACCCGGAGGGCACGCCCGGCGACGGGCGCACACCGGCCGGGCCGGCGATCACGTTCGCCGCCGAGGTGCCCTCGGCCGGGGCGTACCGTCTCTACCTGGACTTCCGGCACGGCGACGCGGTGCACACCGCCGAGTTCACCGTCCTGGCCGGCGACCAGACCGCGCCGGTGCCCACCGCGCCGGCACCCACCACCGCACCGACCCCGGACGCCGGACACGGCACCCCGGGTCACGGGCACAGTTGAGCGCCGGAGGTGCCGCGATGACTGCCACGGGAAAGGCGCTGCCCACCGCGCCGAACCTGATCGAACTGGCGATCGGCGGGATGACCTGCGCGTCCTGCGCCGCCCGGATCGAGAAGAAGCTCAACCGGATGGACGGCGTCGAGGCGACGGTGAACTACGCCACCGAGAAGGCCACCGTCCGGTACGCCGACGACATCGCGCCGGCCGACCTGATCGCCACCGTCGAGAAGACCGGCTACACCGCTGTGGTGCCGCCGCCGCCCGAGCAGGCGGAGGCGGCAGCGGCCGGGGAGCCGGTGGACGAGCTGCGCACCGCGCGTACCCGGCTCTGGGTCTCCGCCGTGCTCACCTTGCCGGTGATCGTGCTCGCCATGGTTCCGGCCTGGCAGTTCGACTACTGGCAGTGGGCCTCGCTCACCCTGGCCGCCCCGGTGGTGGTCTGGGGCGGGCTGCCGTTCCACCGCGCCGCGCTGATCAACCTGCGGCACGGCGCGGCGACCATGGACACGCTCGTCTCGCTCGGCACGCTGGCCGCGTTCGGCTGGTCGCTCTGGGCGCTGTTCCTCGGCGACGCCGGCATGCCCGGGATGAAGCACCCGTTCAGCCTCGACATCACCCGCGGCGACGGTGCCGGCAACATCTACCTGGAGGCCGCCGCCGGGGTGACCGTGTTCATCCTGGCCGGGCGGTACTTCGAGGCGCGCTCCAAGCGCACCGCCGGGTCGGCGCTGCGCGCCCTGCTCGAACTCGGCGCCAAGGACGTGGCGGTGCTGCGCGACGGGCAGGAGACCCGGATCCCGGTCGGCCGGCTCGCGGTCGGGGACCGGTTCGTGGTCCGGCCCGGCGAGAAGATCGCCACGGACGGTGTGGTCGAGGAGGGCACGTCCGCAGTCGACGCCAGCATGCTCACCGGCGAGTCGGTGCCGGTCGAGGTGGGCCAGGGCGACGCCGTGGTCGGCGCCACGGTGAACGCGGGCGGCCGCCTGGTGGTCCGCGCCACCCGGGTCGGCGGGGACACCCAGCTCGCCCAGATGGCGCGACTCGTGGAGCAGGCACAGACCGGCAAGGCGGCGGTGCAGCGGCTCGCCGACCGGATCTCCGGCGTCTTCGTGCCGATCGTGATCGCGCTGGCCGCCGGCACGCTCGGCTGGTGGCTCGGCACCGGCTCCGGGCCGACCGCCGCGTTCACCGCCGCGGTGGCCGTCCTGATCATCGCCTGCCCGTGCGCGCTCGGCCTGGCCACCCCGACCGCGCTGCTCGTCGGCACCGGGCGGGGCGCGCAGCTCGGCGTGCTGATCAAGGGGCCGGAGGTGCTGGAGTCCACCCGCCGGGTCGACACAGTGGTGCTGGACAAGACCGGTACCGTCACCACCGGCCGGATGGCGCTGGCCGAGGTGCTGCCCGCCGACGGCGAGGACGCCGACGAACTGCTCCGGGTGGCCGGTGCGCTGGAGGCCGCCTCCGAGCACCCGATCGCGCGGGCCGTCGCCGAAGCCGCGGCCGAGGCCGGACCGCTGCCTCCGGTCGGCGAGTTCGCCAACGCCGAAGGGCTGGGCGTGACCGGCACCGTCGACGGCCGGACCGTGGTGGTCGGCCGGGCCCGGCTGCTGCGGGAGCGGGGTCTCGACGTACCCGAGGAGGTCGAGCGGGCCGCGACCGGCGCGGAGGCCGCCGGGCGGACGGCGATCCTGGCCGGCTGGGACGGGCGGGCCCGGGGCGTGCTCGCGGTGGCCGACGCGGTGAAGCCGACCAGCCGGGCTGCTGTCGCGCGGCTGCGTGAGCTGGGCCTGAAGCCGGTGCTGCTCACCGGCGACAACACCACTGTGGCGAAGGCGGTGGCGGCCGAGGTCGGCATCGACGAGGTGATCGCGGAGGTGCTGCCCGCCGACAAGGTCGACGTGGTCGAGCGGCTCCAGCGGGAGGGCCGCGTGGTCGCCATGGTCGGCGACGGGGTGAACGACGCCGCCGCGCTGGCCCGGGCCGATCTCGGGCTGGCCATGGGCACCGGCACGGACGCGGCCATCGAGGCGGCCGACCTGACGCTGGTCCGGGGCGACCTGATGGCCGCCGCGGACGCCATCCGGCTCTCCCGGCGGACGCTGGCGATCATCAAGGGCAACCTGTTCTGGGCGTTCGCCTACAACGTCGCGGCGCTGCCGCTGGCGGCGGCCGGACTGCTCAACCCGATGCTCGCCGGGGCGGCCATGGCGTTCTCGTCGGTGTTCGTGGTGGGCAACAGCCTGCGGCTGCGGAGCTTCCGCCCGATCGGGTGAGGGGATTGAGCCGACGGCCGACGGGGTAACCAGTTGTCGTCAGGCAACCGCATCAGTGGAGGTCATCATGGGTCTGGACGACAAGATCGACAACGCTTCCCAGGACACCGCGGGCAAGGTCAAGGAGGGCGTCGGCCGGGCGACCGACAACGAGCGCCTCGAGGCCGAGGGCCGCAACGACCAGGCGGGCGCCAAGCTCAAGCAGGCCGGCGAGAAGATCAAGGACGCCTTCAAGAGCTGAGTACGCGACGCACACACGCCACCGGGTCGGCCCACGGGCCGGCCCGGAGTGCTGTGTACGGACGGTGACGATCCCGAGTGGCGGATGCCACCGTCCACATCGATCCGGCGGGACCACCGGGATCGGCTCCGGTGCATAGGATGCGAGGCGACCTCGAATGCGGAGGAGCTCCTCGATGGCCGATCCCGCCGACCCGTCCGGCTTCGGCCGGGTGCTGTCCGAAACCATGGCCGCGCTCCAGCGGCAGACCGATGCGGGCGAGCAGGTGGCACCGCCGGAAGGCGTCGGTGAGGCCGCAGACGGCCTGATCCGGGTCACCGTCGGCCCACCCGGACAGGTCACCGGGCTGACGCTCGACCCCCGTGTGATGCGGATGGCCAGCGAGGCCCTCGCCGAGGAGATCGAAGCTGCGGTCAACGCGGCGCTCGCCGACCTGCGGGAGCAGGCCGCCACCGCCCCCGGCGAGGTCGACCTGGGCTCGCTCGGTGAGCAACTGCGCCGCATCCAGGCCGACGCGGGGCGCCAGTTCAGCATGTTCACCGACGCTCTGATGCAGGCCCAGGACCGGCTCGCCCGCCAGGACGGGCGCTGATGCCGGTCGAGGTCGATCCGGAGCGGCTGGGTGCCTCCGGATCGGCGCTGGACGGCGTCGCCACCCGGTTCGGTGCGGCGTTGACCGCCTTCCGGGCCGAGCTGGCCGGCTTCGGCCGTCCCTGGGGGGCCGACGACATCGGCTCACTGATCGGCGCCGCCCACGACGAGGTCTCCGCGTTCGCGTTCGAGTGCTTCGACAGCGCGCTCGACGAGATCGCCGCCGCCGGCGCCGACCTCGGCAGGATGGCCGTCCGCTACGCCGAGACCGAGGCGGCCATCACCCGCAACCTCGACGGCCTGCGGCGGAAGCTGGGAGGCTGAGCATGGGCATGGAGCTACCCGGCGAGCTGCGGTCGCTGCTCGGCGTACTCGGCTACACCTGGCCCGAGGCGGACGAGACCAAACTCTTCGAGATGGGCAACGCCTGGATCGGGTTCTCCGGCACCCTCTCCGGCGTGGTCACCGAGGCGAACACCGGTGCGGCGACGGTCTGGACCCAGCACACCGGCCAGGACATCACCGCGTTCCAGACCTGGTGGAACAAGGAGGACAGCCCGGCCGACAGCCTGCGCGACGGCGTCACCGCAGCCGTGCTGACCGGGACCGGGCTGATCATCTGCGGCGCGATCGTGCTCGCCCTCAAGGTCGCCGTCATCGTGCAACTGGTCATCCTGGCCATACAGATCGCGCAGGCGATCGCCACCGCGGCTGTCACCTTCGGCGCCTCGCTGCTGGAGATCCCGATCTTCCATGCGCTGGCCCGGACCATCGTCGGCAACCTCGTCCAGGAAGCCCTCTGGAAACTCGTCGACGGGTGAGGTGACATGGGCGGGGGTAGAGCAGGCGGCCGGTTGATGCGCGCCGCCTTGCGCTTTCTCAAGCGGACGAAGACGCGTAACCGGCCCGACCGGATGAACCCGCACTTCACCGAGCACGTGATGGGCGGCCACGTGAAGCCGGGCATGCCCAAGGGGTCGGGCTACCACTACCGGCCCGGCGGTGAGGACTTCCCCGGTCGCCGGCTTCAGCCCGGCAGTGTCGTCAAGGATCCCAAGACCGGGGCCTACACCGCCAAACCGGAGTTCTTCGATCCGACGCTGAACCCTCCGCACGGGGCCTGGAAGCCGAAGAAGGGCAACGGCGGGGAAAGCTCGTTCTTCCCCGACGACTGGACGCCGGCCCAGGTCGACAACGCCATCACCGGCGCCTTCCAGAATGCGAAGCCGGTACCCGGCACCAGCATGTGGCGTGGCACTCACAAGGGCCTGGTGATCGAGGGTTTCTACAATGGCTCGGGCGGCTTCACCCACGGATGGCCGGTCGTCATCCCATGATCCAGAGGACTTCCGTTGGCGTTCATCAGTTTCTCCGTCGATGAGTACCGGCTCCCGCTGTTCAACGTGACCGATCAGCGCTATCGGGCTCTCGGCGCGTGGCTGATCACCGACGTCTCCGTCTCCTACTCGGCCTGCCTGGACGCCCTGCAGATGATCGACGACGTGGCGAACGGCCGTCCGCTCGACGAGGGGTGGGACAGCGACAAGTACGAGGTCAGTTTCGCCCCCACCGGCGTCGAGTTCGTCAACGAGTGGGTCGCGGACGAGCGGGGCCGCTACTCGCTGGACGAGACCCGCGAGGCGGTCGAGTCCTACTGGCGGTTCCTGGCCGGCCGCCCGGAGAACCGTGAACTGATCCGCGAATACCGGCCCGACCTGCCGCGATGGCAGGCGGAACTGCTCCAGTGGGAGGAGCGGTGGGGCCGGCCGCATCCGTACCGGGGACGGTTGTTCTGATCCGCGCCGGTCAGCCCGGCCGGTCTCCGCTGTCGCCGGCCAGGCGCGCGGCGCGTACCTCCAGATAACGCCGCTCCGGCAGGCTCGTGGTGGCCCGTGCGGCGGCCAGGTACGCGGCCCGGGCCTCCGTACGGTCACCGGCCATGTCGAGCAGATGCGCGCGGACGGCGGCGAGCCGGTGGTGGCCCGCGGTCCGGTCGTCGGCGTCGAGCGTGGCCAGCAGCGACAGCCCGGCACGCGGACCGTCCACCATGGCCACGGCGACGGCCTGGTTGAGCGTGACCATCGGGTTCGGCGCGACCCGCGCGAGCACCCGGTAGAGCGCGACGATCTGCCGCCAGTCGGTGTCCTCGGCGGCGGGCGCCTCCGCGTGGACCGCGGCGATGGCCGCCTGCACCTGGTACGGCCCCGGCGCCGACCAGGTGAGCGCCTCGGTCACCAACGCCACCCCCTCGGCGACGGCGTCCCGGTCCCATCGGCTGCGGTCCTGCTCCGCCAGCGGCACCAGCTCACCGTCCGGCCCGGTACGGGCGGCCCGGTGCGCGTCGGTGAGCAGCATCAGCGCCAGCAACCCGGCCACCTCGCCGTCGTCCGGGAGCAGCCGGCGCAGCTCCCGGGTCAGCCGGATCGCCTCTCCGGTCAGCTCGGCCCGGTGCAGCGCCTCCCCGCTGGACGCGGTGTAACCCTCGTTGAAGACCAGGTAGAGCACCCGCAGCACGGCAGCGAGCCGTTCGTCCCGGTCCGCCGGGGACGGCAGCGTGAAACGCGCACCGGACGCCTCGATCCGCTGCTTCGCCCTGCGGATCCGCTGGCTCATCGTCGCCTCCGGCACCAGGTACGCGCGGGCGATCTCGGCGGTGCTCAACCCGCCCACGGCACGCAGCGTGAGCGCCACCTGCCCGCTGACGGGCAACGCCGGATGGCAGCAGAGGAGCAGCAGCCGCAGCGTGTCGTCCCCGCTGGGCGGATCTTCGTCGGCGGGCGGGGCGACAGTCGCGTACGCGGGCTGCCGGACCGCCACCGCCACCTCGCGTTCCCGGCGGGCGTGCTCGCTGCGCCACTCGTCGGTGAGCCGCCGGGTGGCGACTGTGACCAGCCAGGAGCGGGGACGGTCCGGCAAGCCCTGTTCCGGCCACTGCACGGCGGCGGCGAGCAGCGCCTCCTGCACGGCGTCCTCGCAGGTGTAGAACTGGCCGTGGCGGCGGACGAGCACGCCGAGGACCTGCGGCGCGAGCGTACGCAGCAGGTCCTCGACCACAGTTGCTGTCACATCTCCGTCCCGGCCTGTTCCATCACCGCGCGCACCTCCAGTACGCCGAAACCGTGCCGTACGTCAGGCCAGCGCGCGGCGATCTCGGCGGCCCGCTCCGGGGTCTCGCAGTCGACAGTCAGGTAGCCGGCGAACTGCTCCTTGCTCTCCATGAACGGCCCGTCGGTGACCTCGACGCCGCCACTGGCGGCCGGACGGGCCGTACGGGTCTGCGAGGGGTGAGCGAGCGCCTCGCCGCCGACCAGCTCGCCGGACTCGGTCAGCTCCTTCATGATCTCGTCGACCTCACCGAAGACGGCTGTGCGTTCCGCCTCGGACAGCTCCTCCACGAAGCCGGGCCGGTTCCAGATCAGCAGCATGTACTTCACGGTGCACTCCTCGGGTGCGGGCCACCGGCGGTGGCGCCTCGCAGACGGGTCGGAGCCGGTCCGCCCGATCCGACATCATCCCCCGGGAAAGGTCAGCGGCCCCCGCGCAGCGGACGGCGTGCCGGGCGGCCCGGGTCGAGCGAGGCCCGGTCGGCGGCGCTGGTGCCGGAGACCCAGCCCTGCTCGTCACGCACCTGGAGGCGGTGCCGGGTGGTGCCCGGAAAGAGCTGGTCGACGCGTTCCCGGACGGCATCCGAGCGGGCCGCGAGCACCGGCAGCAGCCGGTCGTCGTCGAGTTCCTCGGCCGCCGCCGCGCTCGCCTCCCGCAGCCGGTCGCCGATGCGCAGCGCGAACGCGTTGAGGAACGACTCGTCGTAGCCCTTGGTGCGCCGCCCGCCGGCCCTGCCGCGCTCGCCCCGGCCGCGCAGCATCGCGGCGGTGGCCTGCACGAGCAGCGAGGTGTGCAGCAGTTCGACCGCCGCCAGGTCGGCCGGGAAACCGAGCACTGTGGCGAAGCCCAGGTCGTCGGACCAGACCGACTCGCACCGGTTCGCCGCCGCCACCTCCTGGATCAGCAGTGCCTTCGCGGCCGCGTACGGGGCGTCGACGCCGATCCGCACGCCGCCCGGGCCGCCGGACCGCTCGGCCCCGGCGTCGAGCAGCGCCGCGTCGATGCTGTGCCGGGCCATCAGCTCCTGCGCCTTCGCGGTGAACGCCTCCGCCTCGGCCGGGTAGCCGGTCGACTCGGCCTTCGCCAGCAGTGCGCGTACCCGGTCGAGCATCCGGGAACCGCTCGGTGTCACGGCGGCGAGTGCGGTGCCCGCCGAGCCGGGCGGCGGCCGGAGCGCCGCGACCGGCGGAAGCCCCGCCACCAGGACGGCCGCGTCGACCGCGTCCCGCAGCGCGGTGATCCGGTCCCCGTCGGCGCGCCGGTCCAGCCAGCCCGCGTCGTCGTCCCAGCGGGCGCCCGTGTCGGTGAGCTGGTCGTCGAACCAGGCCGGTACCGGCGCGGGCAGGGTGCGCCGCTGCGCGGCCATGACGTCGCGCAGCAGCCGGGCGCCGCGCGGCGTGAGCCGCCGGGTGGCGAGCCGGTCCAGGTCGGCGGGCTGCCAGCCCCGCGGCCAGAGCCGGCCCACGTCGCGCGTGAGCCGGGCGAGCAGCGCCGCGTCCACCGCCGCGCCGTCGGCCACGACGAGCCCGTCGAGGGCTCGCTCGGCTTCGCGTACGTCGGTGCCGCGCGCGGTCGCGACGGCGGCGTCGAGCAGTCGCTCGGCTGGTGACACGGGTGGCTCTCCCTGGACTCCGACAGGCGGCAGGTCGCCCACCCCGGCACCGACGGTACCCGGCCCGCCCGTTCAACCGTCCGGGCCCGGCGTCCGTACTCCTGCCCGGAGCGGGGCGGCGCGACGGACGGAGATCGACGTGGGCGGGCACGAGCGGGGGCTGCACCGGCGGCGGAGATCGCGATCAGGGCGGTTCCTGGCGGTGGTCCTGGTCGGGGCCGCGCTCGCCGCCGGCGGGTACGCCGCGCGGCACCCGGACCTGCTGGACCGCATCGAGGTGCGGCGGACCGTGCCGGCGGCGGCACCGAGCGCGCCCCCAGCGGGCGCCCGCGCCGCGCCGACGCCGGTCCCGGCGGCCGGCCGGGTGGCCCCCGGCATCGGCTATCCGGCCCGGGGCGACGGCACCTTCCGCACCGCCGACACGGTCGGCGCGGTCGCCGGCCGCTCCGGTGAGCTGCTGCGCTATCGGGTCGCGGTGGAGGACGGCATCCGCAACGTGGACGTGGAGCGGTTCGCCCGGGACGTCGCCGCCACCCTCGCCGACCGGCGCGGCTGGACCGGCGACGGCCGGTGGCGGCTGCAACGGGTGGGCCGCGACGACCCGGCCGACTTCACAGTGCTGCTCACCACGCCTGTCACCCGGGGGCGGCTCTGCGGCGACCCGAGTGACCGCTACACGTCCTGCCGCAACGGCGACCAGGTGGTGATCAACGTGGCCCGCTGGGTGTACGGGGTGCCGCACGTGACCGATCTCTCCCGCTACCGGCAGTACCTGCTCAACCACGAGGTCGGCCACCGGCTGGGCCGCGGGCACGAGCGCTGCCCCCGGGCCGGCGGCCCGGCGCCGGTCATGGTGCAGCAGACGCTCGGCCTGCACGGCTGCACCCCGAACCCGTGGCCGATCGTGGGCGGCGAACCGCTGGCCGGGCCGTCCGGCCAGTACGACGACCCGATCCCGGCCGGGGACCGCTGAGCGGCCGGTCGGCCGGGTCGTCACCGGGAGAACGAGGCCCAGATGTTCTTGGTCTTCTCGGTGCCGTACCAGCCGACGTCGAGCGAGACCGACTGGGCCAGGAACAGTCCTCGCCCGCCCGAGTCCATCGGGTGGATGTCGGTCAGCTCCGGCACCGAACTGACGTCGTGGTCGGCCACGTCGAGCAGGAACCGGTCGTCGGTGGCGAGCAGCGTGATGATGGTGGGCGGGCGACCGTGCCGCAGCGCGTTGCTGGCCAGCTCGGTGGCGACCAGCACGACCAGGTGCGGCACCTCGTCGAGGTCCGCACCCTGCACCAGGCCGTGCCGGTTCAGCGCGTCGCGTAGGGAGGCGCGCAGGCCGCGCAGATCCTCGGGACTGTCCAGCACCCACCGCTCCAGCTCTGAGGCCTGCGGCGGCGGCGGCGAGGTGCGCAACTGTCCCATGATCTGTCTTTACCCTGCGTAGCCGTTCGCTAAGCAGGTCAGCGCCGCAGCAGTGCGAACACGCCCCACCCCAGATACTCGCGCTGGAAACGGACGTACCGCACCGGGTCCTCGGTCAGCTCCCGCCGCAGCTCCGGGGCCAGTTCGTCGTCCGGATTGGCGTCCAGCCAGCGGCGCAGGTTCAGCCAGTGCGAGGCGGCGTACCGGTCCCAGCTGTCCTGGTCGGCGAGGACCATCTCGACCAGGTCCCAGCCGCACTCTCCGAACGACTCGACCAGGCCGGGCAGATCCTTGAACTCGTCGCGGGACCGGGCGTGCGAGCCGGTGACGGCCTCGTCGTCGGGCGGGTCACGCCGCCAGTAGGGCTCGCCGACGATCGCCATGCCGCCCGGCCGCAGCGCCCGGTCGAGCAGTTCCAGCGTCCCGGGCACCCCGCCGCCGATCCAGGTCGCGCCGACGCAGGCGGCCACGTCGACCGGCCGCTCCGGGGTGTACGCCGCGGCGTCGCCGTGCACGAAACGTACCCGGCCGGCCACGCCGAGTTCGGCGGCGCGCTGCCGGGCGGCGGCGGTGAAGGCGGTGCTGATGTCGACCCCGGTGCCGGTGATCCCGTGGTCACGGGCCCAGGTGCAGAGCAATTCGCCCTTTCCGCTGCACAGGTCGAGCAGCTCGTCGCCGGGCCGCAGCCGGATCGCCCGGCCCAGCGTGGCCAGCTTGACGTCGTCGAACGGGTTGAGGATGGGCAGCTCGCCTTCGCGAATGGTGAACTGGCGCGGCAGGTCCGGTGAGGTCATTCGTGGAGGGTGCGCCGCCCGGTCACGCGGAGCAACGGAATTCCGGTCTGGGCCGGTCCGGGTCTCCTGAGGTACGGTCACCGCATGGTGGTCGAGGAACACTGGTGGAACGGCGTCAGCAACCCTCGCGGACGGCGCGACGTCTACATCCGTACCGACGGAAGCCAGTGGCAGGTCCAGGCGCAGATCGGCGGGGCGAGCGGCCGGTCCCGGATCCAGCAGTGCCCGAGCCGCGGCTCGGCGACGATCCTGGCCGGGGCGTGGCGCGC
Source organism: Micromonospora sp. CNZ296 (assembly GCF_007827635.1). Taxonomy (NCBI): domain Bacteria; kingdom Bacillati; phylum Actinomycetota; class Actinomycetes; order Micromonosporales; family Micromonosporaceae; genus Micromonospora; species Micromonospora sp. CNZ296. Next base: position 58,179 of record NZ_VISW01000022.1, read on the forward strand.
GAGCGGTTCCGGCTGGCGCGAGATGCCGCGCTGACCTCACGCTCAGTCACGAGGCCCGTGCACCGCGCGATCGACGAGTGACTCGGCGACCTCACGCAGCTTGCGGTTGGAGTCCTGGGACACCCGGGCCAGGATGGCGAACGCCTCGTCGGCCGAGCAGCGCCGCTGCCCCATGATGATGCCCTTCGCCTGCTCGATCACGGCCCGGCTCTGCATCGCCTCCTGCATCTGCTGCGCCAGCGTCGCCGTGCTCTCGTAGAGGTGGACGTTGGCGAGCGCGATGGCGGCGTACCCGGCCAGCGTCTGCGCCAGCTCGACCTGGCGGTCCAGGACGCCGGGCGATGCGCCGTAGATGTTCAGCGCGCCGACCATCGCCTCCTGGATGGGCAGGCCGATCGACAGCGAACTGGCCGCGCCCGCCGCGTGCGCCCGGGCCGCCCACTCCGGCCAGCGGCTCTCCGCCGCCATGTCCGGCACCAGCATGGCGGTGCCGGTGGTGGCGGCGTCCAGGCACGGGCCGCGGCCCTGCGCGTACTGCCACTCGTCGAGCGTCAGCGCCAGCTCGCCGGTGTACGCGGCGGTGTGCGCCTCCGTGCCCTGGACCAGGGTGACCGACACCTCGGCGGTACCGGGCAGGGTGTCCTTGGCGACCTGGGCGATGGTCGACAACACCACGTCGAGGTCGACTTCGTCGTACTTGATCCGGCCGAGTCTGATCAAGGCAGCGGCGAGGTCGGGGTGGGCCTGCGGCATGAGCTGTGACGTCCTTGTGCGAAGCGACGCCGTCGGCCCGGTAGGCCGGGACGGCTGGTGGCGGGGATCGGCCCGTGGTGACGGACCAGCATCCCGATTCCGGCATGGATCGGGACCTGCGCCGCTTCTTGACGCTCGTTCGTGACGCCCCCGACGGGACGTCGACTACCGGGACAACTCTACGACCCGGAGCGGGTGGGTACGACGGGACGTGCCGACCCGTCGCCGGCGGCCGGCAACGCGGGCCGATCGACGACCTCGAACGCGGTGAGCGTGCCGGTGACGCCGAGGACGCGCCGGACCACCGGGGAGGGCCGGTGCAGGACCAGCCGCCGCCCGTGCCGGGTGAGCATCCGCTGCGCCAGCACCAGCGCGTTCGTCCCGTACGCGCCGAAGAAGCTGACCTCCGACAGGTCGATCACCACGAGCGGGGCGGGCGCGGCGACAGCGGACTCCACGAGTTCGGTGAGCAGGTGCGCGTTGCTGAGGTCCACCTCGCCGGCCACCGAGATCCATGTCATGTCCACGCCTGCGTCGCAGCTCAGCCACATGATCGGCTCGTCCCGGCGGAACGCCCCGGACGCCGTGGGGACGTCATGACAGCCGAAGACCGGCCGTTCGTCCGACATGTCACCTCCGACCTCACCGATTGAGGAAGCCTGCGGCGAGGCACGCCGCGAGCAGGGAGGGCACATGTCTTGACCCGTACCCGACGATACGTCGACCGGGTGGACATCGCAGCGTGGGAGGCGTTCGGACCCGCCCGTGCCGGGTACCGTCAGCGGAACGACAGACGCCGATGACCCCGCCAGGACAGGACACGAGGATGGAATCCGCCAGCATGGAACCCGCCGACGCCCTCGCGGAGCTGAGCCGGATCCGGCTCGACGAGGTGGCGCTCGACGACGTCCTGGCACGTGTCGCCGAACTGGCGAACCGGGCGGTCCCGGGCAGCGCGCACGTGTCCGTCTCCCTGGTGCAGGCGGGCGCGAACCGGGCCATCGCCTACACCAGCGACCTGGCCCGCAGCCTCGACGAGTGGCAGTACGCGCACGACGACGGCCCCTGCCTGGACGCCTCGATGAGCGCGGTGAGCATCTGCCTGCCCGATCTGGCCGACGAGCCGCGCTGGCCGGGCTGGGCCGCACGGGCCCGCGCGGCGGGAGTCCAGAGCTCACTGTCGATCGGGTTGCCGATCCAGGAGGCGGTCACCGGGGCACTGAACATCCACGGCGGCGCGCCGCGCGCGTTCGACAAGTCGTCGATCGAGCTGGCGGAGGAGTTCGCGGCGTACGCGGCGGTGGCGCTCGCCAACGCGCACCTCTACGAGAGCACCGCGACGCTGGCCCGGCAGATGCAGGAGGCGATGCGCAGCCGGGCGGTGATCGAGCAGGCCAAGGGCATCATCATGGGCCAGCGGCGCTGCTCGGCCGAGGAGGCGTTCACGCTGCTCGCCAAGCTCTCCCAGGACTCCAACCGCAAGCTGCGCGAGGTGGCCGAGGCGCTCGTCTCCCGCGCCGCCGCCCGCTGAGGTCCGCGCCTCGCCGCTCGCGGTGGCCGACCTGCGCGCGGTCGCGGCGGTGGCCGCGCTGGGTGCGGCGGTCTTCGCCGGGTTCCTCGCGCACCGCTACGGCGAGCTGACCGGCCCGGGTGACGCCTGATCCCGGGCCGTGCCGATCGGGTTCGCCGCGGTGCTCGGCGCCGGCTACCGGCACCTCCGGTCGATCGGCGTCGAGGCCCGTCCGGTGACCCGGATCACCGGCCGCGGAGGCGGCGTGAAAAGCGCGTCAAGAAACCGCGGCCGCGCGTGATGGTCGCGTCAAGACCCCTGTCCGTCCGGCGGATACGGCGCTGTGATTGCCCGGCGCGGCCGGGAGGCGGTCGCGAGGACATCTTCCGCTAGGAGAGATCAGCCGTGTCTGACGTGCTGTTCGTGTTGCTGACGGTGGGGCTGTTCGCGGCTCTCGCCCTCGTGGTGAGGGGCGTGGAGAAGCTGTGAACGCCGTCAACGCCGTCGGCCTGGTGCTGGCGATCGGCTTGGGCGTGTTCCTGGTCGCCGCCCTGCTGTTCCCGGAGCGCTTCTGATGAGCATGACGACAGCGGGAGTGCTCTTCGTCCTGTCGCTGGTGGTGGCGCTGGTCGCCGTGCACCGGCCGTTCGGCGACTACATGCACCGCGTGGTCGCCGGAACCCGGTCGTCCCGGGTCGAGCGGGGGATCTACCGCCTGGTCGGGGTCAATCCGGCCGCCGAGCAGACCTGGGGCGTGTACGCCCGCTCGGTGCTGGCCTTCTCGGCCGTCTCCCTGCTGTTCCTGTACGCGTTCCAGCGCCTGCAGAACCACCTGTGGCTCTCGCTCGGACTCGACCCGGTGGTGCCGCACGGTGCTTGGAACACCGCTGTGTCGTTCGTGACCAACACGAACTGGCAGTGGTACTCGGGTGAGTCGACGATGGGCCACCTGGTGCAGATGGCCGGCCTGGCGGTGCAGAACTTCGTCTCGGCCGCCGTCGGCATCGCCGTGGCGGTGGCGCTGGTCCGGGGCTTCGCCCGCAGCCGCACCGGCGAGCTGGGCAACTTCTGGGTCGACCTGACCCGGGTCACGCTGCGGATCCTGCTGCCGATCGCGGTGCTCGGCGCGCTCGCCCTGATGCTCGGCGGCGTGGTGCAGAACCTGTCCGGCGGCACCGAGGTGACCACGCTGACCGGCGGCACCCAGACCGTCACCGGCGGGCCGGTGGCGAGCCAGGAGGTCATCAAGGAGCTGGGCACCAACGGCGGCGGCTTCTACAACGTCAACAGCGCCCACCCGTTCGAGAACCCGACCGCGTGGACGAACTGGCTGGAGATCTTCCTGATCCTGGTGATCCCGTTCAGCCTGCCCCGGGTCTTCGGCCGGATGGTGGGGCAGAAGCGGCAGGGCTACGCGATCGTCGCCGTCATGGCGATCCTGGCGCTCGCCGGCATCACCCTCACCAACGTCTTCGAGCTGACCGGCGACGGCACGGTGCCGCAGGCGGTCGGTGCGGCGCTGGAGGGCAAGGAGGTGCGCTTCGACGTGTCGAACTCGGCCACGTTCGCGGCGGCCACCACGCTCACCTCGACCGGCGCCGTCAACTCGTTCCACGACTCGTACACGGCGCTGGGCGGGATGATGACGCTCGGCAACATGATGCTCGGCGAGGTCGCCCCCGGTGGGGTCGGCGCCGGTCTGTACGGGCTGCTGATCCTCGCGGTGATCACGGTGTTCGTTGCCGGGCTGATGGTCGGGCGCACCCCGGAGTACCTGGGCAAGAAGATCGGCTCGCGCGAGATCAAGTTCGCCTCGATGTACTTCCTGATCACCCCGGCGCTGGTGCTCACCGGCACCGCCGCCGCGTTCGCCACCGGCAACGCCTCGACGGCGCTGAACGTCGGGCCGCACGGACTGTCCGAAGTGCTCTACGCGTTCACCTCGGCCAGCAACAACAACGGCTCCGCGTTCGCCGGCATCACCGTGAACACACAGTGGTGGAACACCGCGCTCGGGCTCTGCATGCTGCTCGGCCGGTTCCTGCCGATCATCTTCGTGCTCGCGCTGGCCGGCTCGCTGGCCCGCCAGCAACCCACACCCGCCTCCGAGGGCACCCTGCCGACCCACCGGCCGCTGTTCGTCGGCATGGTCGTCGGCGTCACGGTGGTCCTCGTCGCGCTCACCTTCCTTCCCGCACTCGCGCTCGGCCCGCTGGCCGAAGGGCTGTGACAACCATGAGAGACAAGGACATGACCGCACCTGTGCAGACCGCCGACGCGCCGGCTCCGGGCACGCCGGGCCGCCGGGAGGACCGGGTCGGCGGCGGACTGCTCGACCCTCGCCAGTTGCTCCGGTCGTTGCCGGAGGCGCTGCGCAAGCTCGACCCGCGCACCCTGTGGCGCAACCCGGTGATGCTGATCGTGGAGATCGGCGCGCTGTTTACCACTGTGCTCGCGGTCGCCGACCCGTCGGTCTTCGCGGTCGCGATCACCGTCTGGCTCTGGCTGACCGTGATCTTCGCGAACCTGGCCGAGGCGGTCGCCGAGGGACGCGGCAAGGCCCAGGCCGACACGCTGCGCCGGGCCAAGCAGGACACCATCGCCACCCGCCTGGTCGGCTGGACGCCCGGTGCCGCCGCGAACGCGTACCGGGACGAGGCGGTGCCCGCGCCGCAACTGCGGCAGGGTGACGTCGTCCTGGTCGAGGCCGGGCAGGTCATCCCCGGTGACGGCGACGTGGTGGAGGGCATCGCCAGCGTCGACGAGTCGGCGATCACCGGCGAGTCCGCCCCGGTGATCCGGGAGTCCGGCGGCGACCGCAGCGCGGTCACCGGCGGCACCCGGGTCCTCTCCGACCGGATCGTCGTCCGGATCACCCAGAAGCCGGGCGAGAGCTTCATCGACCGGATGATCGCGCTGGTCGAGGGCGCCAACCGGCAGAAGACGCCGAACGAGATCGCGCTGAACATCCTGCTGGCCGCGCTGACGATCATCTTCCTGCTCGCCGTCGTCACGCTCCAGCCCATGGCGATCTTCGCCAAGGGTTACCAGGCCGCCGCGCCCGACACCGCGGCGATCACCGACTCCGGCGTCACCGGCGTCGTCCTCGTGTCCCTGCTGGTCTGTCTCATCCCGACCACCATCGGCGCGCTGCTGTCCGCGATCGGCATCGCCGGCATGGACCGGCTCGTGCAGCGCAACGTGCTGGCGATGAGCGGCCGGGCGGTCGAGGCGGCGGGCGACGTCAACACGCTGCTGCTGGACAAGACCGGCACGATCACGCTCGGCAACCGGCAGGCCGCCGAGTTCCTGCCGGTGACCGGCGTGGACGCGGCCACGCTCGCCGACGCGGCGCAGCTGTCCAGCCTGGCCGACGAGACCCCCGAGGGCCGCTCGGTGGTGGTGCTCGCGAAGAACGAGTACGGGCTGCGCGAGCGCGAGCCCGGTCTCATCCCGCACGCCACGTTCGTGCCGTTCACCGCGCAGACCCGGATGAGCGGCGTCGACCTCGACGCCGACGGGGGCGTCCGGCACGTCCGCAAGGGCGCGGCCGCCGCGGTGATGAAGTGGGTACGCGACAACGGCGGCCACCCGACCGAACAGGTCGGTGAACTGGTCGACGGGATCAGCGGCACCGGCGGCACGCCGCTCGTGGTGGCCGAGCACGTGGCCGGGGAACCGGCCCGGGCGCTCGGCGTCATCCACCTCAAGGACGTGGTGAAGGCCGGGATGCGGGAGCGCTTCGACGAGATGCGCCGGATGGGCATCCGCACCGTGATGATCACCGGTGACAACCCGCGTACCGCGAAGGCGATCGCCGACGAGGCGGGCGTGGACGACTTCCTCGCCGAGGCCACGCCGGAGGACAAGCTCGCGCTGATCAAGAAGGAGCAGGAGGGCGGCCGGCTCGTCGCCATGACCGGCGACGGCACCAACGACGCGCCCGCGCTGGCCCAGGCGGACGTCGGCGTCGCCATGAACACCGGCACGTCGGCCGCGAAGGAGGCCGGCAACATGGTCGACCTCGACTCCGACCCGACCAAGCTGATCGAGATCGTGGAGATCGGCAAGCAGTTGCTGATCACCCGGGGTGCGCTGACGACGTTCAGCATCGCCAACGACATCGCGAAGTACTTCGCGATCATCCCGGCCATGTTCGCCGGCATCTACCCGTCGCTGGACCGGCTCAACATCATGCGCCTGGCCAGCCCAGAGTCGGCGATCCTCTCCGCCGTCGTCTTCAACGCGATGGTCATCGTGGCGTTGATCCCGCTGGCCCTGCGCGGCGTGCGTTACCGCCCGGCCAGCGCCTCGACGCTGCTGCGCCGCAACCTGTGGCTCTACGGCCTCGGCGGCATCGTGGTGCCGTTCGTCGGCATCAAGCTCATCGACCTGCTCGTCCAGTTCGTCCCGGGGATCTCGTGATGCGCCTTCCCAGTTGGCTCTCCCAGCACCTGGCCGCCCTGCGCGCGGTGCTCGTCTTCACCGTGCTGCTCGGCCTGGTCTACCCGCTCGCTCTGGTCGCCGTCGGCCGGCTCCCCGGCCTCGACGGCAGGGCGGACGGTTCACTGCTCACCGTCGGCGGCCGGACCGTCGGCAGCTTGCTGATCGGCCAGTCGTTCACCGACGCGGACGGCAACCCGGTCCCGCGCTACTTCCAGTCCCGCCCGTCGGCCGCCGGGGACGGCTACGACCCGACCGCCACCGCGGCGGGCAACCTCGGCCCGGAGAGCGTGGTGGACACGCTCACCGGCGACGAGGAGACGTCGGCGCACAGCCTGCTCACCCAGGTCTGCGCCCGCAGCAAGGCGGTCGGCGACCTCGACGGCGTGGACGGGCGGCGCCCGTACTGCACGCCGGACGGGGTGGGCGCGGTGCTCGCCGTGTTCCGCGCCGACGGCCTCACCGGCCCGATCACCCGCGTGGTCAGCGTCAACCAGGCCGCGCCCGCGACGCCGTTCGTCACCATCTGGCAGGGCGTGCCGGTGGAGGCGGCGCAGCCCGGCCACGACTACGTGGCCGAGGGCGGCATCGTCACCCCGGTACGCGGGGACGCCCCGGCGCGCCCGGCCGTACCGGCCGACGCGGTCACCGCCAGCGGCAGCGGCCTCGACCCGCACATCTCCCCGGCGTACGCCCGGATCCAGGTGGCCCGGGTGGCGCGGGAGCGCGGCGCGGACCCGGCGGCGGTACGGCGGCTGGTCGCCGAGCACACCACCGGCCGGGCGCTGGGCTTCATGGGCGAGCCCGGTGTGAACGTGCTGGAACTCAACCTGGCGCTGGACGAGGCGTTCCCGGCGCGCTGACGGAAGTGTTAAGAAGGGCCCCCTTCACCTCGCGAGGCGTTAACAGGGGGCCCTTCCTTCCACTCGGGGAGGATGGGGGCGTGGGCAGGGGTGAACTGCGGATCTATCTCGGTGCCGCTCCGGGCGTCGGGAAGACGTACGCCGTGCTCGAGGAGGCCCAGCGCCGGGCCGAGCGCGGCACCGACGTGGTGATCGGCCTGGTCGAGACGCACGGCCGCCGGCACACCGCCGAGATGGTCGGCGACCTGGAGGTGGTGCCGCGCCGGTCGATGACGTACCGGGGCGTCGAGTTCACCGAGATGGACCTGGACGCGGTGCTGGCCCGGCGGCCCGAGGTCGTCGTGGTGGACGAGCTGGCTCACACGAACGTGCCCGGCTCCCGCCACGAGAAGCGCTGGCAGGACGTGCAGGAGCTGCTCGACGCCGGGATCAGCGTGCTCTCCACTGTCAACGTGCAGCACCTGGAGTCACTGAACGACGTGGTCGCGCAGATCACCGGCACCACCCAGCGGGAGACGGTGCCGGACCAGGTGGTCCGGGCCGCCGAGCAGGTCGAGCTGGTGGACATGACGCCGGAGGCGCTGCGCCGCCGGATGGCGCACGGCAACATCTACCGGCCCGACAAGATCGACGCCGCGCTCGGCAACTACTTCCGGGTCGGCAACCTCACCGCGCTGCGCGAACTGGCGCTGCTCTGGCTGGCCGACAAGGTCGACGAGCAGCTCGACGCGTACCGGGCCCAGCAGGGCATCTCCGACACCTGGGAGGCGCGGGAACGGGTGGTGGTCGCGCTGACCGGCGGCCCCGAGGGCGAGACGCTGATCCGCCGGGCGGCCCGGATCGCCGCCCGCAGCAAGGGCGCCGACCTGCTCGCCGTGCACGTGGCCCGCAGCGACGGGCTCGCCGGCGCCGACCCGGCCCAGCTCGCCCGGCAGCGGGTGCTGGTGGAGAGCCTCGGCGGTACGTACCACCAGGTGCTCGGCACCGACATCCCGGCGGCGCTGCTGGACTTCGCCCGGGGCGTCAACGCCACCCAGCTCGTGCTCGGCGCGAGCCGCCGGGGCCGGTTCGCGCAGGTGTTCTCCCGGGGCGTCGGGGTGACCACCACCGCGCTGTCCGGCCCGATCGACGTGCACCTGGTCACCCACCCCGAGGCGGGGCGCGGGCGCCGGGGTACGTCGGTGCCCGCCGCGCTGTCCCGGCGGCGACGGCTGATCGGGTACGCGCTCGCGGTGCTCGGCATGCCGCTGCTCACGCTCGTGCTGCGGACGCTGCCCGATCTCACCCTGACGAACGACATCCTGCTGTTCCTCGCCGGTGTGGTGGGCGTGGCGCTCGTCGGCGGGCTGTGGCCCGCGCTGGTCGCCGCGCTCGGCGGTTCGCTGCTGCTCAACTGGTTCTTCACGCCGCCGTACCGGACGCTCACCATCGCCGAGGCGGACAACCTGCTCGCCCTGGGCGTGTTCGTCGGCGTCGCCATCGCGGTGAGCTGGGTGGTCGACGTGGCGGCCCGGCGTACCCGGGAGGCGGCCCGGGCCTCCGCCGACGCGCAGACCCTGGCCACCGTGGCGGGCAGCGTGCTGCGCGGCGAGCGGCCGCTGCCCGCGCTGCTGGACCGGCTGCGGGAGACGTTCGGGCTGCGCGCGGTGAGCGTGCTGGAGCTGACCGACGAGGCCGGCGGACGCCCGGCGCGCGCCCGGGGGGCGGACGCCTGGCGGGTGGTGGCGAGCGTCGGCGAGCGGCCGCCCGGTAGCCCGGGCGCGGGCGAGACGGTGGTGCCGGTCGACGACCGGCTCAGCGTGGTGCTCGCCGGCCGGCGGCTGGAGGCGGCCGACCGGCGGGTGGTCGAGGCGTTCGCCGCGCAGGCCGCCGTCGCGCTGCGCCAGGAACGGCTGGCCGAGGAGGCCGCCACCGCCCGTCCGCTCGCCGCCGCCGACCGGATGCGGACCGCGCTGCTCGCGGCGGTCAGCCACGATCTGCGTACGCCGCTGGCGTCGGCCAAGGCGGCGGTGAGCAGCCTGCGCAGCCACGACGTCGAGTTCGACGCGGACGACCGGGAGGAACTGCTCGCCACCGCCGACGAGTCGCTGGACCGGCTGGGCCGGCTGGTGGCGAACCTGCTCGACATGAGCCGGTTGCAGGCCGGCGCGCTGGGCGTGAGCGCCACAGCGATCGGGCTGGAGGACGCCGTACCCCTCGCGCTTGACGAGCTGGGCCCGGCGGCGGCCGAGGTGACCACCGACATCCCGGCCGACCTGCCGGCGGCGCTGGCCGACCCGGGCCTGCTGGAGCGGGTGCTGGTCAACATCGTGGCGAACGCGCTGCGGCACAGCCCGCCCGGCCGGCCGCCGGCGATCACCGGCAGCGCGCACGCCGGGCAGGTCGAGCTGCGGGTGATCGACACCGGCCCGGGCATCCCGGAGGACCAGTGGGAGCACGTCTTCCTGCCGTTCCAGCGCCTCGGCGACCGGGACAACCAGACCGGGGTGGGCCTGGGGCTGGCGCTGTCCCGGGGACTGGCCGAGGCGATGGGTGGCAGCATCACCCCGGAGACCACGCCCGGTGGCGGTCTCACCATGGTGCTGCGGCTGCCGGCCGCCACCCAGCCGGAGGGGCCGCAGGAATGACCCGGATCCTGGTCGTCGACGACGAGCCGCAGATCCTGCGCGCGCTGCGGATCAACCTGCGCGCCCGGGGCTACGACGTCGAGGTCGCAGGCAGCGGCGCCGCCGCGCTCAAGGCCGCCGCCGGGCACCCGCCGGACCTGGTGGTGCTCGACCTCGGCCTGCCCGACCTGGACGGCACCGACGTCATCCGGGGTCTGCGCGGCTGGACCGCCGTGCCGATCATCGTGCTGTCCGGACGGGCCGGCAGCGAGGACAAGGTGGCCGCGCTCGACGCGGGCGCCGACGACTACGTGACCAAGCCGTTCGGGGTGGACGAGCTGCTGGCCCGCATCCGCGCGGTGACCCGGCGGCTCGCCCCGGCCACGCCCGCCGTGCCCGCGCTGCGGATCGGCCACAACACCGTCGACCTGGCCGACCGGACGGTCACCCGGGACGACGGCGTCGAGGTCAAGCTCACCCCCACCCAGTGGGCCATGCTGGAGAAGCTGCTGCGCAACCCGGGCAAGCTGGTCAGCCAGCGCCAGTTGCTGCACGACGTGTGGGGGCCGGAGTACCACCACGAGACGAACTACCTGCGGCAGTACATGGCCCAGTTGCGGCGCAAGCTGGAGGACGACCCGGCCCGGCCCCGCCACCTGATCACCGAACCGGGCATGGGCTACCGCTACCGCCCCTGACGTTTGCGCGAGCGCGGGCGGGGGACTCGGCGACCCGGCCGAGCAGCGGGGGAGGGGCATGGCGGACAACCGGTCCTCGGAGGGGTTCGGCCGCCGCCTGGACGAGCACGCCATCGACGCGGGTGCGGCCGAGCCGGAGCGACCCGACGGGCTGGTCGACAGCGGCGTCTACGTCGGCGGCGTACGCCGGGCGTCGCCTGTCACCCTCGCCGACACGTTCCGCTGCCTGCAACACCTCGACGACGCGATGGCCTGGATCGGGCTGCGCCGGCCGGGCCGGGAGGAGGTCGCCTCGCTCGCCGCCGAGTTCCAGCTCCCCGACCTGGCCGTCGAGGACGCGATCAACGCCCACCAGCGCCCCAAGCTGGAACGCTACGGCGACACCTTGTTCGTGGTGCTGCGCGCCGCCCGCTACCTGGACGCCCGGGAGGCGGTCGAGTTCGCCGAGCTGCACCTGTTCCTCGGCCCCGGTTTCGTGATCACCGTGCGGCACGGCGGCACGCCGGACCTGGCCGGGGTACGGCGGCGGCTGGAGGCCGAACCCGAGGTGCTCGCGCTCGGCCCGGAGGCGGTGCTCTACGCCGTGCTCGACCGGGTGGTGGACGGCTACGCGCCGGTGGTGGCCGGGCTGGAGAACGACATCGACGAGATCGAGACCGAGGTGTTCGGCGGCGACCCGAACGCCAGCCGCCGCATCTACGAGCTGAGCCGCGAGGTGATCCAGTTCCAGCGGGCCGCCCGGCCGCTGCTGAAGGTGGTCGACGCGCTCACGCACGGCTTCGACAGGTACGGCACGGACGAGGAACTGCGCCGCCGGCTGCGCGACGTGGCCGACCACCTGACCCAGGTGGTGGAGCGGGTGGACGGGTTCCGGCACCTGCTCCAGAACATCCTCACAGTCAACGCCACACTGGTGTCGCAGGCGCAGAACGAGGAGATGCGCAGCCTGACCGCTGCCAGCTTCGAGCAGAACGAGGAGATCAAACGGGTCTCCGCGTGGGCGGCGATCCTGTTCGCACCCACCCTGATCGGCACCGTCTACGGGATGAACTTCACCCACATGCCGGAGCTGGACTGGCGGTACGGCTACCTGTTCGCGGTCACCCTGATGCTCGCCGTCTGCGGCGCGCTCTACCTGCTGTTCAAACGCCGCGGCTGGCTGTGAGCCGGCCGGGCGCCGGAGCAGTTCGCCGTCGGTGATCCACTAAAGTGTCCGGGTGGCTACCCCCTGTCGTCCGTGCGTCGTCCGGCTCTCGTGTGCCGGAGGGGAACGCTGATCGGGGACACGGTTCCGGCACCGCGCGGCGGGCGCCGGACCAGTGACGGAAAGCGCGGGCTGGCCGGCCACTGTGCCCGGATCGTCGCGTCCCGGCCGTTCGAGGTGGCCATCGTGGTGCTCATCATGGCCAACGGCGTGGTGCTGGGCATCGAGACGTACCCGAACCTCGGGGCCGCCGGGCCGGTGCTGCGGTGGACGGAGTGGATGTTCCGGGCGGTCTTCGTCGTGGAGATCACCATCCGGGTGCTCGCGTACGGCCGCCGCCCGCAGGACTTCTTCCGGCACGGCTGGAACGTCTTCGACCTGCTGGTGACAGCAGCCATATTCGTCCCGGGCCTGCACGGCGACTCGGCTGTGCTGCGGTTCATCCGGGTCGCCCGGGTGCTGCGCCTCGTGCGCTTCTCACCCGGCCTGCGGACCATCGTCGCGGCGCTGTGGCGCAGCCTCCCAGGCGTCGCGGGTTTCCTCGCGCTCGCCGCCGTCACGCTCTACGTGTACGGCATGGCGGGCTGGCTGATCTTCGGCGACCGCTACCCCGAGCAGTACGGCGACATCGGCCGCTCGCTCGTCACGCTGTTCGTGCTGCTGTCCCTGGAGACGCTGCCGGACCTGCTGGAACAGGGTCTGGAGGTGTCGCCGTGGACGCTGCTCTACTACGTCAGCTTCGTGATGATCGCGGTCAACCTCCTGCTGAACATCCTCATCGCCGTCATCGTCAACTCGATGGAGGAGGCGCGCCGGCTGGAGATGACCGAGGGGCTGGCCTCCGACTACGACTCCGACGGGGACGGGATACCGGACGAGGTGGACCGGATCGCGATCAGCCAGCGACTGGACGACCTGCGGATGGTGATCGCCGAGTTGGAGCGGGAACTGCGCATCGACCGGGAGGAGCCGCCCGGCGCGCCGCGCCGCCGCCAGCCCTCGGACCACTGATCAGGGACGGTCATGACAGTTCCGTGACGAACGCGGCTCCCGGGTTTGGCCGGCTGGTTGATCGGGGCAACCAGCCAGACGCCAACACATCTGAGGGAAGGGACGCCTCTCGTGGAGATCACGGGCTTCTTCACCGCGCTCATCATCGGTCTCGTCATCGGTGCGCTCGGGCGCCTGGTGGTGCCGGGCAAGCAGAACATCCCGATCTGGCTGACCCTGCTCATCGGTGTGGTCGCCGCGTTCGTCGGCACGCTGGTGGCCGGCGCGTTCGGCGTCGACGACACCCCCGGCATCGACTGGATCGAGCTGTTGCTCCAGGTCGGCTTCGCCGCCATCGGCGTCGCCGTCTTCGCCGGCCTCTACGGCCGCCGCCGCATCTGAGGACCGAAGGAAGGGCCCCTTCTTAACGCATCGCGCATAAGAAGGGGCCCTTCTTAACGTGTGCGCCGGCTACTCCCGCCAGCCGGTCAGCTCGACGCCCTTGGCCAGCTCCACCCGGAAGCCGAGGGCGATCTCGCCGCTCTCACCAGGTGCCAGTGACAGCCGCCAGGTCAGCTCACCCAGCTCCGTACGCTCGGCCGGCGGCGGCGTCAGCGCGGTCTCGCGTACCACCACCGCCTCGTCCCGGGACACCGGCAGCTGGTCCTGGACCTCCACAGTGGCCGGCCGGGGCGTGTGGTTCGCCACAGTGATCCGGTACTCCACCTCCCGCCGCCGCGTCGACCCGAGCGTGGCCTTGCTCTCGGTGCGCCGGGACAGCTTCCGCTCCACCCGCAGCCGGTCGTCGATCCCGAGCGCCAGCTCGGTCTCCTCGCCCGGCGCCCACGTCTTCAGCCGCGTCGCCGCCACGAAATCGGCGCCGTGGAAGACCGACGCCGGGCCGGGCAGCAGCGTGTGGTCCGACGAGTTGCGGACCGTGGCCCGCAGGTGCGCCTCGGCGGCACGCACCGGCACGCTCACGTGGTCCAGCCGGGCCGGCAGCTCCAGCACCGCGATCGTCACCCGGTGCGCGCTGCCGTCCGCGGGCACCGCCACCGGCCGCGCGGGACGGTAGGTAGCCGCCGTCACGCCCTGCTCCACCTCGGCGACGCTCTCCCGCACCGCCGGCGCCGCGGCCCGTGCCGCGCGGGGACGGCCCGCCGGTGCCGCGCCGGGCGCCGGGGGCGGCACCACGCCGCCGAACGACGCGGCCGACACGGCCATCGGCGGCTCCGGCCGGAGCCGGTCGAGATACCAGGGCGACAATTCGGGTACGCCGCTCGCCGCCGCCGGACGGGCCGTGGAGAGCTGGAGTTCGCACTCCGGCCAGTCCTCCCCGGTGCCCTGGCTGACCAGCCCGAACCAGGTGACAGTCATGGTGTCCTCGACCAGCCGCAGGTCGTAGGAGGGCGTCCAGCGGGCGCCGTCCACCAGATATGTCAGCTCCAGCTCCACCTCGGTGTCGTCGGCGTCCACCGAGACGGACACCTCGGCGGCCAGCCGGTCCGGCTCCCGCTTGCCGCGCGCCGCGTCCAGTTCCCGGTCGACGGCGGCCAGCTCCTCGGCCAGCTCGGTGCGCCGCCGGGCCAGCCCGCGCCGCCGGGCCCGCGACTCGGTGAGCTGACCGGACACCGAGTCGGTGAAGGCCGCGACGTCGGCCGGGGCCGCGTCGCCCGCGGCCAGCGCCCGGGCGTACGTGCCACCGGCCCGCTCGGCGAGCCGGGTGAGGAACTCGCCGCGCTGTTCCTCGACCGCGTCGGTGTCACCGACCTCGGCCAGCTCGTCCGCCAGTTCCCACCGCCGCCGTTCCAGCTCGACCACCTGGGCGTCGGTGCTGCGGGGTTGCCGCCACGCGGTCACGTCCACCCCGAGTACGGTCACCGCGCCCCGGCCACCCACCCGGATCGAGTCCCGGCGCAGGCCCAGCGGGAGCGGGGCGACGCGTACCCGGTGGTCGCCCGCGGCCAGCCGGACGCCGCCGCGGCGGGTGACCCGGGCGCGGTCCGGGTAGACGGTCACGCCGACGACGGGCGCATCGATCTCCACAGTGTCCACGGCGGCGAGGGTAGTTCAGGCGCGCCCGCGGCGGGGCTGCCGTAGAGCGGATACGCGGTGGCGCGCACTGAGGTGTCCTCCACCACTTCGCGGGTAGGCCGCTGAACCGCCGCGCACCTACGGGAGGCGATCAGGGCGGATTTCTGGCACGGTGTCGGGTAGCGACGGGTGTGCGGTGGAGGGGGAGTGGTGGAGTTCTCGGTGACGACCAGACAGGGGCGTGTCGGCCCGGTGATCGAGGTCGCCGGCGACCTGGACATGGCCAGCGCACCGACGTTGCGTGACCGGTTGCTCGAGGTGGTGGAGACCGGCGCCCGGACGGTGGTCGTCGACCTGACCCAGGTCGGATTCGTGGACTCCAGCGGCCTTGGCGCGCTCGTGCTCGTCTACAAGAACCTGCGGGAGCGCGACGGCTGGCTCGGTCTGGCCGTCGTCCGCCAGTCGATCCGCAACGTCTTCTCGATCACCTCGGTGGACCGCGTCATCCCGCTCTTCGGCACGGTGCGTGACGCCGAGGACGGCTCACCGGCCGCGGTGCGCTGAGCGCTCCTCGTCCGGGCTGACGCGGGCGGTGTCGGCACCGGCGGTGCTGCGCCGCGGCCCGTGGTCGCCGTACCAGTCGACGACGAGCAGCGTGGCGTCGTCGGTCAGAGCCGGCCCGGCGATCTCCAGCACCGCGTCGGACAGCGCCCGGACCGCCTCACGGGGATGCAGGTGGGAGAGGCGGAGCAGGGCGGCGGGCAGGTCGAGGTCGGCGGCGTTGCGGTCGCGCATGCCGTCGGTGACCACCACCAGCCGGTCGCCGGGTAGCAGTGGCAGCTCCCCGCTGCGGTAGCTCTCGCCGGGGAACATCCCGAACGGGAAGTTGCCCGGCAGGTCCACCGGTACGACCCGGCCGTCCCGGACCAGCATCGGTGGGACGTGCCCGGCGTTCACCAGTTCGCAGCGTCCCGTGGTCAGGTCGATGCGGCCCAGCACGGCGGTGACGTACGCGCCGCGTACGTTCGCGTTCTCCGCGACGGCCCGGTTGGCCTCCTCGGCCTGGGCGACCAGGCCGGCGCCACGGCGGCGGCTGTTGCGCAGGCTGCCCACGCCGAGGGTGGCGGTGAGCGCGCTCGCCACGCCGTGGCCCATCGCGTCGGTGACGCTGAGGTGCAGCAGGTCCCGGGCCAGGCTGTAGTCGAAGGTGTCGCCGCCGACGCTCGCGGCGGGTTCCAGCCAGCCGGAGAGAGCGAAGGCGCCGGCCTCGCAGGTGAACGAGGCGGGCAGCAGGCGACGCTGGATCTCGGCGGAGAGGCTGAACGGGGTGGTGCGCTGTCCCCACTCGAACAGGTCGGTGTGCCTGCGGTTGGCGATGACCACGAACGCCAGCGCGTGCGCGGTACGCGCGACCCAGTTCACCACGTCGCCGTCCGGGTCGTCGGGCAGGTCGATCTCCAGCAGGCCGATCGCCTCACCGCGGTCGGTGACCGGCGCCAGCACGGTCCAGGCGCCGTCGCCGGGGACGACCACCGGGGCCTGCTGACGGAGCGCCTGCTCGTAGGGCCCGCCGTCGAAGGGGAGGACCTCGGCGTCCTCCTCGCCGTGACGCCGGCCGGTACCGCCGCCGGCCGGCTGGTGCGTCAGCCGGACCAGCGCACGGCCGCTGAGGTCGGCGATCAGCAGCGAGACGCCGCGCGCGTTCAGCGCCGTGGCGATGACGCCGGTGACGGCCTCGACCGCCTGCACCGGGGCGGCGTCCTCGGCCGACTGCAACATCCCGGCCAGCACCGCCTGCTCGCTGTCCTTCACCCCCCGAGCATATTCAGCGCGCCGGACGTCCGCCTGGCGAGCGAGACCGGGGGCGGCGGGTCGCCGTCATCGACCAGAGGTTATTGCATATAGTTGGCAACTACCGAATAGTGGCGGTAGCGGGCGCTCCGGCACGCGATGATCGATCTTCGCCGGAGCGCCCGTGCGCTGCCACCCGCAGACGAGTGTTCGAGGGGTTGCCGTGGCGATCAGACCCAAGCCCGTACGCGTGGCCGCGGTGCTCGCCGCCGCCCTGCTCGCCGCCGCCGGTTGCTCGTCGCCCACGGCCTCGACAGGCGGCCCGAAGGGCGCGGACACGCTCGTGGTCGCCACCGCCGGCGAGCCGGACACGCTCAACCCGGTGCTCAACTACGGCGTCGACGGCGCATCGCTGATCTTCGACGGGCTGGTCGCCCGGGACGCCCGCAACGAGCTGGTGCCCGCCCTGGCCCGTGAACTGCCTGCCGTCTCGGCGGAGGGGAAGACAGTCACCGCGAAGCTGCGCGAGGGCGTGCTGTTCCACGACGGCAGCCCGCTGACCGCCCAGGACGTGGTGTTCACCTACCAGGCGGTGCTCGACCCGGGAGTCGACTCCACGCTGCGGTCCGATCTGGACATGCTCGCCTCCGTCTCCGCGCCCGACCCGGCGACGGTCGTGTTCACCCTGAAGTACGCGTACGCGCCGTTCCTGCAACGGCTGGCGCTGGGGATCGTCCCGGCGAAGGCGTTCGCCGGGCAGGACGTCAACAAGGCCGCGTTCAACCGCAAGCCGGTCGGCACCGGCCCGTACCGGTTCACCTCGTGGACACCCGGTGACCGGCTCGTGCTCGCGGCCAACGAGACGTACTGGGGTGGCAAGCCGGCGAACTCCGGCGTGGTGGTGGCGTTCGTCGCCGACGACAACGTCCGGGCCCAGCGGATGCGGGCCGGCGAGTTCGACGCGGCGGAGCTGGCACCGAAGCTCGCGTCCGGGTTCGAGGGCCGGGACGGCTACCGGGTGCAGAAGGTGCCGACCGCCGACTACCGGGGCGTCATGCTGCCGATGGGCAACCCGGTCACCGGCGACCTCGCGATCCGGAAGGCGCTGAACGTCGCGGTGGACCGGCAGGCCATGGTGACAGGCGTGCTCGGCGGCGCGGGCGAACCCGCGTTCGGCCCGGTGCCGCCCACGTCGGAATACGCCGAGCCGTCGATCGCCGGCAGGCCCGCCGCCGACACCGCCGCGGCGACCGCCGCGCTGGACGCCGCCGGGTGGAAGCCCGGCCCGGACGGCATCCGGGTGAAGGACGGGCGGCCGGCCGCGTTCGCGCTCATGTACCCGGCCACCGACAGCCTGCGCAAGGAACTGGCCCTGGCCGTCACCGCCGATGCGAAGAAGGTCGGCATCACTGTCACGCCGGAGGGCCTGACCTGGGACGCGATCACCCCGCGGATGGGTGACGACGCGCTGATGATGGGCTACGGCACGCCGTACGACCCGGACTTCGTCTCGTACAAGCTGTTCAGCTCGGCCTTCGCCGGGCAGGGCTTCTTCAACCCCGGCTCGTACCGCTCGGCTGTCACCGACGCCGCGTTGCAGGAGGGCCGGGACAACGCCGACCCGGCCGCCCGTAAGGCCGCGTACGCCACGTTCCAGAAGCAGCTCGCCACCGACGTGCCGTGGGTCTTCCTCACCTATCTCCGGCACACCTACGTGCTGAAGGACGCCGTGACCGGGGTGACGCCGCGGGTCGAGCCGCACGAGCACGACGTCGCCAACAGCATCTGGTGGAACGTGCACACCTGGACGAAGAAGCCGTGACGGCAGCCGTGACCGGTCGGCGGCGGCCGGCCGGGGCCGGCACCGTGGTCCGGCGCCGGCTGCTGGTGGCGCTACCGGTGCTGGCGGCGACCAGCATGGGCATGTTCGCCCTCGGCGCCGCCTCACCGATCGACCCGGCCCAGCAGTACGCGGGCGCGGCGGCGTTCACCACCAGCGAGGAGAACCTCGCGCAGATCCGCGCCAACTGGGGCGTCGACGATCCGCTGCCGGTGCAGTACGCCCGCTGGATCGGCAACCTGCTGCGCGGCGACCTCGGGTGGTCGACGAGCCGGCACGAGCCGGTCACCTCGGTGCTCGCCGCCCGGGCCGGCTGGACGCTGCTGCTGGTCGGCACCGCGCTGGCCCTGGTGCTGGTGGCGAGCGTGCTGCTGGGCACGCTGGCCGCGTACCGGCGCGGCGGCTGGTTCGACAGGGCGCTGCGCGCCGTCGCGTACGCCGTGCAGTCCATGCCGGTGTTCTGGATCGGCCTCGCGGCGATCGCCGTGTTCGCCCTCAGCCTCGGCTGGCTGCCCGCCGGCGGGCTCACCGACATCACCGCCACGGGCACCGACCCGGCCGACGTGGCCCGGCACCTGGTGCTTCCCGTGACGGTGCTGGCGATCTCCCAGGCGCCGTGGTTCGTGCTGTTCGTCCGCGACGCGGTCGCCGAGAGCCTGCGCGACGACCACGTCCTGGCCGCCCGCGCCCGAGGGCTCCCCGGCCGGGTCGTCCTGTTCGGACACGCGCTGCGGACCGCGCTGCTGCCGTTCCTCACCCTGGTCGGCACGCACCTGCCCGAACTCGTCGGCGGCGCGGTCCTGGTGGAGACCGTGTTCTCCCTGCCCGGCCTCGGCGCGGTCACCGTCGAGGCCGCGCTGGGCGCCGACTTCCCGCTGCTCGCGGCCACGACGCTGGCCACCACCGTCGTGGTGCTGACCGCGAACCTGGTCACCGACCTCGCCTACGCCGCCGCCGACCCCCGGGTACGCCTCGATGACTGACCTCGCCCTCCCTGCGCGCGTCCGGCGCCTGCGCCTCCCCGGCGGCGTCGGCACGACTGTCGCCGTCGTCGTGCTCGCCGGTGTCGTCGCCGCCGCGCTTCTCGCCCCGGTCCTGTGGCCGCTCGACCAGAGCGCCGTCGACCTCTCCCGTACCCGGCTCGCGCCCTCGCCGGAGAACCTGGCCGGCACCGACGACCTCGGCCGCGACGTGGCTCTGCGCAGCCTCTACGGCCTGCGCGTCTCGCTGCTCGTCGGCGCGGTCGCCGCGCTCGTCGCGGCGGTCATCGGCGGCCTGGTCGGCGCCGTCGCCGGCAGCGTCGGCGGCTGGGTCGACCGGGCGCTCATGCGCGTCGTGGACACCGTCGCCGCGCTGCCGCACCTGCTGCTGGGCATCTTCATCGTGGCGATGCTGCGTCCCAGCCTCGGCGCGGTGATCGCGTCCATCGCGTTGACGCACTGGCTGTCCACCGCCCGGATCGTCCGCTCCGAGCTGCTCAGCCTGCGCAACCGGCCGTTCGTGGACGCCGCGATCTCCGGCGGCGCGGGGCGTGTCCGGGTGCTCACCCGGCACCTGCTGCCGCACGTGCTGCCGCGCCTGGCGCTGGCGACCACGCTCATGGTGCCGCACGCCGTCTGGCACGAGACCGCGCTGTCGTTCCTCGGCCTCGGCCTGCCGCCGCACCTGGCCTCGATCGGCAACATGATCAACGACGGGCAGCGGTCACTGCTCACCGGCGCCTGGTGGGCCAGCATCGTCCCCGGCCTCCTGCTGGTGGCGGCCACGCTGGCGCTCGCCGTGCTCACCGGCCGCTGGCGTGACCGCCTCGACCCGCGCGTACGAGCGGAGCTGCACCTGTGACCGCCCCGGCGCTGCTGACCGTCGACGGGCTGACCGTCCGTTTCCGGCTGCGCGACGCGGTCGTGCACGCCGTCACCGACCTGAGCCTCACGCTGCGGCCCGGCGAGCTGCTCGCAGTGGTCGGTGAGTCCGGGTGCGGCAAGTCCGTCCTCGCGCACGCCCTGCTCGGCCTGCTGCCGCGCAACGCCACCGTCACCGGGCAGGCCCGCCTGCACGCGCCGGGACGCGAGGAGGCCGACCTGATCGGCGCGGGGGAGCGGCACCTCGCCCGGCACGTACGCGGCCGGGGCCTGGGCCTCGTCCCGCAGAGCCCCGCCACCGCGCTCACCCCGGTGCGTACCGGGCGGAAGCTGCTGGAGGAGACGCTGCGCGCCCACGGACACAGCCGCCGCGACGCGCCGGCCGCCGCCGCCCGGATCGCCGCCGACGTGGGTCTCGACCCGGCCGACCTGAACCGGTACCCGCACGAGCTGTCCGGCGGCATGGCCCAGCGGCTCGCCACCGCGCTCGCCCTCGCGCCCGACCCGCCGATGCTGCTCGCCGACGAACCCACCACCGGCCTCGACCGGCCGCTCGTCGACCACACGCTGGACCTGCTGCGCCGCCGCTGCGACACCGGCGCCGCCGTCCTGCTCATCACGCACGACCTGACCGCCGCGCGCCGCGTCGCGGACACCGTCGCCGTGATGTACGCCAGCCGCATCGTCGAACACCGCCCGGCCGGGGCGCTGTTCGACGACCCGGCCCACCCGTACACCGCCGGTCTGCTCGACGCGCTGCCCGACCGCGCCTTCGTTCCGGTACCCGGCCACCCGCCTGCGCTCACCGACCTGCCCGGCGGCTGCGCCTTCGCCCCGCGCTGCGCCCGCGCCACCGACACCTGCGACGCCCTGCCCCGCCTCGCCGCCGACGGCGAGGGCCGGGTCGCCTGCCACCACCCGCTGCGCGAGGAGGTACCGGCATGACGCTCACGGTTCCCGGCGCCACCGACGCCGCCGCCCCGGGCGCCGCGCCGGCCGCCGGGCTCGCCGCGCACCAGGTCTGCGTCGCGTACGGCGGGCAGCGCGTCCTCGACCGGGTCGACCTGCACGTCGCCCCGGGCGAGACGGTCGGACTGCGCGGCCCCTCGGGCAGCGGCAAGTCCACTCTGGCCCGCGTCCTCGCCCTGCTGCACGCCCCGGACGGCGGTCACGTCACGATCGACGGTCAACCGCTCGGCGGCGTCCGCCACCGCCTGCCGGCGCACCTGCGCACCCGCGTCGCGATCCTGTTCCAGAGCCCGCGCGCCGCCACCGACCCGCGGCTCAGCCTCGCCGACATCATCGCCGAGCCGCTACGCGCCACCGGCACATCACGCGAGCAGGCGGCCGCCCGTACGGCGGAACTGGCCGACCTGGTCGGCCTCACCGCCGACCTGCTGACCCGCCGACCGCACGCGGTGAGCGACGGGCAACTGCAACGCGCATGCCTGGCCCGCGCCCTGGTGCATCGGCCGGACTACCTGCTCTGCGACGAGGCGACCGCGATGCTCGACGCCTCCACCCAGGCGCACGTCGCCGCCGTCGTCACCGACTACCAGCGCCGGCAGGGAGCCGGGGTCCTGGTCATCACCCACGACCCGGCGCTGATGGCCCGCTGGGCCAACCGGGTGGTGGACCTGCCGGCGGCGTGACGTCGCGTCACTCCTGCACCGGGCGGCGTACGACGCCCAGCGCCCCGGCGACGACGGCCCCGAATCCGACGGCCATGAGCGGCATCCCCATCCCGAAGGGCAGCTCACCGACCCAGTTGATGCTGTCGCGCTCCGGCAGCGCGCCCAGGCTCACCGCGACCACCGCACCGGCGAGGAACATCCCGGCCACCGCTGCGCCGACCGCGAGCTTGGCGCACGCCACGCTCCGCCCGGCCCAGAGACCGGCGAGGACGGCGATCACCAGGGACACCACGACCAGCCAGGTCCAACCGCCCTCGGCCTCCAGGTAGGTCCAGCCCGAGTACGACCACTGATGGAGGCGGCTGGCGCGGAACCAGGGGATCAGGTAGCCGAGCAGCGCGGTGGCGCTGCCGACCAGGAGCAGCGCGTCGGGGGCGGGGCGGTACCAGCGAGGGGAGTCGTCCATGCGTCCGGAAGGTAGCAGTCACCCTCATCCACGTGCACAGGCGACGGTGCCGCGGCCCGGCCGTACGGACGTGGCGGTGACCCGGCCGCTGCGCCGCGACCGGGCCACCGCGCCCCGCGCTGTCAGCCGCCCAGACTCGCGGCGGCGGACTGGATCGCCGAGGCGAACGTGCTGACCTGGGTGTAGACGCCGGGGTAGTTGGGGCGGGCGCAGCCGTTGCCCCAGCTCACGATGCCCACCTGAATCCAGGCGTTGGCGGCGTCCCGGCGGAACATCGGGCCACCCGAGTCACCCTGGCAGGTGTCGACACCGCCGCTGGCGTACCCGGCGCAGATCTCCTCGCCGGGAATGACGTCACCGCCGTAGTAGCGGTTGCAGGTGGTGTCGTCGACGAACGGCACGCTGGCCTTGAGCAGGTAGCGCTGCTGTGCGCCGCCCTCCCGCGCGGCGCCCCAGCCGGCCACCGTGAAGGTGCCGTTGTCGTACGCCGTGCTGGTCGCGATCTTGAGCGTGGCGAGCGAGGTGACCGGGGAGGCGAGCCGGATCAGCGCCCAGTCGTCGCCGTTGCCGTTGTAACCGGGGGCGCGGTAGACGTAGTTGGAGCGGACCTGGATCCGGCTGGAGGACTGGAGGTCCACCACGCCCAGGGTGGCGGTGATGCTGGTGTTGGCGCCGGTGCGGCCGACGCAGTGCGCGGCGGTGAGGACCAGTCGCGGGCTGTAGAGCGCTCCGCCGCAGCCCATCGAGAGCCGGACCATGAACGGGAACTCGCCCTGCGCGGCCCGGGTGCCGCCGACGACGTACGGCGTCATGTCCCCGGCCGGGGCCGCCGTGGCCGGCGCGGTCACGGCGACCGCTCCCGCGGTGACCACTGCCAACACGGCCGCCATCCGGCCGAGGAATCTACGCCAACGGACCATGGTCCCTCCCGACATCGACTGTGTGCCGCCCGGCCAGGCCGCACTCGAGGTGGCAGGAGCTTATGGACGTTCATCGATGAACTGCAATGGATGTGGGCATCCCGTCTGTGTCATACGCCGCGCGCGCCGGCGCCGTGCTCGGCACCGGCGCGCGCCGGACGACGGGAGTCCGGGGTCAGCACCAGCCGTTGATCGGCCCGTTGACACCGGTGGACAGGTAGGCGTCGGACACCCAGCTGCCGTCGCTGAGCCGGTCCCACAACGCGGTGGTGCCGTACCGGCCGGTGTGCGAGGTGCCGTTGGCGGAGCAGGAGACGGTGACCGTGGTGCCGTCCGCGAGCGATCCGAGGACGCCGTACCCGGTTCCGGGACCGGAGCGCCGGGTCAGCGTGCCACCGCCGTTCGCGTCGACGACTCCCTGGTTGAAGCCGAGCGCGCCGTAGTTGTAGACGGCGCCGCCCACGCCCGCGAAGGCGGATCCGTACCGGGCGCCACCCTGGTACTCGCCGGCGCCGTTGACGAAGTCCCACTTGCCGATGCCGTGCCCGGCGATCGGGACGTAGACCGAGTTCTGCCGCAGCCCGAAGTGCACGTGCCGGCCGGTGGCGGAGCCGCCGCAGGTGACGTCGGTGCCGGTGTAGCCGAGGTACGCGCCCTGCCCGACGGCGGCGCCGTTCACCGAGATGCTGCTCCACAGGTGGTAGTAGTCGGTCGAGTAGCCCCGGTCGTGGATGACCCGGATCCACCCGGTGCACATCGTGTACGCGGTTCCGGCCCGCGCGGCCCGGACCACCTGGTCGCCACCGGCGAGGTCGACGGAACTCCACGGCGCGCCGCCGCCCCAGCCGTGCGGCCCGCCGGTGAGCGTCCACGTCTGCCCGACCGCGAACGGCAGCGCCATGCCGGTCCGGAAGTCGCTCCCCGCGTACATCGGTGCGACGGGCGTGGTGAACACCGCCTTCTCGTCCTTGCTCACCAGCGGTGACGCGGCGGCCAGGTCACCGAACGACGCCTCGCCGTCGAAGGCGACGGTCCAGCCCTTGCCCTCGGCCCGCGCGAGGAAGACCGACCCGGTGGGGTGCGCGTCCCGGGACCGGTCCGCCAGCAGCACCGCGGTGCCGAAGGCCCATCCGCCGCTCGCCCGGGTGACGGTGACCCGGGTCCGCTGCGGCCCGGCGGTCCGGGTCGCGGCGTCGGCCTGGCCGAGGAGTTTCGCGGTCACCGCGTCGGTGACGGGCGCGGGTGCCGGGCGGGGCGCGGCCGAGGCCGGGGCCGGCACCACGGCCCAGGCGCCGATCGCCGCCAGCGTGAAGGAGAGCACGAGCCGTCGCATGGGGCCTCCTATCGACAAGCATCACTGAATGGCGAGGCTATCGAAGGGTATGAAAATTGTCTACGAGTTCCGCATGCTCCGATGAAGGATCTGTGCGTCGGGTTGATTCGCGGCTGGCCGGGTAGCTGAGCGGTATGCGAGTACCGACCCTGGTCAAGACCGCGGCAGCAGTCACCGCGACCGCCGCCGCGGGCGCCGCCGCCACCTCCACCGGCACCTCGTCGCGCTGGTACCGCCGTCTGCGCAAGCCCGCCTGGCAGCCGCCGTCGGCCGCGTTCCCCCTCGTCTGGACCCCGC
Source organism: Micromonospora sp. CNZ296 (assembly GCF_007827635.1). Lineage (NCBI taxonomy): Bacteria > Bacillati > Actinomycetota > Actinomycetes > Micromonosporales > Micromonosporaceae > Micromonospora > Micromonospora sp. CNZ296. The sequence goes on from NZ_VISW01000022.1 coordinate 83,423, forward strand.
TGTACGGGCTGATCGCGGTCGCCGGTGCGCGGGCGCTGGACCGCTCCGAGGGGCCCGAGCGCGCCGCGTTCGCCCGCGGCTACGCGCTCAACCTGGCGCTCAACGCCGGCTGGACCGCCCTGTTCTTCGGCGCCCGCAGGCCCGGCGCCGCGCTGGCCGAGATCGCCGCGCTCAACGCGTCCAACCTGGTGCTGCTGCGCCGCGCGGCGCGCACCGACCGTCCCGCCGGGGCGGCGCTCGCCCCGTACGTCGCGTGGACCCTCTTCGCCACCGCGCTCAACGGCGCGATCGTCGGCCTCAACCGGGGACGGTGACCGGCGTTCCGCTGATCAAGGTCGGCCGTCGGCGGACGCCGGGCGGGTCGCGCGCCACGACGCCAGGAGCCGCAGCCGATCCGCGTCCGGGCTGCCCGGCTCGGCGGTGAAGACGAGCACGACCGGGCCGGGACTGCCCGGCAGCGGATAGGTGTCCCAGTCCAGGACGATGTCGCCCAGTCCTGGTACCCGGAACGTCTTCGTGCCGCTCACCGAGGCGCGGACGTCGTGCCGTGCCCACAGCCGCCGGAACTCCGCGCTGCGGATGCTCAGCTCGCCGACGATCGCGGTGGCGCGGGGATGGGTCGGGTCGTCGGCGACGGCGGCGCGGAGCATGCCGATGTAGTCGAGCGCCTGCCGCTCCCAGTCCGGGCAGCTCCGTCCCCCGGTCAGCGCGTCGTCGAACAGCAGCAGGAGCATGTTGAGCCGGCCGGGCGGATGGTCCGCCGGGTCGCCGAGCAGCGCCTGCGCCATCGGGTTCCAGTCGAGCAGGTCCAGATGCCGGCCGAGGACGACAGCCGGCGTGTCCATCACCCGCAGCAGCCGCCGGGTGCCGTCCGGCACCCGCTCCGGCTCCCGGTCGACGCGGGCGGGCACCGGCCGCCGGGCGGCCCGGGCCAGCGTGAACAGGTGCCGGCGTTCGGTGTCGTCCAAGCCGAGGGCGCCAGCGAGCGCGTCCAGGACGTCGTCCGAGGGGCGTACCTCCCGGCCCTGCTCCATCCGCTGGTAGTAGTCGGTGCTCAGCCCGGCCAGCAGGGCCAGTTCCTCCCGCCGCAGGCCGGTCACCTTGCGCCGGCCGCCCGGCTCCAGGCCGACGTCGCGCGGGCGCAGCCGGCCGCGCCGGGCGCGCAGGAAGGCGCCCAGCTCGCGTGCGTACGGATGCGGGCTGCTCATGCCGCCAGTCTGCCGCGACGCCGCCCGCCCAGGGTAGGTCCCGCGGACCTAGGCAACCGCGAACGACCGAGCCGGGCCGGAACGCTCCTAGCGTCATCGCTCGACACGAACCGCCGTACCCGAGGAGCAGCAGATGACCGGATGGACCGCCGACCGCATCCCCGACCAGCGCGGCCGGGTCGCCGTCGTGACCGGAGCGAACTCGGGCCTCGGCCTGGTCACCGCCACCGAACTGGCCCGCCGCGGCGCCCACGTCGTGCTGGCCGTGCGGAACACCGCCGCCGGCCGGCAGGCCGCCGGCCGCATCGGCGGCGACACCGAGGTACGCGAGCTGGACCTGGCCCGCCTCGAATCGGTACGCGCGTTCGCCGCGAAGCTGACCGCCGACCACCCGACGATCGACCTGCTGGTGAACAACGCCGGTGTGGTGCTGCTCGGCCCGCGCCGTACCTCCGCCGACGGCTTCGAGCTCCAGTTCGCCACCAACATGCTGGGCCCGTATGCGCTGACCGGCCTGCTGCTGGACGCCCTCGCCGGGGCGCGGGCGGCGCGGGTGGTGAGCCTCAGCTCGCTCACCCACCGCAACGCGCGGCTCGACTTCGGCGACCTGATGTCCGAGCGCGACTACCGGGCCTCCGCCGCGTACGGCCGCTCGAAGCTCGCCACCACCGTCTTCGGCGTCGAGCTGGACCGTCGCGTGCGCGCGGCCGGATTGCCGATCGTCAGCGCGCTGGCGCATCCCGGTCTCACCCGCAGCAACCTCACGCCGCGGGCCTGGGAACACCGGGGCCGGCTGGGACGAATGATCGGGCGGCTGGGCCTGCTCGCCACCCAGCCGGTCGAGCAGGGCGCCCTGCCGCAGTTGCGGGCGGCGACCGACCCGGAGGTACGCGGCGGCCAGTTCTTCGGCCCGTCCCGGCTCTTCGAGACCTGGGGTCCGGTGGCCGAGGCGCGGCTGAACCGGCAGGCCGCCGACCCGGCCGTCGGTCAGCGCCTCTGGGCTGCGGCGGCGGAGCTGACGGGTGTTCGTTACCTCTGAACCGGCGGTGCGCAACGATGCGTCGAGTGGGATTTTGCACTCCCAGTGCACTTGTCTCCGGTTTCGCGGCTGCCTAGCGTCAGGCCATGGCTGACTCGTGGACGTTCGCTGTGGCCCGTGACGACCTCGCTCGCACCACACTCGTCGACGGCGCTGTGTCCGACCCCGCCGACGGGGAGGCGCTGCTGCGCGTGGACCGCGTCGGCCTGACCGCCAACAACGTGACGTATGCGGTGCTCGGTGAGGCGATGCGCTACTGGGAGTTCTTCCCGCCGCAGCCCCGAGGACTCGACGACCGGTGGGGCCTCCCGCCGCTGTGGGGCTTCGCCGAGGTGGTCGCGTCCACAGTGTCCGGCGTCGAGCCGGGACACCGGGTCTACGGCTACCTGCCGCCCGCGGGCCACCTGGTGGTACGCCCGGACCGGGTGGACGGGTCCGGGTTCCGCGACGCGAGCGCGCACCGGGCCGGCCTGCCGTCGCCGTACAACTCCTACCGGTCGACCACCGGCGACCCCGCCTACCGGGCGGAGCAGGAGGACCTGCTGATCCTGTTCCGGCCGCTGTTCTTCACCTCGTTCATGCTCGCCGACCAGGTGATCGACGAGGACGCCTACGGCGCGCGGTCGCTGGTGCTGTCGTCCGCGTCGAGCAAGACGGCGTACGCCACCGCGTTCGAACTGCACGGCCGCGGCCCACGCCTGATCGGGCTCACCTCGCGGGGCAACCTCGCCTTCACCAGGTCGCTGGGCTGCTACGACGAGGTCCTCTCCTACGACGAGATCGGCGCGCTCGACGCCGTACCGACCGTCTATCTCGACCTGTCCGGTTCACCCGCCACCCGCGCCGCCCTGCGCGCGCACCTCGGCGACCTGCTGGTCCGGGACATCGCAGTCGGACTCACCCAGCAGACGCCCAACGCGGGTGCCGCCGGGGAGGTCTTCTTCGCGCCGGTGCGCATCCGCAAGCGGAGCCAGGACTGGGGTCGCGACGGGCTCGACGAGCGGTTCGCCGACGCCTGGCAGCGGTTCTCCCGGGTGGTGAGCGGATGGCTCGACGTGCGGGTCGGCGCCGGCCCGGAGGCGCTGCGGGACGCGTGGCTCGACGTCCTCGCGGGCCGCACACCGCCCCGGGTGGGGCACGTCGTCCAGCTCTGAGCCGGTCGCCGATTCCGGCCGTGGCGCGCCCGCCCGGCCGATGCGCGCTAGGCTGACGACGCGGGGTACCGATGACTGATCGCCACCCCCTGCTTCTCCCACGGTTTCCCAGCCGCGACGACTGAGTCGAGCGCTGCCGTGCAGATTCCCTTGGAGCACTTCGTGCCCGACAACACGTTCGCCCTGAACCCCTTCCGTGTGGAGGGGGTCGGAGCCGCCGACGACGAGCGCAGTCCGATCGCGGACGTCAGCGCCGAATCCATGACCCGCCTGCGGAGCCCGTTCGCCGCGGCGCAACCCGCTCGCGAGCCGGCCGGCGCGCCCGACGGGCGCTAGGCCGTCAGCCGGGCGTGACGGCCCCGGCCGCGCGCACCGGTCCCCTTGATGGTGTCGCCAGGCGCGGTCGAGTGGTCAGCGGTTCAGGTAGGCGGCCAGGCCGCCGAGTTCCTCGTTGGCGATGAAGACCGAACGCACGTTGATGATTGCCTCCTCGACGTGGAGCGGGCAGCCCCACGCCGAGTCACCCCACGAGTCAGCGATCTTGATCTCGGCCGGTGCCGTGCAGCCGTCGCCGCCGCCGAGCTGACACCGTTCGGGGCGCGGAGTGGCGGCCTGCGCGGCTGCGGCGGCGCGCAGCCGGGCGGTGAGTTCCGCCGCCGCGGCGGCACGCTGTTCCGCCTCGGCCCGTAGTTCCCGTTCCGCCCGCACCACCCGGGCCAGCTCGTCGTGCGCGGCCCGGGCGCGGGCGTCCGCTTCGGCCTTCGCCTGTTCGATGTGGTGGCGTTCGATGGCCAGGGCGGCGGTGCCGGTGAAGACCCGGGCGAGCGCCAGGTCGGCGTCGCGCGGGACGCGCGGGGTGCGGTGGTACATGGCGAAGGTGCCGAGCAGGCTGCCGTCGCGGGCGAGGATCGGCGTGGACCAGCAGGCGGCGAGCCCGGCCCGCTCGGCCAGGTCGCGGAAGTCGGCCCAGAACGGGTCGGTGGCGATGTCGGTGACGATGACCGGCTCGCGCCGGTGCGCGGCGGTGCCGCACGAGCCGACACCCTCGCCGGTGGCGATCCCGTCGATGGCCTGGTTGTAGAAGTCGGGCAGGCTGGGCGCGGCGCCGTGGCGCAGGTGCAGGCCGTCGGCGTCGGCGAGCAGGACGGAGACGAGCACCTCCTGCGGCGCGAGGTTCTCGATGCAGCGGGCCATCCCGTCGAGCACCTCGGCCAGCGGCGCCTGCCGGGCGATCTGCTCCAGCATCGCGCGGTGTTCGGCCATCAGCCGTTGCGCGTGCTTGACCTGCGTGGTCTCCACCCCGATCACGCGGATCCCGGTCACCGTGCCGTCGGCGTCGCGGCGTGCCTCGTAGGTGAAGTCGAAGAACGCCTCCCGCGCCTGCGATCCGGTGCCGAGCATGATCCGGGCGTCGTGGCCGGTGTAGGACTCGCCCGTGCGGTAGACCTCGTCCAGCAGGGCGATGAAGCCCTGGCCGTCCAGTTCCGGCATCAGCTCGGCGAGCGCGACCCCGGTGCGGGCGCGTTCCTCGCCGATGGCGGTGAAGAACGCCGGGTTCGCCGCCTCCACCACGTGTGTCGGCCCGGCGAGCGCCGCGAAGACGGCGATGGACTTGCCGAACAGCGTCCGCAGATCCTCGTCCGCGGGCCGCCCGGTGACCGACGGATCCGCCGTGGGCAGATGCTGGCCTGGTAGTGCCGTCATGCCTGGTCTTCCTCCCACGCCGGCTTCGTCGACCGTCGCCAGATTACGGGGCAGTGGCCGACGTTCACATCTTGGCATCGACGCCCGCCTCCGTTACCGTCGTGGGAACGCTCCCATGAACTTGGATACGTCTATGTGATCAGGAGGAAACACGACGTGGCTATCCTCTCGTCCCGCCGCAGATCAGCGGCCATCAGCGTGGCCGCCGTCGCGGGCCTCGCCGCGGCCGGCGTCGGTTTCGCCGTCGGTGGCGCATCCGCCGGCACGGTGTCCGGATCGCTCTACCGCGACCCGTCCTCGGCGGTCGTCCGCTGGGTCGCCGCCAACCCCGGCGACTCGCGCGCCGCCGTCATCCGCGACAAGATCGCCAGCCAGCCGCAGGCGCGCTGGTACGCCAACTTCAACCCGTCGACCATCCAGTCCGAGGTTTCCAGCTTCATCGGCGCCGCCAACGCGGCGCAGCAGATCCCGGTGCTGTCGGTGTACGAGATCACCAACCGGGACTGCGGCGGCGCCAGCGCCGGCGGGGCGCCGGACCTCAACCAGTACCAGACCTGGGTGTCCAACTTCGCCCGCGGACTCGGCAACCAGACCGTCCTGATCATCCTGGAGACCGACTCGCTCGCGCTCCAGACCTGCCTGAGCACCGGCGAGCTGAACGCCCGCAACCAGGCGCTCACCACGGCCACCCAGACCATCAAGTCGGCCAACCCCAACGCCAAGGTGTACCTCGACGGCGGCCACTCGACCTGGAACAGCGCCAACGACACTGCCAACCGGCTCCGCGCGGCCGGCGTGCAGTACGCCGACGGCTTCTTCACCAACGTGTCGAACTTCAACCCCACCTCCAGTGAGGCGAACTTCGGCCGGGCCGTCATCTCCGCGCTCAACGGCATGGGCATCTCCGGCAAGCGGCAGGTCATCGACACCAGCCGCAACGGGGGAGCTGCCGGGGACTGGTGCGCCGACGACAACACCGACCGGCGCATCGGGCAGTACCCGACGACGAACACCGGCGACGCCAACATCGACGCGTACCTCTGGGTGAAGCCGCCGGGTGAGGCGGACGGCTGCCGCTACACGGCCGGTTCGTTCCAGCCGGACCTGGCCTTCAGCCTGGCCAACGGCGCGCCCAACCCGCCCACGACCGCGCCGCCGACGACCAACCCGCCGACGACCGCGCCACCGACCACGGCTCCGCCGACGACGGCGCCGCCCACCACGGCGCCGCCGACCACCCCGCCGCCGGCCGGTAACGGCTGCTCCGCGGCGGTCGCGATCAACCAGTGGAACGGCGGCTTCACCGCGAGCGTGAACGTCACCGCGGGCTCCGCGGCCATCAACGGCTGGACCGTGACCGTCGCGTTGCCGGGCGGCGCCGCGATCACCGGCACCTGGAACGCCCAGGCCAGCGGCACCAGCGGCACCGTCCGGTTCACGAACGTGGGCTACAACGGGCAGGTCGGCGCCGGCCAGACCACCAACTTCGGCTTCCAGGGCACCGGCACCGGCCAGGGCGCCACCGCCACCTGCGCCGCCTGATTGGAACCGACCCCGGGCCCGGCGCGGAGGATCGTTCTCCGCGCCGGGCCTCTCACTTCGCCGCTGCTGTCCGCAACGGATTCACGAACCGCCGTGCCCGCCTCAGGTTGCGGGCCAGCTCCTCGCGGTTCTGGTACGCGTGGCGGATCCACGCCGGCTGACCCGGGCCGGTACGCCAGGACTCGCTCAGCGGGCTGTTGTCCACCATGTCGAAGCCGAGCCGGTCGTACAGCCGCGTCACCAGTCCGACCGCTTCCGGGTGGTCGCTGGAGACGGACAGCGCCAACCGGTCCGGCGCACCGGTGCTGGGTCACGTTCTGTACCGAGCGGTATGGTCAAGCCATGGGCACTGAGACTCCGACCCCGGGACGGCCGCGCGCCTTCGACGAGCAGACGGTCCTCGACCGGGCCGCCGAGGTCTTCTGGCAGCAGGGCTACGAGGGCGCGTCGCTCAGCTCACTCACCAAGGCGATGGGCATCAACCGGCCCAGCCTCTACGCCGCGTTCGGCAGCAAGGAGGAGCTGTTCAAGCGGGCCTTCGACCGCTACCACGAGACCAACCTCGCGAACGCGCGCGCCGCCCTCGACCAGCCGACCGCGTACGCGGCGATCGAAGCCTTCCTGCGCGCCGGCGCCGACAACCTGACCGCCGGCGGCCACCCCGCCGGCTGCCTCTCCATCCAGGGCGGCCTGGCCTGCTCCCCGGAGAACGCCCGCATCTCCGAGATCCTCGCCGCCGGCCGGGCGGCCACCGAGGCCGCGCTCGAAGAACGGCTGTCCCGCGCGGCGAAGGAGGGGGATCTCCCGGACGGCCTGGACAGCCGGGCGCTCGCCCGTTTCGTGATGGCGCTCAGCGAGGGCCACGCCGTCCACGCCGCGGCCGGCGCGAGCCGCGAGGACCTTCAGGCCTCCGTCGACGTCGCCATGCGAGCCGTCGCGGCACTCCACCCCAGTGTCGGAGGGTAACCGCCTGGATTCACTCAGCTACTTCTCAGGTGGCGTTGGTAGCTTCCCCGCTCGACGGCTTCCATTATGGACGCCGTTGATCTCGTTGTGGCACAAGGGTTTCACGTGAAAGTTTCACGGTCCTCGTGTCGCGCGTACGGCGGTCGTCGAGGGAGAGGTTCGTGGTGTTCAAGAAGATGCTGGGCGCGTTCGGGGTGGGCGGCCCCAGCGTCGATACGGTCCTGTCCAATCCGAGCACCCGCCCGGGACTGATGCTGGGCGGGCAGGTGAACCTGACCGGCGGAAGTCACGACGTGGAGATCGACCACATCACCGTCGGGCTGGTCACCCGGGTGGAGATCGACGGCGCGGAGGAGGAGTACGACGCCCTCGTCGAGTTCCACCGCGTACAGGTCGCGGGTGGTCTGCACCTGCGCGAGGGTCAGCAGTTGTCGCTGCCGTTCCAGGTGGCGATGCCGTGGGAGACCCCGGTGACCGACCTGTACGGGCAGCATCTGCACGGTATGACCATGGGCCTGCGCACCGAGGTGGCGATCCGCGGCGCGATCGACAAGGGCGACCTGGACCCGGTGTACGTGCACCCGCTGCCGGTGCAGGAACGCATCCTCGAGGCGTTCGGCCGGCTCGGCTTCGGGTTCAAGGGCGCCGACCTGGAACGCGGGCACATCTCCGGGCTGCACCAGAGCCTGCCGTTCTACCAGGAGATCGAGTACTACGCCGCCGCGCAGTACGCCCACGGCGTCAACGAGGTTGAGCTGACCTTCGTCGCGAACGAGCACGGCGTCGACGTGGTGCTGGAGTTCGACAAGCGCGGTGGCCTGTTCACCGGCGGCCACGACTCGTACGGCCGCTACCACGCCGCGCACGCCGACGCCGACCGCGTCGACTGGGCCGCGCAGGTCGACACCTGGGTCCGCCAGGCCCTCGACGGCTACCAGAGCCTGCACACCGGCCACGGCCACGGCTACGCCCCGCCCGCCCAGGGCTACGGCGCGCCCGGCTACGGGCACGCCGCGTACGGCCACCCCGGCGGGCACTACAAGGAGGAGGACCACCAGGAGCGTCACGGTGGTCCCGGCATGGGCGCGGTCGCCGCGGGCGTGGTCGGCGGCGCCGCTCTCGGCTTCGCCGGCGGCATGGTCGCCGACGAGGTCTTCGACTCCTTCGGCGACGACGAGGGCGGCGACGAGGAGGCGTGAACCACGCCTCCTCACGGATGCCTTCCACCATCACCGCCGTCGGCGACCTGGGCCGTAACCCGTACTTCCGGACCGCCAACGCCCTGGCCGCCCTGACCGGCACCAAGTAGCCCACCGTCCGGCGGCCCGGAGACCTCTCCGGGCCGCCGGACGTCGGCTCCGGCCGGTGTGGTGTCACCGCGATCCACACCGAGCTGGTCTCCACCGGCGAGCGCCTGGGTGCCGACGACAGTGAGCAGGGCCAGGCGGTCGGCATCCTCGGTGCCCGGCTCGGCCGTGTAGATCATGATGCGCAGGTCGCTGCCCGCCACGGTGAGCACGTCGCAGTCCAGGGTCAGCGGACCCACGTACGGATGATCGATTGTCTTGCGGGCGGCCTCGTGCCGGCCGACGGCGCCGGACTCCCACAGCTCGGCGAAGCGGTCACTGGTCGCCCGCAGTTCCGCGTCCAGCCCTCCGGAGCCGTTCGTCGGCCGGATACCGGCTGCCCGTCGCGCGCAGGTCCGCGACGAGCGCGTACCCGCCGGCAAGGGCCTCCGGAGGGCTGCGTCGTGGGGGTGAACGCGACCAACGCGGCCGGCCCTGGTACGTCGTCGACCGCGCGGCGGTCTTCATCGGCCGGTAGGTGGCATCGGCGTCGGGTCGTGTCGCCATGGCGCGCGCCCTGCTTGCTCGGCGGGCCGGTCATCCTGATGACCGTCGACCAGGAAACCTAGGTTGGAAAGGCTAGACATCTTCTGCGGTACGGCATACTCTTCTTCAAGTCGAGAGGAAAGATCCGTCAAGACGCAGACGGGCCGTCCGGCCGTGAGGACACGACGGGCGGATAGAAGAGGAACATGCTTCACCGTTTCTCTTGAGAGGCAGTAAGAGCACGTCAGTTCCGGCGTGACACACGCCGGGGTGCAGGTGGGGCCAAGGTTCTTTCAGGGCTCCGGCTGATGTTCGCTGCACGTGTCGGGGCTGTGAAGTCGCGTGGGCTCCGGCGCCGGCGGACCGTACGACAGCAAGGGAAACGTGTACGCAGAGGAAAGGGAGGGCCTTACACCGTTGGATCGCCCGCCGTCGGCCGTCATGTCAGGCCGGGCGGACACCGCAGTTTCCATCGAACGAGAGGTGGTCTCCGGTCACGCATATGCGATCCTCGCACCCGAAGCCGTCAATGACGGCTGGTGCGGATACGACAAGCCGACGTTCCGGTCGGTAGATGGTGTTCTGACCCGTAACCCTGGGCCCCGGCGCTTGTGCGCCGGGGCCCTCGACGTGGAGGTGACATGGGGCAAAACCCCGAAGACATGTTCGGCGATGAGAACTACCCGGCCTACACCATCGGGCAGGCCGCGGAGATGCTCGGCACCACGCAGGACTTCCTGCGTCGCCTGGACGAGACAAAATTGATCAATCCGCAGCGCTCCAGCGGCGGGCACCGCCGCTACTCCCGCTACCAGCTGCGCCTGGCTGCCCGGGCCCGGGAAATGGTCGACGACGGCACCGCCCTGGAGGCCGCGTGCCGGATCATCATTCTGGAAGACCAACTCGAGGAAGCCCTCCGGCAGAACGAGAAGCAGTAGCGGGGGCTGCGGCGACAGGACTGACCAGCCCACCCTTCGTGCGAGGTCGTCGGCGGGCGATGAGCCGGCCGGCCCACCAGGCGAACGCCCGGGTTCCCGCCTCGGACGGTCAGCCCCACTCGTCGCACCTCTTCACATCCGGCCGGCGACCGCAATGCTGTGCGTGACCGGCGGTCCGAGGGGTCGCCGTCTTACGCCTGGCCGGCGTGCCCGGGCGCGCCGGATCGGCTGCGTGTAGCGTCCGATCATGGGCAGCGGCGGAACGGACGACGTGGGTGCCGGGTGGAGCACCGCTCGCGGCGCCGGTGACGTGGCGTTGTTGTCGGAAGAGATCACCGCTGCGCGGGTTACGGCGCTGCGTCACGCGGTCGCCGCGGCAGCCCGTTCGGCGGGTCTGGTCGGCGACGGGCTGGAGGACTTCGTATTGGCGGTGCACGAGTTGGTCACCAACGTGGTGCGCCATGGCGGGGGCAGCGGCGAGGTGCGTCTGTGGCAGCACCACGACCTGCTGACCTGCCAGGTCAGCGACAACGGGCCCGGGCTGGGTGAGATTGCCGTCGCCCTGCCGTCGCCCGGGGAGGTCGGCCACCGGGGACTGTGGCTGGCACAGCAGCTCACCGAAGGATTGATGATCGACAACTCCGGACAGGGAACGACCGCCTCGGTGACAGCGCAGCTGCGCCCCCGATCGACCGTGTACGAGGAAGGGTGACAGTGGCCACGGAGCAGACCTGGCACTGGCATGTCGACGTCGGTGCTGATCGTCGTGTCCTGGCGCTGTCCGGTGAGATCGACATGTCGGGCGCCGATCGGCTCGATGACCTGCTGCACGAGACCGTCGCCCAGGCCGGGACGGTGGAGATCGACCTGGCAGGGTTGACCTTCATCGATTCGACCGTACTCAGCATCCTGGTCGGAGCGCACCACCACGCGGTCGACCGGGGAGTGGATCTCACCCTGCTCAACGCCACCGGGCAGGTCCGCCGGATCCTCGACCTGACCGGCATCATGCAGCTGTTCGGCCGGGTGGCAGATCCGCCACCCACCGCGGTCTGAGTGCGCGAGGCGGGGAATCTCGTCGCGGCGGGCGGCGGAACAGCCGTTGCGACGCTGGGACTGCGGGGCGGTCAGGCCCTGCCTGCCGTGGGCTCACGGAAGCGGACCATGAGTACGGTGGCGTCGTCCTGCAGCCGGTCATCCTGGTAGGCGAGGATCGCGTGAACGAGACGCCGCGCGGTCTCTGGTAGCGGCAGCCCGTCGGCCAGTGCCCGGACGGTGAAGTCGACCAGCCGCTCGGTGCCGAACCGTTCCCCGTCGGCCGAGCGGGCCTCGATGATGCCGTCGGTGTAGAAGAGCACGTCGTCGCCGGGTTCGAGGGCTTCCTCGACCACCATCGGAGGACGCCGGTCGCCCAGGGCCACCGGCAGGGCGGTGGGCGTGGGCAGGACGGCGGCGACCCTGCCGCGACGGAGCACCAGCCCGCCCGGGTGTCCGGCGGAGATGACCCGCAGCCGGCCGGTGCGCTGGTCGAGTTCGGCCAGCACGCCGGTGATCAGTCCGCGCCGGTCGTGGTCACGCGCCGCGGTGTCGATGTGATGGTAGGTCTCGACCAGGTCGAACCCGGCCCGACGGGCATTGCGGTACGCGGCCAGGGCCAGGCTGGCGAGCATCACGGCGCGCATCCCGCCACCGGAGCCGTGCCCGACGGCGTCGAACAGGGCGAGGTGGGCGATGTCGCCGTTGACCGCATAGTCGAAGGCGTCGCCACCCACGTCGTAGCAGGGCTCCAGGATCCCACTGATGATCACGCCGCCGGTGGAGAAGGTGAGCGGCGGAAGTTGGGCGCGCAGCATCTCGGCGGGCAGGCGCATCGGCTCGCGGCGGCGGACCGACTCGATCGTGTCGCTGTGCTGCGATCGGGTGATCACCAGCTCGGCGAGCAGGGAGGCCACCGCCTCGAACGCGGCCACCGCGGAGTCAGGCACGGCAGCCGCGGCAACCACCTCCGCGACGCCCACGCGCTCCAGACCGTTGAGCAGCGGCAACCACAACCGCGCACCGTCGTCCACCGGGCCGCCGAACGGGCGCAACATGCTGAACGCCCGGCCGGCCAGGGTTCCCTCGATGGCCAGCGAGACTCGACGCGGTGCGTCCGGACCGGGCAGCGCAAGCAGCTGACGCTGCTCGTGGTCGACCACATAGAGGATCATGTCGTCGGCGCCGAGCTGCCGGGCGGCCCGCCGTGCCATCCCCGGCAGGTCCTCGGGCCGGGCGTGGTGCGACTGCCGCAGCAGACCTCGCAGTGCGTCCCGCTCGCTCATGCCCACCGACCTTCGCCCCCGCCCACACGGGGCTGCCCGAGCGATCAGAGTACGCGGGCGCTCCACCCATCACGCTCTGGTGCGCGACGGTGGCCTCGCCCGATAGGGCAGTGGCGGCGGGTGTGGAACGTGGCAAGCCTGTCAGCAGGTCGGCGCGGTCGGTGCCGGTTGCGGTGGCCTGGATCCGGGCGCGCCTCCGCAGGGGAGCAAGCCCAGTGGCCAGGTCCACTCACCGCCATCGGATCGACGACGGATCATGTGCTACGGTAGCGGAGTTGCAGTTTTGATTTCCGTAGACGTTTTCCGGCGCCTGATGGGGCATCTGAAACCCATCCAGGCGCTTTTCGTTTTTCGTGTCGTTTCGACGCGGGTGATCAACGCGGCGGCGTAAGGGTCCGCACAGTGCGGTCTCTAACAGCCTGCGAAGGAGCAGACATGACTACAGGTACCGTGAAGTGGTTCAACGCCGACAAGGGCTTCGGCTTCATCAGCCCGGACGACGGCGGCGCCGACGTCTTCGCCCACTTCTCCGCGATCTCGGCGAGCGGCTTCCGCAGCCTCGACGAGAATCAGAAGGTGGAGTTCGACATCACCCAGGGCCAGAAGGGCCCGCAGGCGGAGAACATCCGCCCGCTCTGATCCACATTCTCTGAACGGCGGCCCGACTGGTTCAGCGGGCCGCCGTTCGGCGTTTCATGCGTTCATCACGCCATCGCGAAAATCATCTGATCGGCAGAAGGCCGGCCATCTCGGTCCGGAGCCGGCATTGCCCCCGTTCTCTTGCAGCAAGGACGACGCTTGACGGTCAGCCCAAGACACACCGTCCCGGTTGATGGGCAATCGGCAGCGGCGGCGCCTCAGGCGGTTGGGCCGCCGTGGTGGTCGAGTTCGTCGCGTAGCGCGCGAGCGAAGCCTTCGGCCATGGCGAGTTGGTCGCGCAGTGCGATGACCCGCGTCGTAGCGGCGGTGTGGAACATGTCGAGCCGGTCGAGCAGAACGGCGCGGTCGACGCCGGTGGCGGTGTCGAGGGCGTCGAGGACGGCGAGGAGGTCGCGCATCTCGTCGAGTGTGAACCCGAGCGGTTTCATGCGTTTGACGACGGCGAGGCGGTCGAGGTCGGGTTCTGTGTAGAGGCGGAAGCCGCCGTCACTGCGGGCGGAGGGGACGATCAGGCCGGCTTCCTCGTAGTGGCGGATGGTGCGGATGCTGAGCCCGACCCGTTCGGCGGCTTCGCCGATCTGCATGAGGCGACCGGTGGCCGGGCCGGAGGCGCGCTGCTCCGGCCCGGTGTCGCGGCTGGTGGGGGCCATCAGTGGCCGACACCGAGTCGGCCGGCGAGGGTGTCGTGGATGCGGGCGCTGGGCTGGTTCAGCTCGATGATCTCGACGGTCTTGCCGCGTGCGGCGTACTTGGTGGTGATGGCGTCGAGGGCGGCGACGGAGGAGGCGTCCCAGACGTGGGCGTGGGTCATGTCGATGACCACGGTGTCGGGGTCGTTCGTGTAGTCGAACTGGCCGACGAGGTCGTTGCTGGAGGCGAAGAACAGCTCACCGTGCACCGAGTAGATGCGGGTGCCGCCGTCGGGGTCGAGGACGCTGGTGACCTCGACCAGGTGGGCGACCCGGCGGGCGAAGATCACCATGGCGGTGAGCACGCCGACCACCACACCGATGGCCAGGTTGTGGGTGGCCAGGGTGGTGACCACGGTGGCGAGCATGACGATCGTCTCCCCGTACGGCATCCGCTTGAGGGTGGCCGGGGCGACGGAGTGCCAGTCGAACGTCGACACCGCCACGATGATCATCACGGCGACCAGGGCGGCCATCGGAATGACCGCGACCACGTCGCCGAGCGCGACGACCAGGATCAGCAGGAAGACGCCGGCCAGGAACGTCGACAGCCGGGTGCGGGCGCCGGACGCCTTCACGTTGATCATCGTCTGGCCGATCATGGCGCAGCCGCCCATGCCGCCGAAGAAGCCGGTGACGATGTTGGCGACCCCCTGGCCCCAGGACTCGCGAGTCTTGCTGGACGGGGTGTCGGTGATGTCATCGACGAGCTTGGCGGTCATCAGCGACTCCATCAGCCCGACCAACGCGATCCCCAGGGCGTAGGGGGCGATCAGGGTGAGGGTGTCCATGGTCCAGGGGATCTGCGGCAGGCCGAGGGTGGGCAGGCTGTCCGGCAGGGCACCTTCGTCACCGACGGTCGGCACCGCCACGCTGGCGACGACGGTGACCAGGGTCAGCACCACGATCGCGACCAGTGGCGCCGGAACCGCGCGGGTGAGGCGGGGCAGTCCAACCATGATCGCGAGGGCGACGGCGACCAGCGGGTAGACCAGCCACGGCACCCCGAGCAGGTGCGGAACCTGCGCGGCGAAGATCAGGATCGCGAGGGCGTTGACGAAACCGACCATCACGCTGCGCGGGATGAACCGCATCAACTTCGCCACCCCGAGCACCGCCAGCAGGACCTGGATCGCCCCGCCGAGAATCACCGCCGCGATCAGATAGTCCAGTCCGTGCTCCTTGGCCAGCGGCGCCACCACCAGCGCGATCGCGCCGGTCGCGGCGGAGATCATCGCTGGCCGCCCACCGCAGATCGCGATCGTGACGGCCATCGTGAACGAGGCGAACAGCCCCACCCGCGGGTCGACCCCCGCCAGGATCGAGAAGGAGATCGCCTCTGGGATCAACGCCAGGGCGACGACCAGACCGGCGAGGACCTCGGTGCGGAACACCTTCGGCGACAGCCAGGACGGACGGGACAGACGCGGTCGGGAGCCCGCGGACAGCACAGAAGACATAAAGCCATTTCCACTCGGGCGCCTGACGGACGCGCACAGCTCCCGCCCCGAACCACGGGACGCAGCTACTCACAGATCAGCAACAGTCGGTCTGGACGGTCTGCGGGCCTCATCGCCCGGACTCGTCAGGACCGCCACAGGAGTCACCCGGCCACACCCGGGTTCACCGGTACCGAACCTACCCTTACGTAAGAGAAGAGTCGGCCGGACGTGTTGATCATCACGACGTCGCAGCCGCCAGGCCCTTGATCCAGTTTCTCGCACATCCTGTCCGGGGTGCCGGCCGGCGACGGCGGCGGGCTCGGGCTTGCCGTGCCCGCGGGGCCGGGAGCGGGGATGGCTGACGTGTGTTCACCGGGATCGTGGCTGAGCTTCGAGGCGGACCTCGTCGGGCAGCGGGTCGCAACCCTGTTCCGGCTGCAGGAACTACTCACCGATCAGCCCCGGTGTTGGAGCGGGCTGTGGAGCTCAACCGGAAGGGACCGATGATGGTCCTGGCGTGCTGACAGGCGCCGGTGGCGATCCGGCACGCCGACGTCGACCGGATCACCGCCTTGCTCCGACGCGGCCACCTCAAGAACGCCGTCCAAGTCGCCGAGGCGATG
Source organism: Micromonospora sp. CNZ296 (assembly GCF_007827635.1). NCBI lineage: Bacteria > Bacillati > Actinomycetota > Actinomycetes > Micromonosporales > Micromonosporaceae > Micromonospora > Micromonospora sp. CNZ296. The sequence goes on from NZ_VISW01000022.1 coordinate 99,541, forward strand.
GTGGCAGCCGCGCGGCAGCAGACCGTAAACCTGCCCGGGCAACGCGCCGCCGCCGCCGTGGTCGTCGGGCAGATGGCTACCGAGATCCTCGCCCTGGAGCAGCGCATCGCCGCTGTCGACGACCTCATCGCCGAGCAACTCGACCAGCACCCGCTGGCGCCGATCATCGAGAGACTCCACCCTCCCCTCCAAGATCAACCGGAGTCGTATGGAGACTCCTAAGACGACGCTCTATCTGTTCCCGGAGGCTGAATACCTGCGGGTTCCTATTTTGTTTTCGTGTTAGTGGGTCGCACGCGCGCGTTACTGTGCTCGCTTGCCGAAGATCAGCAGAACGGGCGTAAGTCCTGCTCAGGCCGTGCTTCGGTCGGTTCGACGCGCCCTTGTCAGATCCGGCGAAGTTGCCGCGCCGCATCAGTCTCCGGTGCTGCGACAGCGTGGGCCAGCAGCGTGGCGAGTTTGGCTGCGCGTGCCGGGTGGTGATGACCGACCCAGGGAACTCCGCCGACGAGGTATTGAGCGAAGTCGGGGTGGTCGGTCCGGTTCTGCGCGGCGAGGCCGGTGCGGGTGGCGTTGTGGAGGATGACGCGGAGCAGGTCGTACTCGTCGCGGGGTGCGGCGGGGTGGTGGTTGACGACGAGTCGGGCGAGGAGTTGCCGGTCGGCTCGGCCGCGGCCCTTGGCCACAGTGGACTTGACACCGTCCACCGAGGGTTCGAGCTGCCCGCCGAGCCGCAGCGGCGTCGGGGAGCGCAGCACGGCCATTGCCTCGCCGAGGTCACGATCGGGTGTGACGTGATGTTTGATGACGGCCCGTGGTAAGTGCTGGGCCTGTCTTTCGGGTGCGCCACCAGATGATTGCGGTGATGACGACGACCGCAAAGGCGGGGACGAGCTGGTACGGCGTGCCGACTCCGGCTGAGCGGTCCTGCAGTGCACTACCGAGGTCCACCCGCAGGGACGTGGCCAGGATGAAGGAGAACGTGTTGAGGACGGCGTGCAGCGTAACCGCGATCTCCAGCCCGCCGGTGCGCCAGGTGATGATGGCCAGTCCGGTCCAGAGCACGAAGTACCAGACGATGATGTACGGATCCGTCGCTCCGTGTGCGGCCGTGAACAGCACGCTCGAAACCAGCACCCCGGCGACCAGTCCCGCCCGTCGGCTGCGGGTCCAGCTTCCGATCACGCGGAAGATCAACCCACGTATGCCGTATTCCTCGCCCGCCGACTGGAGCGGGGTGAGGAGCATCGTGGCGATGAAGATGGCGACGAGGTCGGTCTGCGACCATGGGGCCTCGTCGACGGGCGCGAGAGATCCGAGGGCGACGACCACCAGCCAGGCGGGACCGAAGACGAGCAGCGATCTGCCGAGCAGGTCGAAGCGGAACCGTGACGTCACGGAGTGCAGGGACGCACCGGGTACGCCGTAGAGCCACCGCTGGATGAGCATGCTCCACGGAATGAGCAGGCCGAGGGAGAGCATCGTGCTGGCGTGGTAAAGCGGCGTGTAGTCGGTGCCGCCCAGGATCGGCGGGGTGTTGCCCTGCTGCACGTCGATGGCCGCAGCCGCCCTGCCGAGGACCGTCGGGAAGATGACGAACCCGGCCAGCAGGAGGATGATCGCAAGAATGCCGCGGCCGATCCGGCGTTCGTCGCCAGCGAGTACCCGGTGGTATTCGACCCCGGCGGGAGCTGACGGCCCGTTGCGGGGCTCGCCCGGAGTGAGTAGTGAGTTCGGCTTGGTTGCCGCGGTCATGCTGTCCTCCTGTGGATGGGGTTACTTCCCTGCGTGATCGAGCACGCTGTAACGCAGGCGGAGTGCCCGCTCGGCGCTCCCCAGTGCGGCCCCGACGGCGAGGGCGAAGTTGAGCCAGATCGGTAGGCGGACGGGCGATTCGAACGTTCCGACGTTCTCCGCGATCGGGGGGATCTGCGAAACCGGTCCGGCGAGTTGCAGCAGGTTCAGGCCCACGCCGATGACGAGCATCAGCACCGAGAGGAGGCTGATCGAGCGGCTCAGCGTCGGGTGCTCGCGTTCGACGCGGGCACGGCGTCCTTCGGCGGACCTCGGATCGGGAAAGAGGGGGTACTCGGCGCCCGCAGTGATGACGTAGTGGCAGCGTTTGAGCCCGAATGCGCTGTTCGCCACCTCGATGGTGCCGCCCTCCACGGGGAAGGCCGCCGGGAGCTTGGACTCGGCGTGGTGTCTGCCGTCGAGATACAGGTGCGCTCTCGCCTTGCCGCCCTCCGGGTTGGTCCGGCGTGGGATGTCGACGGCGTACACCGTCTGCCGGCCGTTCCCGTTGGGCAGCGCGAGGTAGAACAGTGTGCGGAAGGGTAGCTGCCACCAGCGGAGGCGTTTCAACGCCCGGCCGTCTCCGCTCTTGATGCGCTTGGCCGCCCGCTGTTGCCGCCAGTCCTCGATCACGTTTCCTCACTCACCGTCGATCGCCCGGGTCCCACTAACACGCCGTACTAGTGGCAACGCTAGCACGGCGTGCTAGTACGATGTGCCAGGAGGTGGCAGGTGACACGGGACGACGGGAGCACCAGCTCACGGGAACGGATCCTCGCGGCTGCGGCGGCGATGCTCGCCGAGGACCTGGCTGCGCGGTTGAGCGTGCGTGCGGTCGCGGCACGGGCCGGGGTGAGCACAGGCTCGCTCAGGTTCCACTTTCCGACCCAGCGGGCGCTGCAGGACGCGGTGCTCGCCAGGATCTATGACCACGTCTTCCCTGATGACCCGATCCACGACCGATCACTGTCCGCCCGGGATCGACTGGTCAACTGTCTCCGGCAGGTGCTCTCCCCCACCGGTGTCGGGGAGCAGGCACGTGAGGCGTGGAGCAGGGCGTACCAGATGTTCATCGCACCCGAACCGACCGAGGAGGTGCGCGCGGCCTATCTCGCCCTGGAGCGGGAAGGGTGGCGCCGTGTCGAGTACTGGCTGACGGTTCTCGCTGATGAAGGCGCGCTCCCCAGGGAGGACCACGCACGCCGAGTGAGATTCCTGCTCACCGTGCTCCAAGGGCTCTCCATCGAACGAGCCCTGCCCGCCGAGGACTCGATCCTGAAGTCCGAAACCGAAACCCTCTACACGGCCGTGGACTGCGTCCTCAACGCCCCGAACACATGAGGCATCCCGTGCCGATCCTCCGCATCCCGACAGCGCCCCCGGCAACGCCCCCGAACTGGTCAGCTACGACGGCCACGGGACAGAGATCGACAGGCGCCCGCTGTTCCAGGCCGAAGACCAACTCGAGCACTGCTACACGGGCCCCGACGGGAAGCGGATCTACGGCAAACCGACCAGCGACTGCCGTCCTGCCGAGAGAAGTGGGGGCGATAGCCACGATCGGAGGCTGACCGCCGACCCGGGACGCGGGTCGTCACTCGCGGACCAGCCCCGGTGGCAGCGCGTCCTCGCCGAGTTGGACCTGGCGGGCGTTGGCCACGGGGTCGCGCTCCAGGGTGTGGATCAGTGGTGCGGGGCCGCCGACGCAGGTCCAGGTGTCGTCCCAGCGCGCGGAGACCAGCCATGACCGGTCGGCGGAGAAGACCAGGTCGGGTAGCGCGCCGTGCGGGTGGCGAATGTGACCGCCGGTGCGCCAGGCGAGGGCCTGTTCGGGGCCGGCCTGGACCAGCACATAGGGCCAGTTCCAGTAGAGCGACACCCTCGGGGCGTCCCGACGACGCGTCGACGTCCTCTGGGCACTCATCCGCGACCGCAAGACCTTCACCCGACCGGCACCGGCAATCCGCGCCGCGGCCTGAACCAGCACGCTCCTCGCCGACGCGACCCCGGTCCTGCCGGCCGCCCCGCCCTGCCCGTCAAGATCAACCGGCGTCACATGGAGATTCCGGGTGTGCTCCTGGGCTGCGACAACAGCGGTCCGGGGATCATGGGTGAACGCGGGCCACTCCCTGCCAGCCCAGGTGAACCCCAGGTCGCTAGACTAGGCGCTCGCGCCCTCGTAGCTCAGGGGATAGAGCATCGGTTTCCTAAGACGACGGTCTGCCGGTGTCCACAGGCCGACGACCTGCTTTCTCCTGCTGTCCCTCGTGGCGTGCCGGTCGCTTCGCGGGCTCGCTGCGATCGCTTGCCGAAGACCAGCTGGACGTTCTGGGCCCTGCGTGTGCAGGCTTACGCTGCCGGGAGTCGGGACCGAGTCTGTCAACGGCGGATTAGAACTGACCCCTCCTGGACGGTTTGGGATTGACCCCCCGTCAGGTCAGCTTGGTCTATTTGTCCCGGTTCTTGGCGAGG
>NZ_VISW01000023.1:0-98804 GCF_007827635.1 Micromonospora sp. CNZ296
GAATCCCCACCCGGCCCAACATGTCCACCGCCCGCGTCCGCGCCTCCCGCCGACCGGCCCTCGGATGATGCACCCGGTACGCCTCAGCGATCTGCTTCCCCACCGAGTAGTAGGGGTGCAACGCCGACAACGGATCCTGGAAGACCATCGCCATGTCCCGGCCCCGCAGCCGCCGCACCTCCTCCTCACCCAACCCGACGAGCTGACGCCCACCCACCGAGATCTCCCCGGAGATGGTCGTGCGCCTAGCGTTGTGCAAACCGAGGATCGCCAGCGACGTCACGCTCTTACCGGAACCGGACTCACCCACGATCCCGAGCGTGCGACCCCGCTCCACGGCGAACGACACACCATCCACGGCCCGCACCACACCGTCCTCGGTGTCGAACCGCACCCGCAGATCCCTGACCCGCAGGTACGGGCCCTCGCCGCGACGCGGCGCCGGAAGCTCCACCATGTCCGTCTCCTCCCGTCAGCTCAGCCGGACCCGTGGGTCGATCACCGCGTACAGCACGTCGACGACGATGTTGGCGACCACGATGAACACCGCCGCCAGCAGCACCGTCGCCATCACCACCGGCAGGTTGAGGAACTGCACCGCCTCCACTGTCGCCTTGCCGAGACCCTGGAGGCCGAAGATCGTCTCGGTGATGAAGGTGCCGCCGAGGCTGGTGCCGATGTCCAGCCCGGCGATCGTGACGATCGGTGTGATCGCCGCCCGCAGCGCGTGCCGGGTGTGCACCTTCCGGGCGGGCAGCCCCTTCGCCCGGGCGGTGCGGACGAAGTCCTCCGACAGCGTCTCCACCATCTGCGCCCGGGACAGCCGGGCGTACAACGCCGAGTTGAGGAAGCCGAGCGTCATCCAGGGCAGAATCAGCCCGGCCGCCCAGCGGAACGGGTTCTCGGTCAGCGGGGTGTAGCTGGGGAACGGCAGCAGCCCGGTGGAGTAGACGAGCAGGTAGAGCAGGATCAGCCCGAAGAAGTAGACCTGCATCGACGCCCCGGCCAGTGTGACGCCGATCGCGGCGCGGTCGAACGCCGTACCCCGGCGTAGTGCCGACACCATGCCGAGCGAGATGCCGAGGCCGAGCCAGAGCACGGCGCCGCCGAGGACGATGCTGAACGTCACCGGGGCGCGCTGGGCGACGATCTCGGTGACGGGCTGGTTGTTGCGGAATGAGTAGCCGAGGCAGGGTGCCGGGCAGTCCTGCCGGAAGTCGCCCTCGCCGTAGGTACGGCCGGCGAAGACGCCGCTGACGAAGTCGGCGTACTGCCGGGGCAGCGGCTGGTCGATGCCGAGGCGGCGCTCGACCTGGGCGATGTCCTCGGCCGTGCAGTTCTTGCCGCACATCACCTTCGCCGGGCTGCTCGGCACCGCGAAGAAGAGACCGAACGTGACCAGGCTGATGACGACCAGGGTCAGGGCGGCGACGAGCAGCCGCCGTACGACGAAACGGAGCACGGGAGCACCTCCCCCGGGTGGGCGCGGGGGCGGCCGCCGTGGCAGCCGCCCTCCGCGCGGCTGTCACTTCTTCACGTAGATGCCGTTGAGCGAGATGATCCCGAACGCGTCGCTGAGGAAGGCGTTGCCGACCTTCGAGCCGTGCAGCTCGTAGGTGGCGTCGTAGTAGCAGGGCACCACCGGGGCGTACTTGTCCATGATCATGCGGTCGAGCGCCATCCAGCCGGCGTCCTGCTCGGCGGCCGGCAGGTCGCGGACCCGGTCGATCTCCGCGCTGACCGACGGTTCATTGAGGTACGACAGGTTCTGGTTGCCCTCGGCCACGATCTCCCGTCCGTCGTAGACCGGCGGGATCACAGTCGAGCCGGTGGGCCAGTCCGAGCCCCAGCCGGTGAGGTAGAGGTCGTACGGGTTGTCCTTGCGGCCGACCTCGTCGTAGTAGCTGCTGTTGTCGATCGGCTTCATCACGATGTCGAATCCCATGTCGGTGAGGTTCTTGCGCAGCGCCTCGGCCTGCTGGGTGCGCAGTTCCAGGTTGGAGTGGGCGAGCACCAGCTTCGGCCGCTTGCCGGCGAGCAGCTCGGCGGTCTTGGCCTTGTCGCCGGTGACCGGGGCGTTGTACAGGTCGTACGGGACGAATCCGGCGGTGGTGGGCGACATGAGCGTGGTGGCGGGTGAGCCGGCGGCCTGCCCGCCGAGCACCTTGAGCAGGGCGTCCTTGTCGACGGCGTAGTTCAGCGCCCGCCGGACGCTCAGGTCGGTGACCCGCTGGGTGTTGATGCTCAGCACCCAGTTGTACTGCGTCGGGCCGCGTACCACGCGGTCGGAGACGCCGGATCCGGTGGTGCGGGGCAGCACCGACGGCGGCACGTCCGACCAGCTCAGCGCCGCCTGGTCGGCCGGCCCGTCGGCGACCAGGCGCTCGGCGATCTGGGCCTGCTCCAGGCCGAACGTCATCCGGATCGCGTCCGGGTACGCGTTGCGGATCGGGTCGGTCGCCGGATCCCAGTTCGGGTTGCGTTCCAGCTCCAGCGACACGTCGCGCTGGTAGGTCTTCACCCGGTACGGTCCGGACGAGAACGGCCGCAGGTCGTAGTTCGCGCGGGTGTCCTTCGCGGCGGGCACGGGCGCGCTGGTCGGCAGCGCCGCCGCGTACGGCAGGTCGCAGTGCGGCTGCGGGAAGGTGAACCGGATGGTCCGGTCGTCGGGTGTGGCGACGCCGTCGGGCACCGGCTTGCCCCCGTCGTACGGTCCCTTGTAGGTGGCGTTGTACGCCCCGCCCGGGTAGAGCCACTGCTGGATGTAGTGCGGGCCCTCGTTGAGGTTCGCCGCGAACGACCGGGCGATGCCGTGGGCGACGTCCTTGCTGGACACGGGCGTGCCGTCCTCGTACTTCACGCCGTCGCGCAGGGTGAACTCCCAGACCTTGCAGTCGCCGTTCACGTCCTTGCCGGGGTTGGTGGCCAGGTCGCCGACGAGCAGCAGCTTGCCGCTGCCGTCCTCCTTGTAGCCGTTGAGCGCGCGGTACAGCAGCCCACCGGCGACCTGCTGCACGTTGACGTAGTTGCGGGCCGGGTCGAGGTGCTCGAAGTCGGCCGGCTGCATCACGGTGAGGGTGCCGCCGCGGGTCGCCCCGTCGACGTCCTTCGCCGGGCCCTGGTTGTCGGCGGCCTCGTACGAGATCGATCCGCTCTGGGTCTTGGTCTTCTGGTCGTCGCCGCCGCCGTCGTCGGTGGTGGGGCTGCAGCCGGCGGCGGCCAGCGCCGCCGCGGCGAGGACACCTGTCAGTGTCCGGGTTCGTGCGCGCACGGTGTGCTCCTTCCTGCCCGGCGGCCCCCGCCGGCCGGGCACTGATGGCCGTGGGACTACCGGGTGGAGCGGGGGTCCAGCGAGTCGCGCAGCGCGTCGCCGAGCAGGTTGAACGCCAGGACCAGCAGGAAGACCGTCAACCCGGGGAACAGGGTGTACCAGGGGTCGCTCGCGACGTAGCCGATGCTGTTGAAGATCATGCGGCCCAGGTCGGGCGTGGGTTCGGTGACGCCGATGTTGACGAACGCCAGCGCCGCCTCGATGGCGATGAACTGCGGCACCATCAGCGAGACGGTGACCAGGATCGGCGCCCAGATGTTTGGCAGCAGCTGCCGCAGCAGGATGTGCGTGGTGCCGGCGCCGGCCGCACGGGCCGCCTCGACGAACTCCCGCTCGCGCAGCGAGATCACCTGCCCGCGGACCAGCCGCGCGGTGTACGTCCAGCTGAACAGGCCGAAGGTCGCGACGATCAGGGCCACCCGGAAGGCCGGCGACGGCGCCTCCCGGTCGGAGTAGAAGCGGTCCTGGAGGATCGGGATGACCGCGAGCGCGAAGATGAGGAACGGGAACGCCAGCGTGAGGTCGATCAGCCAGTTGACGACGCTGTCCAGCCAGCCTCTGGCCCACCCGGCCAGCACCCCGACAGCGACACCGATGCCGGATGCCAGCAGGGCCGAGGTGAACGCGATGAACAGGGACGTCCGCAGGCCGTAGACCAGTTGCATCAGGATGTCCCGGCCGCTGCCGGGTTCGAGCCCTAGCCAATGGTCGGAGCTGATTCCGCCGGCGTACCCGATCGGCATTCCGAAATCGTTGAGGCGGTCCACGAACTTGTCGGTCGGGTCGATTCCGGTGAGCCGTCCCAGCAGAGGCGCGCCGAGCGCCACCAGGGCGGCGACGGCGAGCGTGACGGCGCTGGCCTTGGCCGTACGGTCGCGTTTGAGCCGTAGCCAGGCGAGCCGGCCGGGCGACCGGCCGACGAATTCGCCGGGCTGGCCGGCGGGGCCGGGAACGGCCTCGACATCGGGGCCGGGAGCGGCCGGTGGGTGCGACAGTTCGCTCATGAGCAGTCCTCCCGACGGGGACGAAAACGCCCTGCCACCCGACGGTAATGCGCTATGAGGTGCTCAAAAGAATCGTTCCGGTAACGGCCGTTCCGGTTGCCGTGCATTGACAACGATCCGGCGTACGGAATGCATCGGCGCAATAACGGCCCGATTCGGTTGTCAGCCTTTCAGGTGGCCGTACCGCCAATTCGGAATGCGCTCCCGCGAGGCACTCGGGCGGTTGTCAGCCGTTCGGGCATTCCCGTGCGCCGATGTAACACCGGACCGGCGGCGGGGTCGACTGGCGTAACACTTCGTGACTCTTCGCGTTCACACCGTCCACCTAGGGTTCTCGGCGGTCCGGTTCGCACGACGTGCCGGGCCGTCCACCGGCCCTCACCCGGGGCCCCGACGGAAGGACCACCCATGCCCTTCGCCCGACGTACCGCCGCTCTGGCCCTGGCCGCCGCGCTCGGCGGCCTCGCCGCGCCGGCCTCTCCCGCGCAGGCCGCACCGCGCCCCGGCCCGGAGACCCCCTCGGTGCTGCTGCTCACCGTCGACGACGGCGCCGGCCTGCGCGCCACGGTGCTGACCTGCGGGCCCACCGGTGGCCTGCACCCCGATCCGATCACCGCCTGCCGGCTCGTCGCCCGCGTCGACGGCGACCTGGACGCGCTCGACGTGGACGGTGCGCCGTGCACCTCGCAGTACGACCCGGTCGTCGCGCGTGCCGTGGGCATCTGGCAGGACCGCCCGGTCTCCTACACCCGGACGTTCGGCAACGCCTGCCTGATGCAGCGCACCACCGCCTCCCTCTTCACCTTCTGACCCCGCCTCACCTTGTCGCGTTGATCATGAGGTTGGCGGCGGTTCCGGTCCGTTTTGTCGCCGTCAACTTCATGATCGACGGGGTGGGTCGGGAGGTGGGTGGGGTGGGTGCGGAGAATGGGGGCGGGGTGTTCGGAGGGGAGACTGTGCGGGTGGACGGGCCGGTGGCGGGCGGGGGCGGCGGGCGGGAGTTGCGGGCGGACTGCTCGCGCTGCGCCGGGGTGTGCTGCGTCGCTCCCGCGTTCACCGCGTCGGCCGACTTCGCCATCGACAAGCCCGCCGGGCGGCCCTGCCCGAACCTGGGCGCCGACTTCCGCTGCGGCATCCACACCGAGCTGCGGCAACGCGGCTTCCCCGGCTGCACCGTGTTCGACTGCTTCGGCGCCGGTCAGCACCTCACCCAGCACACGTTTGCCGGCCGCGACTGGCGGGCCGACCCGGCCACCGCCCAGCGGATGTTCGACAGCTTCGCCGTACTTCGGCCGCTGCACGAGCTGCTGTGGTACCTGACCGAGGCGGTACGCCTCACCCCGGCCGGACCGCTGCGCGACGAGCTGACCGCCGCGCTCGACGAGACCGGCCGGCTCACCGACGGCACCCCCGACGACCTGCTCGCCCTCGACGTCGACGCGCACCGGGACCGCGCCAACCGCCTGCTGTCCCGCGCCGCCGAACAGGCCCGCGCCGGGAAGGCCGGGCCGGACCGCCGGGGCGCGATGCTGATCGGGGTGGACCTGCGCCGTACCCCGCTGGCCGGGGCGAACCTGCGCGGCGCCTGCCTGATCGGGGCCGACCTGCGGGGCGTACGCCTCGGCGCCGCCGACCTGACCGGCGCGGACCTGCGCGGGGCCGACCTGCGCGGCGCGGACCTGGGCGAGTGCCTGTTCACGCACCAGTCGCAGCTCGACGCCGCACGCGGCGACCACCGCACGGTGCTGCCGCCCGGACTACGCCGCCCATCCCACTGGTCCCTGACGCTGACCCCGACGCGCCCTCAGCCGCGCCAGCGCCGCCCCCGACCCCGCTGACGCCACCCCGCCCGCACCCGCACTCGCGCCCGCGCTCGCGCTCGCACAGCGGTGATCAAGGAGTTTGTGTCCGCTTCGGGGCCGGATCGGGACACGAACTCCTTGATCACCGCGAGACGGGCCGGGGCCGCGTTTGGTGGGGGTGGGGTGGGGTAGGCGGCGCGGACGACTGTTGACCGACAGGAGGGCCACCGGTGGGGTATCGGGCACGCGACGGTGAGGAGCCGGTCGACCCGGCGCACGCCGAGGACGAGGCCGGGCAGGTGCCGCTGGTGCAGACGGCCGCGGACACCGACGTGCCGGCCCCCGCTCCCGGTGCGCCGAAACCGGACGAGGTGACCGAGGACGACGGATCCGGCATGGCGGGCGGCGCCTCCGGCAGCAGCTCGGGCGGCTCCTCGATGCCGACCCACCCGGACGCGGCCCGCGGACGGGACGCCGCCCGCTGAACGTTTGCCGTCACCCGCTGCGGGCAGGAGTGCGACATGACCAGTGAAGAGTCCTTCGGCCGCGCGGCCGGCGACGAACCCGACGGCGCGACCGCGTACGAGGCGTCCCTGCGCCCGCCGGGCAAATCCCTGCACACCACCGACGACACCGGTGACGACTTCGCCGACCTGCCCGCCGAGGACCGGCGCTCGGCACGGGAGGTCAGCCGCGCCGGTTACGACGTCGATGCGGTCTCCGGCACCGGCGACCCGTCCGAGGAGCCGGAGGAGATCGAGGAGGGCCGGCCGCTGCGCTGAGCCGTACGCGGGGCGGCCGCCGCGCCGCTCCGCGCCTCGGTCATGCCCCGGTTCGCCAGCGCGTCGGCGCGCTCGTTCTCCGGGTGCCCGTTGTGGCCCTTCACCCACAGCCACGTCACGTCGTGCCTGGCGCACGCCGCCTCCAGCGCCTGCCACAGGTCGGCGTTCTTCACCGGCTGCTTCGCCGCGGTCAGCCAGCCGTTGCGCTTCCACGCGTTCAGCCAGCCGGTGATGCCGTTGCGCACGTACGTGCTGTCGGTGTGCAGCCGTACCGTCACCGGTCGGGTGAGGCTCTCCAGCGCCCGGATCGCGGCGGTCAGCTCCATCCGGTTGTTGGTGGTCGGGGTGGCCTCGCCGCCGCACAGCTCCCGCTCGTGCCCGCCCCAGCGCAGCACCGCACCCCACCCGCCGGGCCCGGGATTGCCGCTGCACGCGCCGTCGGTCCAGATCTCCACGACCCGGCCGGTCTCCGCCTCCGCCATGCCCGGCAACCTACCGGGTACGCGAGCACGCGGGACCACCCGACCCGCCGCTCCCGGCTAGCGTGCCGGTGTGACCACTCCCCCGGACTTCGCCACGCTCTGCAACTTCCGTGACCTCGGCGGCTGGCGGACCGGCGACGGCCGCACCGTCGCCCGGGGCCGCCTCTACCGCTCCGACTCGCTGGCCAAGCTCGCCGGTGAGGATCTGGAACGGTTCGCGGCGCTCGGCGTCCGCACCGTGATCGACCTGCGGTACCCGTGGGAGATCGCCGACCGCGGCCGGGCCCCGGAGAGCCTCGGCGTGACCTGGCTCAACCTGAGCATCGAGCACCGGCCGTACGTGCAGGCCGACATCGACCCCGACGTGGACCCGTGGCGCTACCTGGCCGACCGGTACGCCGAGGTGGCCGAGGACGGCGTGGCCGAGCTGCGCCAGGCGATCGAGGTGATCGCGGACGGCGAGCACCCGCTTGTGTTCCACTGCGCGTCCGGGAAGGACCGCACCGGGCTGCTCGCCGCGCTGGTGCTGTCCCTGCTCGGCGTGGACGACGACCAGATCGCAGCGGACTTCGCGCTCACCGAGCAGGCCACCGACCGGCTGGTCGCCGAGTGGCGGGACCGCAACGGCGGCGCCACGCCGGGCTGGCCGGCGTACGGGCGGGCGCCGGCCGAGATCATCCGGCTGGTGCTCGCCGAGCTGCGGGCCGCCCACGGTTCGGTGCACGGGTACGTGACCGGCCGGCTCGGCGTCGGCCAGGAGACGATCGCCGCGCTACGCGCCCGGCTGCTGACCGGCGACTCCATCCCGCTGCCCACCCAGGGCACCACCGGCAGTACGCCGACGCCGGCCGCCCGGTAGAGCACCGCCGGCCGCCGTCGCCGTCCCCCACGAAAAGCGGACGACGCCGATGCCACGGTCTGGCACGCTGCGGGATCGTGGACACGCGGTGGGACGGCCTGCGGGCCGAGGTACGGGCGACGATCGACGAGCTGGTCTCCTCCGGGCGGGAGGCCGGTGTGCAGGTGGCCGCCTACCTGGACGGGGTCGCGATCGTCACCGAACAGGCCGGGCTCGCCGACACCACCACCGGCCGGCCGATGACGGCCGACACGCCCGTGCACGCGGTCTCCACCGGCAAGGGCCTCACCGCCACAGTGGTGCACGTGCTGGCCGAGCGGGGACGGCTCGACTACGACCTGCCGCTGGCGCGGGTGTGGCCGGAGTTCGCCCGGCACGGCAAGGACGGCATCACGCTGCGGCACGTGCTCACCCACACCGCCGGTCTGCCCGCGCTGCCGGCCGACGTCACGCCGGAGGACTTCACCGACTGGACGCGCATGTGCGAGCTGCTCGCCGACGCGCGGCCGCTGTGGGCACCGGGCGAGCGGCTCGCGTACCACGCCTGGACGTGGGGCTGGCTGCTCGGCGAGGTGATCAGGCGGGTCACCGGCGCCCCGGTGTCGCAGGTGCTCGCCGAGGAGGTGGCCGGGCCGCTCGGCGTGGACCGGGAACTGTTCCTCGGCGTACCGGAGGCGGACCTGCCCCGCCTGGCCCGGCTGGAGGACGCCGGCCTGTCCGCGCTGATGACCTGGGCCGGGGTCAACCTGCCGCACTTCGACGCGGTCGCCCCGCCCGCGGTACGCCCGGACACCGTCATCGGCTCCCGCCCCGACGTGCTGCGCGCCGACGTGCCGTCGGTCGGCACGATGAGCGCCCGCGCGGTGGCCCGGATGTACGCGGCGCTGCTCGGTCCGGTCGACGGGGTACGGCTGATCTCCGCCGAGCGGATGCGGGAGGTGTCCGCCCCGGCGGTACGCGCCCAGGAGTGGGTGTTCGGGCAGGAGAGCACGTTCGGGCTCGGGTACGCGGTCGACGACGACGGATCGTTCGGCACCGCCGGTAGCGGCGGCAGCCTCGCGTTCGCGTACCCGGAACTGGGGTTGACGGTGGCGGCGGTGCGCAACCGGCTCGGCGCGGGCGACGGCGACCCGATGGAGCAACTGCGGACGCTGGTGCGCGACCGCGTCGCCGCGGCGACCGGCCACCGAGGCTAGCGGCGCAGGCGGGCGCGCAGCCGGCCGGCCGCGTCGCCGAGCACCGCGCCGGTCATCGGCAGCAGCGGGCTGGACCGCATCACCGCCAGATCCTCGGCGGGGCTGGTCACGCCGTCGAGGAACCGCAGCACCCGCTCCGGCGGGTTGCGGTCGAACAGCCGCTCGAAGAACTCCACCCCGCCGACGTGCCCCCGGTCCAGCGCGCGCAACGCCACCGCGTCCATCCACAGATGCCGGCCCGGGTACGCGGACGCGGGCACCGGCGGACGGCCGGCGGCGAGCGCCCCGGCCACCTGGTCGGCCTGGCGCAGCATCGCCGAGAACGTGAACCCGGTGGACGGGCGCGTCGCCCCGCCGGCGGTGCCCAGCCGCACCACGCGCGGGCTCGGGCGGGACTCGAACGGCCCGTCGGTCATCGGGATCACGCCGTCCTCGACCTCCCGCACCTGCAGCGCGGTCAGGTCCAGGCCGAGCAGGTCCGCGTACCCGCGCAGCGCCGCGTCGTAGCCCGCGTCGTCGAGCAGGGCCGGCCCGAACTCGGTGTACTCGACGAGCGCGAACCGGTCGTCGACCGGCAGCACGTACCCGAAGGAGACGCCGCGCTGCGGCTGGGGCGTGCGGAAGTCCATCAGCACCGCCCGCTGCGGATCGAACGTCGGCCGGTCGGCGGCCAGCCACCAGCCGCGGAAGTGCTGCAACCAGCTGGTCCGTCCCGGCCGCTTCGGCCGCCGGGGCCGGGAGTCGAGCACCCACCCGGCCCGCACGAGATCCCGGCCGTCCGGGTCGCGGACCGTGACCCGCTCACCGTCGTCATGCAGCTTCCCCGCCGGGGCGCTGATCCGGACCGCGTCCAGCCGCCGCTCGGCCTCGGCAGCCCGGTCGTAGACCGGGGCGGAGCGGAGCATGGCGTACCGCAGGGGGTCGAGCGACAGGACACGGCGGCCGGCCGGCGTGACCACGTCGACCTGCGACCAGCTCGCGCTCAGCATCGGGTCGAGGTCGTCGCCGGGCAGGCCCCAGAACGCCCAGGTGCGGTCCTGGCCGCGCTTGTGCACCGGGTCGACCACCGCGACCCGCAGCCCGGTCACGTCGTGGCGGTCCAGCGCGGCCAGGACCAGGGACGCGGCGCCGCCGCCGCCGACCAGCGCGAGGTCGACGTCGACCGGGAAGGATGCGTGCATCCGGCCACGCTGCCACATCGGCGGAGGCGGCCACCGGCCGACCCGCGCTCAGGCCACCGGCGCGGGCTTCTGCGGGGCCGGCTCGGCGTAGGCGGCGGCCACCGTCGCCCGGTCGAAGACCCGCCACGTCGCGGCGATCACCGCGACCGCCACCACGAAACCCACCCAGTACGGCGCGGTGATGCCGAACCGGGCCGCCACCACGCCGCCGAGCAGCGCGCCGACGCAGTTGCCGCCCGCCGCGACGAACAACGTGGTGCTGCCGACCCGGCCCATCAACGCGGGCGGGGTGAGGCGCTGCCGCAGCGAGTTCGCCACGATGTTCCACAGCGCGCTGTGCGCCCCGAACGCGAACAGCGCGAACCCGACCACGGCCGCGCTGCGGGACGCGGCGAGCGCCAGGTGCAGTCCCGCCTCGACCAGCAGCCCGGTCCGCACCGTCCAGGTGGGTGTGATGGCGGCGATCAGCCGGTCCCCCACCAGCGAGCCGAGCACCCCGCCGACCGCCATGCAGGTGAACAACGCGCCGTAGCCGACCGAGCCGAGACCGAGCCGCTCGGTGGCGAGCAGCACGAGCACCGCCACGGCCGCGGTGAGCGTGACGTTCAGCAGGCCGATCAGCACGGTCATGGTGCGCAGCAGCCGTTGCCGCCACAGCCAGCGGAATCCCTCGGCGACCTCCGCCCGTACCGAGCGCCGCTCGTCCGGCGCCGCCCCGCCGCGGTACGTCCCGGCGAGCAGTCCGACCAGCACGGCGCTCAGCGCGTACGTGCCGGCGTTGAGGGCGAACGGCAGCGACGCCGCCAGCACGAACAGGAACCCGCCGAGCGGGCCGGCGATCATGTTCTGCATCACCTGGGTGCCGCCGCCCAGCCAGCCGTTTGCGCGTTCCAGCAGGGAGCGCGGCACCACCGCCGGCAGCACCGCCTGCGCGGCGGTCCGGAACACCACCTCGCCGGTGTTCACCACGAACAGCACCGCGTAGAGCAGCGCGATCCCGGCCCGGTCGGCCAGCATCGCCGCGGCGAGTACCGCGAGCGCGCCGACGCGTACCCAGTCGATGAGCACCATCAGCCGCCGCCGGTCCACCCGGTCCGCCAGCACGCCACCGGGCAGCGCGAACAGCAGCCACGGCAGCCACGACACCGCCGCCCCGGCCGACACCACCAGCGGATCGTCGGTGATCGACGCCACGTACAGCGGCGCGGCCACCGTCGCCGTCCCGCTACCCAGCGCGGACAGCGTGCTCGCCGTCCACAGTCGGGCGAAGCGCCCGCCGAGCCGTTCCCCCGTCACGGCGAGGCAACCTACCAGCGGCGACGCGCGCCGCCGACCGGTTTATCCGGGGCGGCGGGTGTTGAGGCGGGCCGCCTGCCGGTTCAGGTGGTCGCGTTCGGCCAGGCTGGACGCGCGGCGGGCCGCCTCCGCGTACAGCCGGGCCGCCCGGTCCTGGTCGCCGTCGCGTTCGTGCAGGTACGCGGCCACCGCCGTGTACCGGGGCAGCGAGTCGTCGAGCGCCGCGAGCGCCGCCAGCCCGGCGCGCGGGCCGTCCGCCTCGCCGACCGCCACCGCCCGGTTGAGCCGGGCGATCGGGCTGCCGGTCAGGCGCACGAGTTCGTCGTACCACTCGACGATCTGCACCCAGTCGGTCTCGGCCGCCGTACGCGCGTCGGCGTGCAGCGCCGCGACGGCGGCCTGGGCCTGGAACTCGCCCAGCCGGTCGCGGGACAGGGCGGTCTGGAGGATGCTCACGCCCTCGGCGATCAGCGTGGTGTCCCACCGGCCGCGGTCCTGCTCAGCCAGCGGCACCAGGCTGCCGTCCGGCGCGGTCCGCCCGGCCCGGCGGGCGTGGTGCAGCAGCATGAGCGCGAGCAGCCCGGCCACCTCGGGGTGGTCGATCGCGGCGGCGAGCTGCCGGGTGAGCCGGATCGCCTCGGCGGCCAGGTCCACGTCGCCGGAGTAGCCCTCGTTGAACACCAGGTACAGCACGCGCAGCACGGTGGCGACGTCACCGGGCTGATCGAACCGCACCCCGGACACGGTGCGCTTGGCCCGGCTGATCCGCTGCGCCATGGTGGCCTCCGGCACCAGGTACGCCTGCGCGATCTGCCGGGTGGTGAGCCCGCCGACGGCGCGCAGCGTCAACGCGACGGCCGACGACGGGCTCAGCGACGGATGCGCGCAGAGGAAGTAGAGCCGCAGCGTGTCGTCGACCGCCGGCACCGGGCCGGGCGGCGGTTCCTCGTCCACGAGGTCCTCGCGCCGGCGCCGGGCGGCGTCGGCGCGCACCACGTCCAGGAACCGCCGCCAGGCCACGGTCACCAGCCAGCCCCGCGGATCGCGGGGCTGGTCGGCCGGCCAGACGCGCAGCGCCTCGATGAGCGCGTCCTGCACGGCGTCTTCGGCCGCCGCGAAGTCGGCTCCGCGGCGGACGAGGACACCGAGCACGCCCGGGATGAGGCTGCGGAGCGCGACCTCGTCCATCGGACGGATCACTCGGTGATGGTCGGCGGCGCGGTCAGGAACGGGCGCAGCTCCAGCCACTCGTGGATCGGCTTGCCGCCCTGCCCCGGCGCGGCCGACAGCTCGGCGGCCAGTTCGAGCGCGCGCTCGTAGCTGTCCACGTCGATCACCATCCAGCCGGCGATGAGGTCCTTCGTCTCGGCGAACGGGCCGTCGGTGACAGGCGGGCGTCCCTCGCCGTCGTAGCGGACGAACGTGCCCTCCGGGGCGAGCGCCTGGCCGTCGACGTACTCGCCGCTCTCCTGCAGCTTCGCCGCGAACTCCTGCATGTAGTGCACGTGCGCGGAGATCTCCTCCGGCGTCCACTTGTCGATCATCGGCATGTCGGACACCGGGGTCGGGCCGCCGCGGTAGTGCTTCAGGAGCAGGTACTTCATGAGTGTCTCCTCGTGGAGGGTGCGACCCATTCTGGCCGCGTTCACTCCGGAGACGAAGCCGGCGCTGCGTTCTCGACATCGGTGGCGGAGGAATCTTGGGGCGTCACATCGCGTAAGCCATCCTAGGAGGCTAGTTCTGATGGTCCGGGCCGCCTGCCCCCGTCGCGGCGGTCCGGACCCGTCAGCGGATCGCCCGGCCGTCAGCGGGCGGCGGTCCGGCGCAGGCCGGTGATCAGCACCGCGCCCGCGACCAGGTGCAACGCCACCAGCGTCAGCGTCGCCGCACCCCCCACTCCCCCGCCCAGCGGCCCGAGCAGGGACACCAGCAGCACGAGGCCCGCGACCACCGTCCAGACGGTGCGGGCACGGGCGGTGAGCCGTTCCAGCAGGGCCAGCAGCGCCCAGCCGGCCAGCCCGGCGAGCAGCGTGCTCACCACCACGGCCACCGGCGTCACCCGCTGGTCCGTAGAGCCGCTGCGCGCGATCAGCTCCACCCCCGCGACCGGTACCGCTACCACCCAGCCCAGCAGCGCGGCGGCGGTCGCCGCGGACACCGTGAGCAGGCGGTCCCGGCGGCGGTTCGGGCGGGCGGTGACTGTCGGGATCGTGGTCTCCATCGGTGACTCCTCCACATCGGGACGACTGCCGGAAACGCTAGGTCCGGCGGGCCGCCGCGCGGATCGGGCCGCGGAGCGGTTCCCGGCTCCGTCGCCCGAACGACCACCGGCCCGGATCTCCGTCTGGCGACCGATGAGAAGCGGTGGACCGGCGGCCTAGCATCCGGACATGAGGTGCGCGTCCCGGTCCCGGTTCCTGCTGCTGCTCGACGGCGGCATCGCCACCGTGAGCATCGCCGTGTGCCTGCTCGCGCTGCTGGCCTCCGACGCCGGCCCGGACACGCCCGGCGCGACCGCCGTCGCGGTCGGCCTCGCCGTGGCGCAGGCGAGCTGTCTGCTGTGGATCCGGCGCCACCCGGGGTACGCCCTCACCGTCGCCGCGCTGGCAGGCGTCGGCCTGGAGGCGCTCTGCCCGCAGCTCGGCTGGCTCGGCCTGGTCGCGGTGCCGATGGCGTACGTGGCCCGGCTGCGCCCGCCCCGGTACTCGCTCGTCGCGCTCGGGCTGCTGCTGGCACCCACGCCGTGGAAACTGGTCACCGGCGGCTGGCGGGACCTGCTGCTGGCGGTGACCGCGCTGGCCCTGAGCTGGACGCTCGGCGAGCTGCAACGAGGCCAGGCGCAACGGCGCTGCGCGTGGGAACGGCAGGTGCTGGCGGCCGAGCGGGAACGCATCTCCCGGGAACTGCACGACGTGGTGGCGCACCACGTCGCGGTCATCGCCGTTCAGGCCGCCGCCGCCGAGGACGTGTTCGACGAGCATCCGGCGCAGGCGCGTGCCGCGCTCGCCGCGATCGACACGGCAGCCCGGTCGGCGCTGACCGAACTACGGTCCATGCTGCACGCGCTCGCCGTCGACGACGGGTCCGAGCAGGGCGGGCCACAGCCGGGGCTGGCGCAGCTCGACGCGCTCGCCGACGCGGTCCGGGCGGTCGGCCTTCCGGTGACGCTGCACCGGGAGGGCGACGGCGAGGCGCTACCCGGCGGGGTACAGCTGTCGGCGTACCGGATCGTGCAGGAGTCACTGACGAACGCGCTGCGCCACGGGCACGCCACCCGCGCCGACGTGGACGTCCACTATCGCGACGGCGTACTGCGGCTGGAGGTCGTCAACGACGGCCCGGCGCCCGCCCGCCGGCCCGGTACGCCCACCGGGCGCGGCATCGTCGGCATGCGGGAGCGGGCCCGGCTGCTCGGCGGCACGCTCGACGCCGGCCCGCTGCCGGCCGGCGGGTTCCGGGTCCACGCGCGACTGCGGGTCGGGGCGGGCCGGTGACCGTGCGGGTGGTGGTCGCCGACGACCAGGAGTTGATCCGCGCCGGGCTGCGTACCGTCCTCGACGCGCGGCCCGACCTGAGCGTCGTCGGGGAGGCGGCCGACGGTGTCGAGGCGGTCGCGGTGGCGACGCGGACGAGGCCGGACGTGGTGCTGATGGACGTGCGGATGCCCCGGCGCGACGGCATCGCCGCCACCCGGGACCTGGTGGCCGCCGGCAACCCGGCCCGGGTGGTCATGCTGACCACGTTCGACCTGGACGAACACGTCTACGCCGCGCTGCGCGCCGGGGCGAGCGCGTTCCTGCTCAAGGACACCCGCCCGGCCGACCTCGCCGAGGCGGTACGCGTGGTGGCCAGGGGCGAGGCCCTACTCGCGCCCACTGTGACCCGGCGGCTGCTGGACCGGTACGCCGACCGGCTGCCCGCGCCCGCGCCCGCCGGCGACGTGCTCGCCGTGCTGACCGCCCGTGAGCGGGAGGTGCTGACGCTCACCGCGCGGGCACTGTCCAATGCGGAGATCGCCGCCCGGCTGCACCTGAGCACCGCCACCGTGAAGACCCACGTCTCGGCGATCCTCACCAAGCTGGGCCTGCGCGACCGGATCCAGGCGGTGGTGCTCGCGTACGACACCGGACTGGTCCGGCCGGAGCCGCCGGTCCGCTAGGCGCGAACCGGACACCAGACCCCAGACACGGCGAACCGGTACGGTTCGCCGTCCGGGCTGGCCCGGCATGTCCGCCGTGTCGCGGCGGCAGGGAGCACACCGGACGGCAACGAAGATTTCTCAATTACCCCCAGTGACCGCCGCAACCCTCCTAGTGTTGGCCACACCGGTGCTCGTCACGGAGTTGGCCACCCGAACGACGTCCCACGCCTACAGCGGACGAAAAGTGAGGGAAGACGCGGATGAAGGCACAGTCATTTCTCGGATCGGCGGCGTTCGGCGTGGGCCTCGGCGCACTGCTGCTCCCGGCCGCCGCGCTGGCGGACACCAGAGTCTCACCCGCCACCACCCCGGTCGGCGGCACCGTCGTGCTGACCACGACGTGCAACCCGAACGCCGGTGACGCGATCTTCCGGGTCACCGGCCCGGACCGGGACCAGAACGTCCGGTCCACCACGGCCGCCGCGGGCGGTGGCCTGAGCGCCGAACTGTTCACCGCCGGGTTCACGCTCGGCACGTACACGGTCGCCACCACGTGCGGCGACGGCAGCGACGGCGGCAGCGCCACGTTCACCGTCACCCCGATCGGCGGCGCGCAGGCCGGTGGCGGCGGACGCGACGGCGACACCGGAGTGCTGATCGCCGGCGGCGTGCTGGCCGCCGGGGCGCTCGCCGGAGGCGCGTACGCGGTCATCCGCCGGCGCCGCGCGGACGCCGCCGCCTGACCGGCTCGCCGAGCGGTCCGCCCGCGCCGGATGCTCCGGCGCGGGCGCCGCGTCCCTGTCGGACGGAGGTGGGATGCTGGCCTCGTCGCCGCACGGCGGCCGGTCGCGACTGCGCACCGCCGCCGTGGTCACCGCCGTCACGGTCGCCGCCGCCGCGGGCGCCGGCCTGGTCTCGGCCGGGCTCGGCACCACGTCGGCGGCACCACCGCAGCCCGGCGTCTCCGCCGCGCCCGCCACCGAACGACCGGGTACGGCCGGCCCGGCACTCCCCCGGTCCACGCCGGTCCGGGTCACCATCCCCCGCATCGGCGTCGACGCCGAGATCGTCCCGGTCGCCACCGACGCGGACGGCGCGCTGGAGGTGCCGCCGCTGGAACGCCCGGAGGTCACCGGCTGGTACCACCCCGGTCCCGCACCCGGCCAGGCCGGCAACGCGGTGCTCGTCGGGCACGTCGACTCGCAGCACGGCCCGGCGGTCTTCTTCGACCTCGGGCGGCTGCGCAGCGGCGACACCATTCGCGTGCTGCGCGCCGACGGCCGGACCGCGACGTTCACTGTGGACGGCGTCGGGGCGTACCCGAAGGAGCGCTTCCCCACCGCGCGCGTCTACGGCGGCGACGCGGCGGCGCGGCTGCGGTTGATCACGTGCGGCGGGCGGTTCGACCCGCGGACCGGCAGCTACCCGGACAACATCGTCGTCTTCGCCACCGCGACCCGGTGACGCTCAGTCCGCCAGGTCGGCCAGTTCCGCGCCGAGGAGTTCCGCCAGCAGCTCCACCCGGCCCGGGTCGTTGTCGGCGGTGATGTTCCGGCTGGGCATCTCGACAGTCATCAGCAGGTAGAGGTACAGCCGGTAGAGCCCCAGCCGCCGCCGCGCCCCGGCGTCGAACGGGAACGGCGCCGCCGCCCGGTAGGCGCGTACCAGCGGGTCGTCCGGCTCGTCCTCGGCGCGGCGGAACAGCAGCGGCGACACGAGGTCCATCAGCGGGTCGCCCCACAGGTACCGCTCGCCGTCGACCAGGCCGGTGAGCCGGGGCGTGCCGTCCGGCCCGTCCACTGCCAGCACGTTCCCGGCCCAGCCGTCGAAGTGCAGCAGCGCCGGGCGGCGTACCGCGTCGAGCACTTCCGCGTGCCGCGCCACCAGCTCCCGGATCCGGGCCGCGGGCGCCGGCAGCGGCACCGCCCAGTCCGCGGCGTCGGCGAGCATGTCGTCCACCATGGCCGTGTAGGCGTCCCGCCACGTCGCCCCGGAGGCCCGGCCACCGTCGTAGCCGTACCGCTCGCCGGTGACGCCGTGCAGCGCGGCGAGCGCGCGGCCGAACTCCGCGCGCAGCGGCCCGACGTCCGCGCCCGCCCGGCTCAGGTCCCAGAGGGTACGACCTGGTAGCCGCGCCATGAGCAGCCAGTCACCGAGGTCGGGGTCGGTGCCGTGGTGCAGCAGCGCAGGCGTCGGCACCCCCGGTGCGCGGTCGGCCACCAGGCGCAGGTAGTGCGCCTCCGCGCCGATCATGTCGCGCTCGTAGCGCAGCAGCGGCACGTGCGGCGCCGGACCGGCCTTGAGCACCACGTCCCGGCCGTCGGTGAGGCGTACCCACCAGACGGCGGCGAAGCCGCCACCGGTCAGCGGCCCGCAGTCGGCCACCTCGGCGCCGGATCCGAACGAGGCGGTGAGGTGGCGGCGGACCTGATCCGGGTCGAGGGCACGCTGAGTCGGGCTCACGCTCATGGTCCGGGGAGCGTAGCGCCTGCGGCTGCATCGTGGGCGCAGCGATTGCGAAGACGTGCGGTACCGGCCGGTGGCACGACCGTGTCAGGCAAGCACCCCCCGCAGGGCCTCCAGCTCGGCCTCGGTGGCGCCGGCAGCCTGGAGATAGGCGGAGACCGAGCCGTGGTGGCTGCGGATCCAGACCATGGCATGAAGCAGGTGCGCTGCGGTCACCGGGCGGGTGCCGTGTCCGATCGTCGCGCCGGCCGGTGATCCGGTGAGGTCCAGCGCGGCGTTCGAACGCAGGAAGTCCTGGGTGACCTCCGCATCGGAGGCGTTCAGGAGGGTCTGGATGACGGCGACGACGACTCCGGTGCGGTCCTTGCCGGAGGCGCAGTGGACCAGGGCAGGTAGCGCGCCGGGGGTGATGAGCTGCCGGATGATCGCGACGGTGGCACGACCCGCCTGCTCAGCCAGGTACGGGTACAGCGCCACCTGGTCGTCCGGCCAGCTCTGCTCGGTGAACACCGGAAAGTGCCGGTGCTCGACGTCGAGACCCGCACACCGGTCCGGCCGGTCGGCCACCTCTCGGTTGCTGCGGAGGTCGATGACCGTGCGTAGCCCGAGAGCCTCCAGCTCCCGGGCACCCTCGGGCGTCAGGAGATGCAGGGCGCCGGAGCGATACAGGACTCCACGGCGCAACGATCCGACGCCGCCTGCGTCGCGGAGGTTCCGAACGCCGGAACCGCCGGTGGTGGCGTCGGCCGTGGCCCCACGAGTGATCATGGAGGCGACTATACGAGGTCGGTCAGCCGACGCTGGTGGCCTCAGCCGCCTCGCCGGCGACTGCCCCTCTCCACCGTCCTCGCCATCGAACAGTGCGCCCTCTCATCCTGTCCCGTCCGGGATTCCCCGGCCTACCGGCGGCGAGGGCGGTCGTGGTGTGGGAGAGAATCGCCGGGTGGCGAGACGGAAGGCGCGCGAGGGCGCGGGTGAACGTCCGGCGGCCTGCCCGTGCGGCACCGGCCGGCCGTACGCGGACTGCTGCGCCCCGGTGCACCGGGGCGAGGCGACGGCGGCGACAGCGGAGGCGCTGATGCGGTCCCGGTTCAGCGCGTTCGCGCTCGGCGACGCGGCCTACCTGCGGCACAGCTGGCACTCCACCACCCGCCCCGAGCGGCTGGAGCTGGACCCGGGCACCCGCTGGACCCGGCTGGAGATCGTGGAGACCGGTCAGGGCGGCCTGTTCGACAGCGCCGGTACGGTGCGGTTCCGGGCGCACTACCGCGAGGGCGGCCGGGCGGGCGTCCTGGCCGAGCACAGCCGCTTCGCCCGCGAGGACGGCCGCTGGGTCTACCTGGACGCGCTGCCCGAGTGACGCCTCCCCCGGCGCCGACGCTGGCGGCCCGTGGCGGCGGGTGTTAACAAGGGGCCCTTCCTCTACCGGAGGCGTTAATAAGGGGCCCTTCCTTTCGCCTAAGCGGGGCGTGGGGCGGGCTGGGCCAGCTCGGCGATCTCGCGGGGCAGCTGGGACAGCGCGCGGTTGAACTGGGCCGGCCCGATCACCCGGTGCAGCGCCTGCAACACCGCCCGGGCGCCGCGCTCGGCGTCGGACGGTGTGGCGCCGGAGCGCTCGGCGACCCGGCGCAGGAATTCGTCGTACCCGAAGACCTCGGGGTCCTCGACGCGGGCGCGTGCCAGCAGCGGACGCAGCTCGTGCGCGACGTGCGCGGACAGGTCGTCGGCCTCGCCGCCGCTGATCCGTTCGGCGAGCGTGCGCAGTGTCGCCTCGGTCAGCGCGCGGGCCGTCTCCACCGGCACGCCGGCACGGGCGGAGACCCGCGCGTAGAACTCCGGTTCGGCCATCGTCTGTCCTCCCGTCGCAACGGCAGCGTGGCTACCCGCCGCCGGTCCGGGCAAACACCGCCGCGCCGCGGGCCGCGGCGGTACGGCTCAGGCCAGGGCCCGCGCCGCCGAGACGATCGCGCCGACGCCGATGCCGGCCCGGTCGAGCTGCTGGGCGGGGGTGCCGGAGCCGGGCAGCCCGCGTACCGCCAGGTGGTTGACCCGGGCCGGTTCGCCCAGGTCGGCGAGCGCCTCCAGCACCGCGGAGCCCAGCCCGCCCTCCGGGTAGTGGTCCTCGACCACCACCAGCCGTCCGCCGGTCTCCACGACGGTCTCGGCCAGGCGCTGCCGGTCCACCGGTTTGATCGAGTACAGGTCGATCACCCGGGCGTCGATGCCCTCGCGGGTCAGCTCGTCGGCGGCGGCGAGGCAGAGGTGCACCGTGACGCCGGTGCCGAGCAGCGCCACGTCCCCGCCGTCGCGCACCATCCGGCTGCCGCCGATCGGGAACGGCTCGGCGTCGTCGTAGAGCACCGGGTACGCGCCGCGCGTCGTCCGCAGGTAGCTGACGCCCGGCTGGTCGGGCATCTGGGCGACGAGGGCCGCGCAGGAGACCGCGTCGGCTGGGCACAGCACCGTGGAGCCGGGCACCGCCCGCAGCGCGGCGATGTCCTCCAGCCCCATCTGGGACGGGCCGTCCGGGCCGATCTCCACCCCGGCGTGCGAGCCGACGAGCGCGATGTCGGCCCGGGAGACGCCCGCCATCCGGATGAAGTCGTACGCCCGGGACCAGAACGCGGCGAACGTAGCCGCGAAGGGCCGGTAGCCGCGCACCGCCAGGCCCACCGCCGCGGCGGCGAGCTGCTGCTCGGCGATGAACATCTGGAAGAACCGGTCCGGGTACGCGGTGGCGAAGCGCTCCGCCCGGGTGGAGTCGCTGACCTCGCCGTCGAGCGCGACCACGTCGGGCCGGGCCGCGCCGAGGGCGCGCAGCGCGTCGCCGTACGCGTCCCGGGTGGCGACCTTCGCGCCGCGCTCGTACGTCGGCAGTTCCGGTTGCCGGATCTCCGGCGCGGCGGCCCGGGGCGCGGGCGGTGGCTTCGGTCCGGCGACCCGGATGCGCCGGGGGCCGCCGAGCGCCCGCACGGCGCGCTCGGCCAGCTCCGGGTCGAACGGCTTGCCGTGCCAGGACGGGTTGTTCTCCACCTCGGGCACGCCCTTGCCCTTGACCGTGCGGGCCAGCACCACTGTCGGCCCGGTGGCGTCGCGTGCCTGCCCGTACGCCTCGTCGATCGCGCCCGGGTCGTGGCCGTCGACCACGATCGCCCGGCAGCCGAACGCCTCGACGCGCCGCCGGTAGGTGTCCAGGTCCCACTCCAGTTCGGTGGGGCCGCGCTGCCCGAACCGGTTGACGTCCACGATCGTGGTGAGGTTGCGCAGCCCGTAGTGGCCGGCCTTGTCCAGCGCCTCCCACACCGAGCCCTCGGCGGTCTCGCTGTCGCCGCAGAGCACCCAGACGTGGGCGGGCGACCGGTCCAGGTACTGGGCGGCGAGCGCCACCCCGACGCCGACCGGCAGGCCCTGCCCGAGCGAGCCGGTGGCGACGTCCACCCAGGGCAGCACCGGCGTGGGGTGGCCCTGCAGGCGCGACCCGGATCGCCGGTACGTCTCCAGCAGCTCCTGCTCGCTGATCGCGCCGGTGGCCCGGAACACCGCGTACAGCAGCGGGGAGGCGTGCCCCTTGGAGAAGATCAGGTGGTCGTTGCCGGGGTTGCCCGGGTAGGACCAGTCGTAGCGCAGGTGCCGGGCGACGAGCACGGCGAGCAGGTCGGCGGCGGAGAGGCTGGACGTGGGGTGCCCGGAGCCGGCCATCGTGCTGCACCTGATCGCGTCCACCCGCAGCTGGGCGGCCAGGTCCGCCAGCCCGGTCAGGTCCTCGTCGCGCAGTGTGCGCTCTGCTTCCAACGTCACCGCGATCGTCCCCCGGGGTCGCCGAATTTCCGGACCAACGCTAGGCCGCGAACGCGACCATTGGTCCCTTTTCTAGCGATTCATGCTCGACCGGTGAGCAGCCAGAGCGCCACCAGCAGGTACGGCAGCACCGCGACCGCGAAGGCAGCCGGGTTGCCCATCGCACCGGCGAGCAGCCCGTACCCGGCGTAGAAGGCGACGATGGTCAGGTCGGTGGCCATTCCGGCGAGCGAGGTGACGGTGGCCCGCGCCGACCCGGTGATCCGGGCCTGGAGCCGCACGTCGGCGAGCACGGTGGCCAGCTGGAACGCGGCGAACGCCGCCGCCAGCAGCACGAACCCCGCCGGGTGCCGCAGCAGCGCCCCGGCCGCCGTCGCCGCGGCCGCGAACACGAGCAGACCGGCGTACCCGCTGTGGGACAGCCGCTCGCCCAGCGGCGCGAGCAGCCCGCCCACAGTCATCCCGGCCCACACCAGCAGGAGCAGCAGCGGTACGCCGACCTCGGCCATGCCGGTGTCGGCGGCCAGCAGCCCGGTGTACTCGTCCAGCCCACCCCAGATCGCTGTGACCGCCGCGACCAGCAGCACGGCGGCGCGGACGCGGCGGTCGGCCCGCACCTCGCGCAGGCCCAGGCGCAGGCTGTCCAGCCAGCCGGGCTCGTCGTCACCCCCGCTCGGGACAGGCGCGGCCGGCGGCTGGCGGTGCTCCGGGAAGCGGGCCGCGACGGCAGCCGCCAGCAGGCACGTGACCACGCTCGCCGCGCCGACAGCGAGGTAGCCGCCGAGCGCGAACACCGGCCCGGCGAGCACCCCTGATCCGACCGCGCCGAGCACCTCGGCGGTGCGGGTCCGGCCGATCAGCCGGGCGTACCGGTCGGCCGCGCCGAGGCGTTCCAACTCGGTGAAGACGAGCGCCTCCAGCGCGCCGGAGCGCAGTGCGCCGCCGGCACCCCAGAGCAGGAAGCCCACGGCGAACGCCGGATACGACGGCAGCAGCACCCAGAGCGCGAACCCGGCGGCGGCCAGCAGCGGCGCGAGGCAGAGCAGCAGGCGGCGCGACACCGCGTCGGCCCACACGCCGGAGGGCACCTCCAGCACGATGCCGGCGGCCGCCCAGAGCACGAACAGCGAGGAGATCTGCCCGACCGACAACCCGGTGTCGGCGAACAGCAGCACGTAGAGCGGGTAGAGCAGGACGAGGTCGGTGAGGAACGCGTACCCGTAGAGCGTCGCCGCCAGGCGGCGGGTCGCTGGTACGCGGGCAGGAGCGACGAGCATGGAACCTTCCCACGGGACGTGACGGACACCGGTCGGAATGCACGGCGTCCGCGGCGGCCCGCGGCCTCGTCGCTCAGGAAGGCATCAACATCGCCAGGTCATGCCGGGATCCTATCCGCCGCGAGGCGCCCGGGTGGTCCCCGGCGGGCACGAATTCGGGGCGGGACCGTGTGGTCCCGCCCCGGTTCGTCTCCGCTGTTCGGGTCAGCGGCGGAACTTCTCCACGTCGGCCTGCGGAATGACCATGGTGGCCTCGTTGTCCGCGGCCTGCTCGGCGGTCGGCTGGCGCGGCGTGGTCGGCTGGGTGCGCTCGGAGTCCGCGTACGCCGGAATGTGCTGCGTGGCCTCCGCGCCCGCCTGCGACGGCACCGGCTCGGTGGGGTCCTCACTTGCGGCGGCCGTGGTCGACGGGGTGGCCGGGTACGCCGGCACCGGCTGCGTGCGGTCCGCCTCGGCGTCGCGGCTCACCGGCTGGGTCAGCTCGGACTCCGCGTACGGGCCGGTCGCGGCGAGCCGGGCCTCGACGTCGCGCCGGCCGGCCTGGTATGCGCGGGCGTGCGTGGCGATGGTGCGCGACTCCTCCTCGGCCCGGGTCAGCCAGTTCTCCCAGCGGCTCTGCATCGGCCGGACCAGCCCGCCGCCGACGCCGACGACCAGGATGCCGCCCACGGTGGCGAGCACCGCGATCAGCACCGGGGTGGTGACCGTGGTGGCGACGCCGATCTGGTTGAGCGCGGCGATGACGCCGAGGCCCAGGATGAACACCGAGGCGAGGTTCGCCAGCACCCGGCCGTACGAGAGGCCACCGAGCGCACTGGAGATGATGTCCTTCACCGCGCGGGCGATGGCCGCGGCGACCACCACGATGACGATGGCGACGAACGCCCGGGGCAGCCAGGCGATCACGCCGGCGATCAGGTCGGAGATGGGGTTCGGGCCCCAGATGCCGAACGCGAGCTGGAGCGTGACCAGCAGCACCCCGTAGTAGGCCAGCTTCGCGACGATGTCGCTGGCGTCGTACTTCGAGCGGGCCAGCGCGGTCTTGATCCCGCCGCGCTCGACGGCCCGGTCGAAGTGGACCCGCTCCAGCACCTTGTCCACGAGCTTCAGCACGGCCTTGGCGATCAGCCAGCCGACGACCAGGATCGCGACGAACGCGACCGCCTTGGGCAGGAACAGCATCACCGAACGGAACGCGTCGCCCACCGCGTCCCCGAAGTTGTCTCTCATCGAAGGGCCTCCACGTGCGTGGTCCAGGTTTGTGCGGGTGGGGCTACCCGGATCCGCGCGCGCGGAAACGCGGTCAGCCTCCGGGGCAGCGGTAGACGACGCGGGTGCTGGCCTGCGCCGTCGTCGGTTCGACGATGTTGACGGTGGCGATGCCGGTGGTCGTACCGACCCCGGTGAACGTCCACTTGAGGGTGAGCGCGGCGGTCTGCTGCCCGCTGCCGACCCGTTCGGTGAGCACGGCGCCGGGCGGCGCGTCGGAGCGGAACCACTGGTACCGGATCGTTCCGCCGCGCCCGTTGGTGCGCACGGTGGCCACCACGTCGACAGTCACGTCGCAGGCGACACCGGCCGGCCGGGGCACCGCGACGGTGACCCCCTCGACCTCCAGCGGGCGCAGCCGCTGCCACAGGTAGAGGCCGACAGCCAGCAGCAGCACCACGGTGAGCAGCGTGGACAGCACCGAGACGACGCGACGCCAGGCCGGACGCGGCCGGATCGGCGGCGCGGTGGGCCAGGGCGGCGCGGGCGGCGGCGTCGCCGGCACGCCCGGCCCGAAGCGCAGCTCACCGCCCGGGGCCGGCACGCCACTCACCGCCCGCGCGTGGCCGGTCCGATCCGGGTACGCCCCGGCGCCGGTCACCGCCGTCCCGGTGGTGTGACCCTGATGCGGTACGCCGGCGGGCTGCCAGGAGGCGGTGGGCTGCCACGATGCGGTCGGTTCCGCGCCGGGGCGCTGGGGCGGTTCCGCGCTCGGACGCGGGTAGACGGTGGCCTGTCCAGTCGCGTCCGCCGGTGCTGGGCGCATATGGACCGTCGCCTCGCCCGCCGGATCAACCGGAGCCGACCGCAGGCTCACTGTCCGCTCCCCCGCCCTGCTGTCCGGAGCCGCCACGAAGTGAACGGTCGCCTCACCTGTGTCGTCTGCCCGGCCTGGGCGGATGTGCACGGTCGGCTCGGCATCGGGCGGTGTCGCCGTGGCCGAGGCGGCGAGGTCTGCGGTGCGGTCGTCCCCGCCGGGGATCGCCGTCAGGTGGACTGTGGGTTCGGCGGTGGGTGGCTGGGCGGCCCCCGCCCCGGGGAGGTGGACGGTGGGCTCCGACCTGCCGGTCGCCGCCGGGGTGTCGACGGCGAGCCGGACGGTCGGCTCCGCGCTCTCGATGACCAGTGCCGTCGTCGGTTCCCCACCCTCGGCAGCCGGCTCCGCCTGCATGACGGCGAGTGGCACCGTCGAGTCGGCGTCGGCTCGGGGCCGGGTGAGATGAACGGTGGGCTCGGCGGCGTCCGCGCCGCCGGTGAGCGGCAGGGCGCGGGTGGGCAGCGCCTCGGTGGGCTCGTCGGGGCGGGTCACGCCGACCGTCCCCGGGACGGGCTGCGGTGCGGGGCAGCGGGCACTGTCGTACTCCTAGCCGGGGGTGCAGTCGTGGTAGAGCGTCACGTACACCGGTGACGTCGAGGTGGTCGTGTTGCCGGCGGCGTCGGCGGCGGTGACCCGGATGGGGATGCGGGCGCTGCGCTTGGGCGTGGACAGCGGGCCGAGCGTGCCGGTGAACACGCCGCGCCCGGCGGCGGCCATCCGGATCGTGCCGGTGGCGCCGTCGACGGTGTAGCCGAAGGTGACCGTGAGCGCGGCCGGGCCGCTGCGGTCGTCGGTGACGGTGGCGGTGACGGTGCTGCTCTTGGCGCCGTAGGGGCAGCCCTTCGGGTCCAGCTCGCCCGGGTCGGCGCTCACGCCGTCCACGACCGGCGCTGTCACGTCCGGTGGCGGCGGGCTGGTGGTGCGCGACGCGCTGGGGGTGGGTGTGCCTGTTCGGGTCGGCGTCCCCGTCGGATCGGGGGTGGCCGACGGCGCGGGAGGCGGCGGTGCGGCGGACACGGTGGACGGGCCGGGTGTCGGTGACGGGCTGGGTGTCTCGGCGCCGGTCGGGTCCGGTACGGGTGCGCCGGTGGTGGCGGGGGCGGCGCTCGCCGGGCCGGTCGGGCCGGCGGCGGACGTGTCGTCGTGGGCGGCGTAGCTGTAGCCTGCGCCGCCGGCCAGGACGGCGGCGGCCAGGGCACCGGCGGCGAGGACGGTACGGGTGCGGCCCTTACGGAACCGTCCGCCCCGGCCGGTGGTGGTCGTGCCGAGTTCGGTGTGCGCGACGGCGGTGGCGCCCTCGGCCCGGTCCGGGAACGGCCACAGCGCGGCCAGCAGCAATGCCCGCCGAGCCAGCTCGCGCAGCCCGCGTTCCTCCCATTCCGGGCCGTAGCCGGTGCCGGCGACCCGTTCGAGCAGCTCCAGGAACGCCTCGGCGGACGGCGGGCGCTCGTCGGGGCGCTTGGCCATGCCGTGGCGCAGCAGTTCGTGCACCGGCGGGGGTGCCGCCTCGGCGGGGATCGGCGCGCTGGCGTGCTGGTCGCGCAGGGAGAGCAGGTCCGGTCCCTGGTACGGGGGGCGGCCGGTGAGGCACTCGAAGAACGTTGCGGTGGCGGCGTAGACGTCGCACGCGGGGCCGGCCGGGGCGCCGGTCCACTGCTCGGGGGCCATGTAGCGGGGCGTGCCGGACACTGTGGTGTCGGAGCCCTGGCCGATCGGCATGGCGATGCCGAAGTCGGCGAGCTTGCTCAGCCCGGCGCCGGTGACCAGCACGTTCTCCGGTTTGTAGTCGCGGTGCACGACACCGTGGGTGTGTGCGGCGGCCAGACCGGCGAGTGAGCCCTTGAGGACGCAGAGCGCGGCCTCGGGTGTGGTCGGGCCGTGTTCGCGCAGCATCTGGCGCAGTGAGACGCCGTCGACCAGTTCCATCACGATGGCGGCGCCGTGCGGGCTCTCCACGTACTCGTAGAGGCGGCTGACGTGCGGGTCGTCGATCTCGCCGAGGAGCCGGGCCTCGGTGCGGAACGCGGTCCGGAACGCCGAGTCCTCGCCCAGGTCGCGGATCAGGTACTTGATCGCGACGGGGGTGCCGGTCGCGTCGTGGGTGGCGAGCACGACGCTGCCCGACGCGCCGGCACCGAGCCGGCGGACCGGGGTGTATCCGGACAGTTCCCAGCCGCTCATGCGACAGACTCCACGGCGTCCCACGGGCGGATGTCGGACGCCGCCTCGCTCGTCATTCTCACCGTGGCGCAGCCGACGGCCATCGCCGCAACGGCTGTTTCCGGACGCCGGTCGGCGCCCGGTTCCCCGCGCGGCGCTGCGCCGCGCGGCAGGTGGTCGGTATCGGACACACCGTCACGATTACCAGACCCCGGCAACAGCCGTCACCTCGTCGATCATGAAGTTGACAGGGACAAAGAGGACGGATCCCGCCGTCAACTTCATGATCGACGGAGAGGGGGCACGGCGGGAGCGGGCGGGAGAGGGGGCGCGGGTCAGAAGCGGCGGGGCGCGGGGATGCCTGCGGGCGGCGGGGTGCGGAGCAGCCAGAGGGGGTTGCTCGCGCCCACTATCTCGCCGTCGCGGTCGCGGACCTGGGTGCGGACGTACGTGCCGGCGCCGACGCGCACCGGCAGGTCGTACCAGCCCTGCCGCAACTGCCGCCACGGGACCTGCCCGACCCGGACCGCCGGTGTCGGGTCCGCGACACCGGCCCGGTCGACGTCGCCGGTGACCGTCTCCAGCGTGGCCCCGGCCGGCAGGTCGGTGGCGCGCAGCCGCACCGTGACGGTGTCCTCGGCGAGCACGGCGAGCGCGCCCATCGCGCTGCGGCCACCCAGTTCCAGGTCCAGCGCGCCCCGGTAGCCGGTCAGGTCGGCGAACCACGCCTGCCCGGCGCGCAGCGCCGCGACCAGGTCGTCCCGGCCGGTCGAGGCAGCCCACACGGATGTGACGTTGCGGTCCCGGCCAGCCCGCCAGTCGGTGCCGTCGTGGTCGTCGGTGACCCCGACGGCGGTGAGCGGGATCGCGTTGCGGGCCGCCACGTCGTACGCCCAGAGGTGGTCCTCGACCGGCCGGCGTCCGATCTCGATCAGGTCGACGCCGAGCGCGTCGCGGCTGACCAGCAGGCGGGCCAGTGATTCGCGGCGTTCGGTGTCCAGCGGGTGGTTCCAGCACACCACCCCGCCGTGCGCGTGCAGGAACTCCACCATCCGTTCGGTGGCGTCGACGTCGTTGTCCCGGTACGGCGGGGACGGGAAGCGCGGCAGTGTGCCGTCGCCGCCGAACCAGTTGAGGTGCCGCACCATCGACACCTCGTACGCCCGGTGGTGGGTGACGCCGGGGTACGCGCCGTCGTAGCCGCGCAGCACCTCGGCGCGCATCTCCTCGCCCGCCTGGCCGGCGCGGCGGGCGCGGTCGAAGACGAGCCGGTCCACCAGGTACGCGCCGCGCCCACCGCCGGCCGCAGTCACGCCGAGGCGCAGCCCGCGCAGCGAGTTGTCCCCGGCGACCAGGTCGGGCCAGAGCCGCCGCACGTCGGCGAGCAGATCGAACGTGTGCCGCCGCCAGGCG
The DNA here is from genome assembly GCF_007827635.1 of Micromonospora sp. CNZ296. NCBI lineage: Bacteria > Bacillati > Actinomycetota > Actinomycetes > Micromonosporales > Micromonosporaceae > Micromonospora > Micromonospora sp. CNZ296. The sequence continues at coordinate 29,275 of NZ_VISW01000023.1, forward strand.
CCGGGCGGGGCGGGCAGCTCGACGGTGCCGTGCCGGCCGTCCACCGTGTGCCGGACCGTGTCCACGCCGCCGAGGCGGTAGCGCAGCACGAGCTGCCCGGCGGGCCGGCCGGGTCCGGCCGGGTGATGCGACAGCGCGAGCTCCACGGTGAGCGTGGCGTCCCGCCCCGCCGCTTCGGGGCGTACGTCGAGGTGCAGTGTGGTGTCGGAGATGTTGGCGGTGTGCGTCCAGTTCCACGCCTTGCCCGCGTACCAGAGGGTGCCGGAACCGGCGGCGGTGAGGCGCAGCGCGCGGCCCGGGCCGTCGGGGGCGTCCGGCGCGTCCACGAAGTCGGCGGCCGAGGCGGTCAGCCGTCCCTCGGTGGCGGGCTGCCAGGTCCAGGCGAGGCCGCCCTCACGTTCCTCCGGGCCGTCGAAGTGGACGACCCGGCGGTGGTCGTGGGCGGCCACCCGGAAGTCGTGGTCGGTCCACCACAGCACGTCGACGCCGTTGCGGCGGGCCTGGTCGAGGTGGGCAGCGTAGCTGGCCACGCCCTCGCTGAACGAGGCGTGCAGGTGCATCGCCATGCTGACCGGCCGCCGGCCGCGCGGCGGGGGCGGCGGCCCGTCGTTCGTGGCGGCCAGCCCGATCGGCACGCCGAGCCCGGCGACCGCCAGCCCGCCCGCGGCGACGAGCACGCTGCGCCGGTCCAGCCGCCCCCGACCCGCCATGCCACTCCCCCGTCCGCCCGGGCCAGCGTACGGGCGGAACCTCAGCGCGGGGGCACCGCCACCCGGGCGGCGAGCGGGCGTCCGGCCAGCCGCCGGATCGTCAGGTACGCCTCGCAGCCGAGGCAGAGCCCGAACGCGGCGTTGAGGAAGGCGGCGGCCAGCGCCGCGCCGGTGGCGACCAGGCCGAGCGCGGGCAGCCCGGCGAACCAGCCGGCCGCGCCGACGACGCTGAAGACCAGGCCGACGACCTGGGCGAAGCGCACCGGCGCGACCGGCTCCAGCTCCGCCGGCGGGTCCAGGCGGGGCGCCACCAGGGCGCGGAACAGCAGGCCGTACGGGCCGACGCGCGGGTTCAGGGCGGTGAGCGCGAACACGACGGCCTGGGCGAGCAGGAGCAGCCCGGAGCCGGTGACGAGGACGATCGCGAGGACGACTGTGGTGAGGACGGCGGCGAAGCGCGGTCCCCGGGGGTCGAGCAGCATGGGGTGGGTCCGTTCGTGCGGGGGGCGGTCGGTCAGGCGGGACGCGCCGCCGCACAGAGGCTCGTGGCGAGCCGGCCGTGGTCCACCACCCGGCGGCGGGTCAGCCGTACGCCGGTCATCGCGCCGCCCCGGCCGTGAGCGCGGCGATCAGGTCGTCGCGGTCGGGCACGCCGGCGGCCCGGCGCACCACGCGGCCTACGGCGTCCACCACCAGCACCGTCGGGGTACGCCACACGTCCAGTTCCCGGGCCGCGTCGAGGTGTTCGTCCACGCCCACCTCCAGCACCGCGATCCCGTCGAGGCGGGTGGCGACGTCGGCGAGCACCCGGCGGGCGGCCCGGCAGGGCGCGCAGACCGGGGCGGAGAACTGCACCAGCGTGACCTCGCCGGGGCGTACCCCGAGGGCGGTGAGGGTGGCCCGGTGCGGCGCGTCGGCGGCCGATGGGCGCTTCCGGACGGCGCGCAGCCGCCCGTCGTGGCCGCGGCGCCACCAGCCGAACGCGGTGGCGGCCGCGAGCACCGCGACGAGCACGACGATCCCGGTCGGGCTGGGCGACTGCACGGGCCCAGGCTGCCACGGCGGGTCGCGGAAGGCCATGGTCCGTCCCGGTCAGCGGACGTGAGATCGCCTACTCCGGTGGTAGGAGCAACCGGCTCACCGGCCGATGAACGTCGCTTTTGTCCTCTGGCGCACCGCGCGAGCTTGGCAATATTCTCCACCACGCGCGCAGTCGTTGCAGTTCCTTTACATCGCCCGGCGCCGGCCGGGCCATCGAGGAGGCGAGATGCACTTCGACCACCCCGAGCTGGACCGCCGTACGCTGCTGCGGGCCGGCCTCGGCGCCGCCGCGGTCGCGGTCGTCGGCAGTGAGCTCGCCCTGCCGGGCACCGCGCAGGCCGCGCCGGGCGCGGACCTCGACTGGATCATCAGCTGCGACGAGTGGGCCGCCCGCCCGCCGGCCGACCCGCTGTCGGTGAGCGCGATCCCGACCAACAAGATCATCGTGCACCACATGGCGTTCCCGAACGTCACCGACTACTCCGAGGAGCACGCCAAGCAGCTCGCCCGTGACTGCCAGGACCTGCACATGGACGGCAACGGCTGGTCCGACACCGGGCAGCACTTCACCGTGAGCCGCGGCGGTCACGTCCTGGAGGGACGCCACGGCAGCCTGGACCGGCTGCGCGCCGGCGACCGGCAGATGATCGCCGCGCACTGCCCGGGCGAGAACGGGCGGGCCATCGGCATCGAGAACGAGGGCACCTACGTCACCGAGACGCCGCCGGAGGAGCTGCTCGACTCCCTCGCCCGGCTGTGCACAGCGATCTGCCGGCAGTACGGGCTGCACGCCCACGACATCTTCGGTCACTGGGACTTCCGCGCCACGCTCTGCCCGGGCGCGATGTTCTACCGGGAGTTCCCGGCGCTGCGCCGCGCGGTGTTCAAGAAGCTCGGCACGAAGCTGGGCGACGTACCGGCCCGCCGCTGGCCTGACATCTGGCGCTTCGTCGGCGGCCCGGTGGTCCGGGTCGCGCAGTACCTGCTCACGTTCCGCGGCTACACCGTGCCGGTGACGGGCGTGTTCGACGCGGCAACGGTCGCGGCCGTGCAGGACTGGCAGGCGCGCAACGGCATCCCGGTCGACGTCGACGCCACGCTCACGGCGCCGACGTGGGAGACCCTGGCCCCGGAGCTGGACCAGAAGTCGTCGGGCGTCCCGGTGGTGGCCGCGCAGTTCATGCTCGCCTCCAAGGGCTACGCCGAGGTCACCCCGACCGGCGAGTACGACCACGCCACCCGCACTGCGGTGAAGGACCTCCAGCGCCTGCACGGACTACCGCCCAACGGCAAGATCAGCACCACTACCTGGTGCGCGCTCGTGGGGGGTGTGGTGCGCCAGTCGTTCCGCAAGCACTGACGGCGCACCGGCGGGGAGAGCGGTGGGGGTGGCAACGGCGCCACCCCCACCGCGTCGTTGCGGGATGGAACGCGACGAAACGTCGGCATTGACGACTGGCGAACGACGGCTATCCCGGACGGCGGTGGTACGCCGATCATTGCCCGCAGATAGATATGAGTCATTCTCACCTCCGGGCAGAACGCCCGGGCGCGGAGGCCGAGACGCCGTCAGCCGGGCGTACCGAACGGCCCTACTCCGCGTCCCCCGGAGGATCGCCATGCCATTACCCGCCATCCGTGCCCGCCTCGCGGCGCTCACCGCCGCCGCCCTCACCGCGAGCGTCCTGACGGTCATCGCGCCGGCACCGGCGCTCGCCGCCACCACGTTCACCCCCGACGACTACTGCCTCGGCCAGTGCGCCGACATCCTGCCCCCCGGGCAGAACGGCAACGCCACACTCGCCGGCATCCTGGCTCACCAGGCGCTCGGCACCCGTCCCGCGCACTCCAGCGACCAGCTCGACGAGTACGCCAACCTGGTCTACAACTACGCCGGGCTGACCGACGAGCAGATCGCCCACTTCTACAACGACGCCTCGTTCGGCGTCCCCGACGCCCAGGTCGAGAGCAGGATCTCGCCACGCTCGGACGTCACCATCGTGCGGGACAAGGCCACCGGCGTCCCGCACGTCACCGGCACCACCCGCGCCGGCACCATGTTCGGCGCCGGGTACGCCGGCGCCCAGGACCGGCTCTGGGTGATGGACCTGCTGCGGCACGTCGGCCGCGGCAACGTCAGCTCGTTCGCCGGCGGCGCCCCCGGCAACCGGGAGCTGGAGCAGAGCGTCTGGGCCAACTCGCCCTACACCGAGGCGGACCTCCAGGCCCAGGTCGACGCGCTGCGCCTCAAGGGCACCCGGGGCCAGCAGCTCTACACCGACGTCGTCGACTACATCGCCGGCATCAACGCCTACATCGACAAGTCGATCGCCGACGACAACTACCCCGGCGAGTACGTGCTCACCGGCGCCGGGAAGCCGAAGCACTTCACCATGACCGACCTGATCGCCACCGCCGGTGTCATCGGCGGGCTGTTCGGCGGGGGCGGCGGCAGCGAGATGCAGTCCGCGCTGGTCCGGGTGGCCGCCCGGGCCAAGTACGGCCCGACCGAGGGCGACCGGGTCTGGACGGCGTTCCGCTCGCAGAACGACCCGGAGACCGTGCTGACGCTACACGACGGGCAGAGCTTCCCGTACGGCGCGACGCCGCCCGGCGCCACCAGCGCGGTGCTGCCGGACGCCGGGACGGTGGTCGCCGAGCCGCTCGCGTACGACGCCACCGGCGGAGCCGCCGCCCGCACCGGCAGCAGCGCCGCCACCAAGGACCTGGTCGGTGGCCTGTCCAACCTGCGGGCGCACGGCATGTCCAACGCGGTAGTGGTCTCCGGCCGGCACACCACCACCGGCAACCCGGTGGCCGTGTTCGGCCCGCAGACCGGCTACTTCGCGCCGCAACTGCTCATGCTCCAGGAACTCCAGGGGCCGGGCATCAGCGCACGTGGCGCGGCGTTCGCCGGGCTGAACCTCTACGTGCTGCTCGGCCGCGGCCAGGACTACGCGTGGAGCGCCACCTCCGCCTCCCAGGACCTGACCGACACGTACGCCGTGCCGCTGTGCACCACCGACGGCAGCGCGCCGACACTGCGCTCCAACCGCTACCTCTACCGCGGCCAGTGCCTCGCCATGGAGGTGCTGGAGAAGCGCAACTCCTGGTCGCCGACGCTCGCCGACTCCACCCCGGCCGGCGCGTACACGCTGCGCTCGCTGCGCACCAAGTACGGGCTGGTGGCCTACCGGGGGCTGGTGAACGGGCAGCCCACCGCGTTCACCAAGCTGCGCTCCACCTACCGGCACGAGGCCGACTCGGCGATCGGCTTCCAGGCGTACAACGACCCGGCGGCGATGGGCAGCGCGGCGGCGTTCCAGGCGTCCGCGGCCAGCGTCGGGTACGCGTTCAACTGGTTCTACGTCAACTCGACCGAGGCGGCGTACTACAACTCCGGCTCCAACCCGGTCCGCCCGTCCGGGCTCGACCCGAACCTGCCCGCGAAGGCGGAGCCGGCGTACGAGTGGGCCGGCTGGAACCCGGACACCAACGACGCCACGTACGCCCCGGCGTCGGCCCACCCGCAGTCGGTCAACCAGGACTACTACGTCAGCTGGAACAACAAGCAGGCGCGTGACTTCGGCGCGGCCGACGGCAACTTCAGCTACGGCGCGGTGCACCGGGGTCAGCTGCTCGACGGTCCGGTGCGCGCGGCGATCGCCCAGCGCAAGGTCGGCCGCGCCGACATCGTGCGGATCACCGCCGAGGCGGCGGTGACCGACCTGCGCGGCCAGCAGGTCCTCGGCGAACTGCTGCGGGTGCTCGACAGCACGCCGGTTACCGACCCGGCGCTGGCCGCCGCGGTGACCAAGCTGCGGGCCTGGCAGCAGGCCGGTTCGCGGCGGGTGGAGACGTCACCCGGCTCGAAGGTCTACCAGCACGCCGAGGCCATCCGGATCTTCGACGCCTGGTGGCCGCTGCTCGCCTCGGCGCAGTTCCGTCCCGGCCTCGGCCCCGACCTGTACGGCGCGCTCGTCGGCGCCCTCCAGGTCAACGAGGCGCCCTCGGGCGGCCAGAACGGCGCCCGCGACGGCACCGTGCACTGGGCGGCGCAGGGCCAGGCCCACAAGGGCTCGGCGTTCCAGTACGGCTGGTGGGGTTACGTCGACAAGGACCTGCGGGCCGTGCTCGGCGACCCGGTGGCCGGCGGGCTCGGGCGCACGTACTGCGGCAACGGCAACCTGGGCGCGTGCCGGCAGTCGCTGCTCGACACGCTCGGTCAGGCCGCGGCGGCGCCGGCGACCACCGTCTACCCGGGCGACTCGTCCTGCGGGGCGGGCGACCAGTGGTGCGCGGACTCGATCGCCCAGTCCGGGCTCGGCGGCATCACCCACCCGCTGATCGCCTGGCAGAACCGGCCCACGTACCAGCAGGTCGTCTCGTTCCCGGCGCGCCGGGGCGACGCGGTGACCAACCTGGCGCAGGGCCGTACCGCCACCGCGTCCAGCACGCAGTTCCTGACCAGCAACACCCCGGCGAAGGCGGTGGACGGCAGTCTCGGCACCCGGTGGGCCAGCAGCTACAACGACAACCAGTGGCTGCGGGTGGATCTCGGATCGGCCCGGACGATCAGCCGGGCGGTGCTGCGGTGGGAGGCCGCGTACGCCACCGGCTACCGGATCGAGGTCTCCGGTGACGGCAACTCCTGGCAGCCGGTGTTCAGCACCACCGCCGGCAACGGCGGCGTCGACAACGTGACGTTCGCCCCGGTCAGCGCACGCTACGTGCGGATGTACGGCGTCACGCGGGCCACCTCGTACGGCTTCTCGCTCTACGAGTTCGAGGTCTACGGACGGTGACCGCACGCGACCGGCCGGCGGGGACTCCCGCCGGCCGGTCGTCGTGTCCAGGCAGGTCAACGCCGTCGATTCGAACATGTGTGCGAAGATGGCGGGGTGTCGAGCGAGGCCACCATCCTGCACGCCGACCTGGACGCGTTCTACGCCTCGGTCGAGCAGCGCGACGACCCCCGGCTGCGCGGCCGGCCGGTGATCGTCGGCGGCGGCGTGGTGCTCGCGTGCAGCTACGAGGCCAAGGCCCGGGGCGTGCGCAGCGCGATGGGCGGCCGGCAGGCGCGGCGGCTCTGCCCGGACGCGATCGTGGTGCCGCCCCGGATGGCCGCGTACACGGCCGCCAGCCGGGCGGTATTCGAGATCTTCCGGCACACCACCCCGCTCGTCGAAGGGCTCAGCATCGACGAGGCGTTCCTCGACGTGGGTGGGCTGCGGCGGCTTGCCGGAGCGCCGGCCGCCGTCGCGGCCACGCTGCGGGAACGGGTACGCCGCGAGGTCGGCCTGCCGATCACCGTCGGCGTGGCCCGGACGAAGTTCCTGGCGAAGGTGGCCAGCGGCGTGGCGAAGCCGGACGGGCTGCTGGTGATCGAGCCGGACCGGGAACTGGCGTTCCTGCACCCGCTGCCTGTCGAACGGCTGTGGGGCGTCGGCCCGGTCACCGCCGCGCGGCTGCGCGACCGCGGCATCCGTACCGTCGGGCAGGTGGCCCGGCTGGACGAGCCGGCGCTGGTGTCGCTGCTCGGCGCGGGCGCCGGGCGGCACCTGCACGCCCTGGCGCACAACCGCGACCCCCGGGCGGTGCAGGTGGGCCGCCGCCGCTCCTCGATGGGCGCGCAGCACGCGCTGGGACGCGGCCCGCACTCCCCCGCCGACCTGGACGCGGTGCTGGCCGGGCTGGTCGACCGGGTCACCGGCCGGATGCGCGCGGCCCGGCGCACCGGCCGCACGGTGACGCTGCGGCTGCGCTTCGCCGACTACACACGGGCCACCCGGTCGCACACCATCGACGAGCCGACCGCGCAGACCGGGCCGCTGCGGGCCGCCGCCCGTGACCTGCTGCGCGCCGCGCTGCCGCAGATCGCGGAACGGGGCGTCACGCTTCTCGGCGTGTCGGTGGGCAACCTGGGCAGCGGGCACACCCAGCTCACCCTGCCGTTCACCGCCGAACCCGGTCCGGCGCTGGACGCCGCCGTCGACGCGGTGCGGGACCGCTTCGGCTCGCGGGCGCTGACCCGCGGCGTGCTGCTCGGCCGCGACCCGGGCGTCGAGATGCCCCGGCTGCCGGACTGACCGCCCGGCCTCCTCCCGGAGTAGGAGACGGGCTCCGACCCGTGGCCGCGGGTGCGGCCTCCGGGCGGGCGCGACCGGCCCGGCCCGTCACGAGCATCTCCAGGCATGACTACCCTGCGGAACCGGGCGGCCGGATGGCACCGCCCCCTGATGCTCCTCGTGTCCGCGATGGCGGTGCTCACCGTCGTCGCCGCGGTCGGCGTCGTGGCCGACCCGCGCGTGCTCACCGGCGCGCCCATCTGGCTCAAGCCGCTGAAGTTCGCGATCTCGTTCGTGCTCTACGGCGTCACGCTCGCCTGGATGCTGTCCCTGCTGCCCCGCCGCAGCCGGGCGGCCGAGCGGGCCGCCACCGTGATCGTGGCCATGTCCGTGCTGGAGATGGTCGTCATCGTGGGTCAGGTGCTCCGGGGCACCACCAGTCACTTCAACGGGACCACGACGCTGAACGCGGTGCTGTTCGACGTCATGGGCGTGGCGATCACCGTGTTGTTCGCGGCCCAGTTCGTGCTGGCGGTCGTGCTGGCCCGCCGGTCCCTTCCGGACCGGGCCGGTGGGTACGCGGTCCGGCTCGGTCTCGCCGTGTCCCTGCTCGGCATGCTCGTCGCGTTCCCGATGGTGGTGCAGCGCCCGGCCGGCGCGGCCGCCGGGATCAGCGGCGCGCACAGCGTCGGTGTGCCCGACGGCGGCCCGGGGCTGCCGCTGCTCGGATGGAGCACCACCGGCGGTGACCTGCGCGTCGGGCACTTCGTCGGGATGCACGCGTTGCAGGCGCTGCCGCTGCTGGCGATCCTGCTCGACCGGTTCCTCGGCGCGCGGCTGGACGAGCTGACCCGGGCCCGGCTGGTGCTCGTCGGCGGCGCCGCGTACGCCGGGCTCACCCTGCTGGTGACCGGGCAGGCGTTGCGCGGGCAGCCGCTGGTGGCCCCGGACGCGCTCACGCTCGCCGCGGCGGGGGTGCTGGTGGCGGCCACGGCGACGGCCACCACGCTGGTGCTGGCCCGCCGCAGCCCGCGTACCGGTGTGGTGCTGGTCGGATGAGCACCACGGTCTCCGGCCCGCTCGGCCCGGCGGTCCACCTCGGACCGCCGGGCGGGTGGCGGCGGCCGGTGAACGCGGTGGCCTCCGGCCGCACCGGTTGCCTAGGCTGACGCCGTGGCCTGGGTCGGTCGGCTGTTCGACGCGCGCGACACGCTCGCGCGGATTCTGCTGCTGGACCTCAGCGGCATCGGCTACCTGGTCTTCGGCGCGCACGGCGGCCCGGCCGCCACCGGTACGCAGTGGGCGCTGGCGGTCCCGGCGTTCGTGCTGGCGCTGCTGTGCCACCGCCGTCCGCTGCTGAACCTGCTGATCCAGGCGGTCCTGCTGGTCGCCGCGCTCGTCCTGGTCGACGACGTGATGATCAACCAGGTCGGTGCGAGCTGGGCGCTGCTGGAGCTGACGATGCGGGCCACCCGGCCCCGCACCGTCTGGCTGGGCGCCGGGCTGCTCGCCGTCGTCGACCTGACCAGCCTGATCGGCGAACCGGTCCGCGCGGCGCTCACCGGCCTGTTCGGGCTGGCCGTCACCGTCGGCCTGCCGCTGCTGCTCGGGCTGGTCGTGCGGACCACCCGGGAACTCGGGCGGCAGGCCGAGGAGCGGGCCGAGGCGGAACGGCGACGGCGCGAGTCGGAGAGCCGGGCGGCCCGTGCCGACGAGCGCGGCGCCATCGCCCGGGAACTGCACGACGTGCTCGCGCACCACGTCGCGTCGATGGTGCTACGGGTCGGCGTGGCCCGGCACGTGCTGCCGGACCTGGACCCCCGGGTCGGCGAGGTGTTCGACGACGTGCACGCCACCGGCACGGCCGCCCTGACCGACCTGCGGCGGCTGGTGGCGGTGCTGCGCGACCCGGACGGCCTCCGCGGCGACGCCGCCCTGACCGCGATCGAGCCGACGGCGCTGCCGGCCGCGCTCGGCGCGGCGGTCGACCGGGCCCGGCAGGCAGGCGTCGTGGTGGAGGCCGACATCGACCCCGCGGTCGGCACGCTCGACGCGGTACGCGGCCAGGCGGTGCTGCGACTGACCCAGGAGGCGTTGACGAACGTGGCGAAACACGCCGGCGCGGCGGCCCGCGCACACCTGACCGTGTCGGTCGAGGACGGCGCGGTGCACTGGACGGTGACCGACGACGGGCGGGGCGCCGCGCCGGCCGGGGTGCCCACCGGCGGCGGCCACGGCATCGTCGGGATGCGGGAGCGGGTCGAGGTGCTCGGCGGGCGGCTGGAGGCCGGGCCCACCGGGTCCGGCTGGCGGGTCCGGACCGTGCTGCCCCCGGCCGAGTCCGCCCACCGGGCGCCCCGGCCCCGGGCGGGCACGCCGGAGCCGGCGTGATCCGGGTGCTGCTGGTCGACGACCAGCACCTCATCCGGGCCGGCCTGCGGATGCTCTGCGACGCTCAGCCCGACCTCGAGGTCGTCGGCGAGGCCGACAACGGCCGGGACGCGGTCGCCCTCGCCGCGCGGCTGCGACCCGACGTGGTGGTGATGGACCTGCGGATGCCCGGCGTCGACGGGATCACCGCGACCAGCCGGATCCTCGCCGACCGGCCCGCCACCCGGATCATGGTGCTCACCACGTTCGGCGACGACGACCACCTCTACCCCGCGCTCACCGCCGGTGCCTGCGGGTTCCTGCTCAAGGACGCGCCCCCGGCCGACCTGCTCGACGGCGTCCGCCGCGCCGCCGCCGGGGACAGCCCGTTCAGCCCGGACGTCCTGCGCCGGCTGGTCGAACGCGCGGTGCACGCCCGCGCCGGCGCGCCCCGGCGGACGGCCGACCTGACCGCGCGCGAGCAGGACGTGCTGGACCTGGTCGCCGACGGGCTGTCGAACACCGAGATCGCCGACCGGCTGCACATCGGGGTGACCACGGTGAAGACGCACATCACCAGCCTGATGACCAAGACCGGCAGCGCCAACCGGGTACGCCTGGCACTGTGGGCGCGCGGCGGCTGACCCGGTCACTCCTCGATCGCGCCGCCCACCGCCCGCAGGTGCGCCCGGAACGTCAGCGCCGGGTCCGCCTCCCGGGCCGCCAGGTACGCGCCGAACCCGACCTGCGCGCGCAGCGACTCCCCGGCCCGGATCCGGTCGGCCTGCCGCCGCTCGGTGTCCCGGATGGACTCGGCCAGGTCGAACAGTTCCCCGGCCCGATCGGCGGGTACGAACAGCACACCGTCGTCGTCGGCCAGCGCCAGATCCTGCGGGCCGACGGTGAACGGCCCGACCATGGCGTGCGCCAGCGCCCCGTCCGGACGCGGGTCCAGCTCCAGGGGCCCGCTCGGGGTGGCGCCGAGGCTGAACACCGGCAGCCCGACCGCGACCAGGTCCGCGGTGTCCCGGTGCGCGCCCCACACCACCAGCCCGGCCAGGCCGGCCGCCCGCGCCTCCAGCACCACCAGGTCGCCGACGCAGGCCCGGTCGGTGCGCCCGCCGTCGTCGACGACGAGCACGTCCCCCTCGGCGGCCTGCTCGATCGCCTCCAGGAAGACGTCCACGCTGCCGGCGTGCCGGGCCGGGCGGACCCGGCCGGCCAGGCGCCGCCCGGGCAGCACCGGGACGACGGCGGCCGGGGCGCAGCGGACGGGGACACCGGCGCGCAGGCAGGCGTCGGCGACGTGCGCGGTGGTGAGCGCGGCGAAGCGGGCGGCCGGTGCGTCCTGACGGATGTCCATGCGCCGACGCTAACCAGCCGGACCGGCTCGGGCAGGTGCCAGTTCACGCCCGGTGGCCTTCGGCTGGTGCCGTCCGGCGGGCCGGCGCGGGACCGGCCGGCTCATCCGGGCCCGGACCGGCGGGCGCGCCTCCGCCTCCCCCGCCCCGGCGGCCCGGCGCACTGTGCCGTTGGCGTCCTCGGGCCGGCAGCCGGTGGCCCGCAGCAGCTCGCTCTGCCCGGTCCGCAGGTCGCTGATCATCGCCTCGCCGTAGGTGCGCACGCCCTGCGACCAGGCGCGCCCGGCCAGCTCGGCGCCCTGCCGGACCAGCTCCCGGGTGCGTTCCAGATCCTCTCCGGACTTGCAGGCCCGCTTCAGCTCCCGCACCGCCTCGCCGAGGCGGGCCACCGCGTCGGGCAGCGCGGGCGGGATCGGCTCGTCGTACTGCAACGCGGTGGCGGAGCGGCGGGCGATCGAGCGGGCGTACAGGAGCAGCCGTTCGAGGTGCTGGGTCGCGTCGGCGTACCTGTGGAACTGGGCGCGGCGGTGCCAGCGAGCCGGCGCGATGGTGACCACCTCCTCGGCCCCGCTGAGCGCGTCGTTGAGCCGCCCGATGTCCGGTTCGAGCCCGCGCAGGTCCTCCAGGGCGCGCTGGGCCGCGTCGGCGTCCCGCCGGGTCAGCGCGTGGGCGACGGCGTCGAGCTGCTCGGTGAGCCGGGCGACCACCGGTTCCACCGCCCGGTCCAGCACGCGGATCGGGTTGACCGGCAGCAGCAGCGCCACCACGAACAGACCGACCAGGCCGCCGACCAGCGCGTCGAAGATGCGGGGCAGCTCCAGGCCGGGCTGCACCGGCGCGAGCGTGGCGATCAGCACCGCCGTGCCGCCGGCCTGGCCGACGAGCGCGCCGCCGCGCCCGGCCACCAGCAGGGCGGTGGCGATGGCGAGCGTGACCACCAGGCCGGTCTGCCAGGAGCCGCTGCCGAGCAGCGCGCGCAGCAGGTCACCGACCACGATGCCGAGGCCGACGCCGACGAGCAGCTCGAACGTGCGACGGGCGCGCTGGCCGATGGCGGTGGCGATGGTGCCGACCGCGGCGGCGGGAGCGAAGACGTGCGCGCCGGAGCCGAGCAGCTCCTGGGCGAGCAGCGCGGCGAGCGCCGCGGCCAGCCCGGCCTGCGCGGAGATCACCACGGTGATCTCCAGCTGGCGCAGCCGGTTCCGGCCGGCCGCGCCGCCCTGGGCGCGGGCCCGGGAGAGCGCGAGACCGCCCCGCTCGACCGCCCGGTCCAGGGGCGAGCGGACGGTGTCGGCGCGGCGGTCGGTCATGACGGCGGTTACCCGGCTCCGGGCCGGTGAATCGTCTCCCGGCCGTGCCCCGCGCGCCGTGGGCGGGTCAGCGGCGGTACGTGCGGTCGAGCAGGTCGAACAGCGCCGTCCAGTGCCGCTGCGTGGCCTGCTCGTCGTACATCGGGGTGTCCGACTGGGTGTAGCCGTGGCGGGCGCCGGCGTACACCTCGGAGCGGTAGGTCACCCCGGACGCGTCCAGCGTCTTCTCCAGCGTGGCGATCTGCTCGGCGGTCATCGACGGGTCGGCGTCGGCGTGCCCGAAGTAGAGTTCGCCGGTCACCGCGCCGACGGCCAGGTGCGGGCTGTCCGGGGCGTCGGTGACCACCCGGCCGGCGTGGAACGCGGCCACCGCGGCGATCCGGTCCGGCAGCGCCTCGATCGCACGCAGCGCGTTCGTGCCGCCCATGCAGTAGCCGGTGATCGCCGCCGGTCCCGGCGCGACGTCCGGCCGGGCGGCGAGGAAGTCCAGGTAGGCGGCGGTGTCGCGGGCCACCGCGTCCGGCGTCAACGCGGCCATCATCGGCCCGATGCTCTCGAACAGGGCGGCCCGGCGGCTGTCGTCGGCGAGCGCGCCGAGGTCGATCAGCGGGGCGCGCCCGGCGCGGTGGAACAGGTTGGGGGCGAGCACCACGTACCCGCGCTCGGCGATCGTGGCGGCCATCTCCGCGACCCGGGGCCGCAGCCCGAACGCGTCCATGAACAGCAGCACGGCCGGAAAGGGTCCGCCGGTCCCCGGCGTGGCCAGGTAGGCGTCGGCAGTTCCGTCGGGGGTGGGCACGTCCACGATCGTCGGCTGCACTGCCGGGCCTCCTCGCTGCGGGTTCCGCGCTGCAGGCTACCCCCCGGCCCGGCGGCCGTTTGCGGAGGTCCAGCGTGGGAATCCGGCGATCCCGGCGGAGGAAGGCGGCGAGATGGACCAGGACCAGTTCATCGGCGCGGTGGCCCAGCGGTGCGGCGCGTCCGCGGAGCAGGCCACCGCGATCACCCGGGCGACGTTGACCACGCTGGCCGAGCGCATCGACGGCGGGGAGGCCCGCGACCTCGCCGACCGGCTGCCGGAGGCGCTGCGGGCGTACGCGTTCGGCCCGGCCGAGGACGCCGAGCCGTTCGGGCTCGACGTGTTCGTGGAGCGGGTGAGCGGACGCGCCGACGTGGACGTGGACGCCGCCCGGGACGGGGTCACGGCGGTCTTCGACGTACTGCGCGACGCCGTCGACCCGGCCGTCTACGCCCAGGTCGTCGGGCAGCTCCCGGCCGAGTACGGCGACGTGGCCGACCAGAGCGCCCCGTACGTACGGCGCTCGGCGTGACGGGCACGCGATGAGCGAGGACGCGCTGCGCCGCCCGCCCGCGGCCGACGCGCAGGAGCAGCGGCAGGACGAGACGCTCGTCGGGCCGCCCGACACGGTCGACGCGGCGGTGCCCGAGGCGAGCGAGGCGGACCTGGCCGAGCAGGGCGTGCTGCGCCCGCCGAGCGACCGGGCCGGCCTGGGCGAGTCGGTGCGCGACGACCTCACCGCCGCCGACGCGGTGGAGCAGAACACGGAGATCCCGCTGCCCGACGAGGAGCACTGGGCCTGACGGTCAGTGATCCGGGCTGTCCGCCCGGGCCATCAGCCGCAACGCGTTCGGGTCCAGGCCGATGCGGACCGGCGTCTGCCCGTACGGCTCGCCGTCGACCTCGATGCGGGCCGGCCGGTCGGTGTCCAGCCACAGCTGGCGTACCGCCAGGAACGGCTCGTCGCCGAGGGTGCGGCGGTGGCCGGCCGCCGCGTTGCGCGCCGTCTCGCGCAGCAGCCCGCGCCGGGTCGGCCCACCCACCGGGTACGCGACCAGCAGCCGGTCGTCGGCGGTGGCGTCGGCGGTGATCGGCCGGCCGGCGTGGAAGCCGCCGTTGGCCACGTACACCTGGTGGGTGGTGAACGTGTGCTCGCGGCCCTCGGCTCGGACCGTCACGGCCAGCGGCCGGTGCCGGGCGAGCAGCCCCAGCCCGGTCAGCGGGTACGCGAGCCGCCCGACGACCCGCTTCAGCCCCGGCGGCGCGGCCTGCATGATGTCGGCGGACAGCCCGATCCCGACGTGGTTGGTGAACCGGGTGTCACCGATCAGGCCCAGGTCGACGTCGATCACCTTGCCGTCGGTGAGCACCGCGATCGCCGCGTCCAGGTCGAGCGGGACGCCGACGGTGCGGGCGAAGTTGTTAGTGGTGCCCAGCGGCAGCAGGCCCATCGCGACGTCCCGGTGGGCGAGCAGCCGGGCCGCCGCGCCGACGGTGCCGTCGCCGCCGCCGATGACCAGCAGGTCCGGCCCGAGGTCGGCGGCCTCGGCGAGTACCCGGTCCAGCTCGCCGGGCCGGTCCACCGGGTACGCGCCGAGCAGCGTGAAACCGGCCGCCCGCAGGCGTGCGTGGACGGTGTCGTACAGCCGGCGGCCGCGGCGGGAGTGGGCGTTGACCACGAGCGCCGCCCGCCGTCGTTCCCGGATCGCCGTCGACAGCTCCTGCTTGGTCCGCACGGTTGCGACCCTATCCGCCGCGGCGGCGACGGATCGGCGCACGGGTGGACGACATCGGTTATCGTCGCGACGGCCATGATCGTCGATCTTCGAGGGTGGATGTCCAGATGAGTCAGCCGGCCGCGCCGCAGGCGACAGCACCAGTGCCCCCGCCCACGCCGCCGTACCGGCCGTCGCGAGTCCTGATCGGGCTGGCGCTGACCGTTCCGGCGGTGATCGCCTGGGTCTGGTCGTACGTCCTGCCCACGCTGTCCACTGCGGCCCGCAGCTTCCAGGCGGACGGGCCGCGCCGCTCGGGCGAGTCGGTCGGCACGGCGAACTACGAGGCCGCCTTCACCGACGGGGTGGTCGGGCAGATCGGGTTCGCGGTGCTGCTCGGCCTGGTCCCGCTTGCGGTGGCGCTAGTCGCGGCGCCGCTGCTCGCGGTCCTCGCCGACCGGGCCGGCCGGGCCGCCCGCCTGGTGACACGGGGCGTGCTCGCGCTGCCGCTCGCCGCGTACGCGCCGGTCGCCGTGCTCCTCGGCCTGCGCGCCGAGGGCATCGAGGACGGCACCCTCGCCCGGGACCTGCAGTCCCCCCGGCTGTTCCTCACCTCGGCGCTGGCGCAGGTGACGTTCGGGCTGGTCGTCGCGGTGGCCGCGACGCTGTACCTGAGCGCGCTGCGCCGCCGCGAGCCCGGCGACCGGCCCGCGTCCGCCGTGCTCGCCGTCGGCGGGCTGCTCACCCTGGGCGTTCTCGCCACCGCCCTGCAGACGTACGCCGCCCCGGCGCTGCTGACCGCCGGCGGGCCGCGCGGGGACTCGGCCACCCCGGTGTTCGCCACCGTGCAGGGCGCCTTCAGGACGATGCGCTTCGGTCTCGGATCCGCCACGTCGACGCTGCTGCTGGTGCTGCTCGGGCTGCTCGGGCTGGCCGCGGCAGGGCTCGTCCTGGCCACCCGGCTGCGGATCGAGTTCGACGGCTGGCGGGACCGGCCGGCCGTCGGGGCGGCGGAGTCCTCCCCCGGCCGCCGGCCGCTGTTCGCCGCGCTGGTCGCGGTCGCGCTCCTGGTCGTCGTCGGCGTGACCGTCTGGGCGTCGCTGCCGTGGCTGCGGAACTCCTCCTCCGGCACCGGGCGTCTGCCGGCCGCGGTCGAGACCTCGACGGTGCTCGTCAACACCTGGCTGCCGCCGCTGCTGTCCACGCTCGTCGCGGTGGGCGTCGCGGCGCTCGCCGGGTTCGGCATCGGCGCGCTGCGCCCGCTGGGGCGCTTCAGCGAGCTGCTGCTGGTGCCGTTCGCGCCGTGGCTGTTCGTCGGCGTCGGCCCGCTGGCGATCGCCGGCTACGAGCGCACCCAGGAGTCCGGGCAGCTGGGCTCGTTCCTCGGCCTGGTCCCGCCGGTCTGGCTGTCGGTGCCCGCGCTGTTCGCGTTCACGCTGCTCTTCCGGGGCCAGCACGCCCGGTGGCGCTCCGGCGGCGGCGTCGGCCGTACGCTGCTCCTGCCGGCGCTGCCGATGCTGGCCGTGACCGCGCTGCCGACCTGGCTGGCGCACGCCCAGGCGCCACTGTGGGCGATGCTCGTGAGCCGGGGTCCGGACAGCATGACCGCGCCGGTGCTGGTGCAGATGCTCGCCGACCGCCGCTTCGGCGCCGACGGCGGGCCTCCGCTGGGCCTGGTCATGCCGCTTCCCCTGCTGGTGCTGTTCGTGCTGCTGTTCGCCGCGCTCATGGTCGGCTACCTGGAGCGGCTCGCGATCCGCGTCGGGCGGCCGACCGACGTGCAGCCGACGCCCGCCGGGGCGGATCCGTCCGTCCGCAAGGTCACCGCGTAGGGAAACCCCCGATTACGGCCGGTGACGACGCGCCTAGCGTCGGAGCCATGGCATCTGACGCGCTCACACCGGCCCGGACCGCCCGTACCCACCGCGCCCGCCTGGCGCTGCCCCTGCTGCTGCTCGCCCTGCTCGCGCCGGCCGGGTGCGACTCCGGCGACGGGATCGTCGACGGCGGGTCGGCCGACACGGCGGCGGGCGAGGACGGCGGCGGCGTGGACGCGGGCGCGGTCGACGACGTCCGGCCCCCGTGCCCGTTCACCGCCGCCCAGGTCTCCGAGCTGGTCGACCGGAAGCTGCGCGACGAGGGCAACTGCTCGTTCGGCGACGGCATCGCCCAGCTGGCGGTCACCACCGCCTCCGCCACCGCCGGCAAGGCCACCTACGACTACCAGCACGACCAGGCCGGCCAGCAGTACGAGAAGGTCGTCGACCTGGACCGGGGCGAGCGGGGCTACCTCGCGGTCAAGGACGTCCGCGGCGAGGCGGTGCTGATCGACGGCAAGGGCACGTACACGGTGACCATCAGCAGCTTCGGCGGCGGCACCGCGGGCAACGAACAGATCCTCCGCCGCACGCTCGACGCGATCCCGGCCTGAGCGGGGCAGGCATGCTAACCCGCCGACTGATCGCGCTCGCGCTGGCCGCCACCCTGCTCACCGCGTCCGCCGGCTGCGGCGGCGACGAGCCGCCGGCCCCCGGCGGCGCCGCGCCCGGGGCGGGCGCTCCGGTCGCGGACCCGACCGGGGAGGCGCCGGCCGAGCCGAGCGCCGAACCGGTGGACGACGCCGCCCCGGAGGCGTGCGCGCTGGTGTCGAAGGCCGACGCGGAACGCCTCGCCGGCACGCCACTGGACGAACCGGTGGTGGCCGGGCAGTCGTGCACCTACACCGGACCGGTGAGCGGGCCGACCGCCCAGGTCGAGGTGTTCGTGGGCGAGGGCGCCAAGAAGTACCTCGACATCGAGCGGCAGCTCGGGCACGAGATCCGTGAGCTGGCCGGGACGGCCGACGAGGCGCTGCTCACCGCCGAGGCGTTCTTCCTGCGCAGGGGCGAGCTGTGGGTCGCGGTGCGGCTGGTGCGGCTCAACGACCCGCAGGAGAACCGGGCGCCGCTGGAACGGCTCGCCCGTACCGTCGCCGGCCGGATGTGAGGCGGCCCGTGCGCGGCCGGCGGCTGCTCGCGGCCGGCCTGGTGGTGCTGCTCGCGCTGACCGGCTGCGGCGCGTTCGGGCCGGAGCCGGACCCGGCCGGCGCGGGCGACGGCGAGCAGCCCCGGTACGGGCAGGCCCCGGCGCCGGGGAAGGACGTCACGCTGCAACCGGACGTGGTGCTGGTCGGCGGCGGCAGCCGCACCGTGCGGTCGGTGAGCCCGGACGGCCTGACCTGGCGGCTCGACCCGCGCGCCCGCGACGCCGACCGGCTCGCGCCCGGCCGGGTCATGTTCCTCACCGGACGCGGCGTGGGTCGGGTGCTCGACCTGACCGAGGACGGCGGCGACCTGGTCGTCACGATCGGCCCGGTCACGCTCACCGAGGTGATCCGGGACGGCACGTTCGGCGGGGACGACGTCATCCTCGACCGCCCTACCGTCTACGTGGCGGGTGAACCGTCGTGGACCCGGGAGACCGCGGCGGCCGGCGGCACGCTGGGCCGGTCGCGTCCGCTCGCCGTCGCGCCCGCGCAGCCGCCACCCGCGCCGGGCGGGCAGGCGGGCGCCACCGCCCACGGCTACCGGGTGCAGACGTTCTGCTGCGCCGGTGGCGTCGGCACGCACTTCACGTACGACGACGGCGGGCTCCGGCTGGCCGGCACCGTGACGCTCACCGTCGGCCGCCCGGCCGCGTCGTTCCACCTGGCCGTCGGCGCCGGCCGGGTGAACCGGGCCGAGCTGGAGATCGGCGGCGGCTTCGGCATCAAGGTGGACTTCACCGCCGGCATCGACGGCGGCCAGAACCACCGCCGCACGTTCCCGGTCCCGGTCGACATCGCGTTCCCGATCGGGCTGGTCGCCGGCCTGCCGCTGTCGTTCACGGTGAGCCAGACGCTGGAGGTGGTCACCGCGTTCGGCGCGCGCCGGGGCACGTTCCGCGGCGCCGGCGAGTACGCGCTGGCCGGCAAGCTCGGGTTCGGCTACGCCGACGGCCGGGTTGGCTCGCGCGTGACCGAGGGCTTCGCGCGCCGGACCAGCCTGCTCGACTCGCTCACCGGCGTGCCGGTCGGCGTGATGGGCCTGGTCGTCCGGCACGGCGTGCGGTTCACCATGGGGATCAGCGCGTTCCTGTTCACCGCCGGGATCTGGTTCGAGCTGATCACCTCGTACGGCGCCACCATCGGTTCCGCGCTCGGCGCGCCGTACGCGCTGTGCCGGGGCGTCGGGCTCGGGGTGCGGGCGCGGTTCGGGATCGGCTACCGGATCCTGGAACCCGTCGTCCAGGTGATCAACAAGTTCCTCAGCCTGCTCAGCCCGTCCCGGGCGCCCCGGATCCCGCCGATCGTGGCGTCGGGCGGGCCGAGCTGGAGCGCCGACGTCTACCGCAACCAGGAGGTGATCCCGCCCGTCTCGATATGCGGACAGCTTCCGGGCTAGGCCGCGCCGACGCTGGGTTAGCGGGCGCCGCTGTGCCACCATCCCGCCATGGACGCCGCACTGGTCGGCCGCGACGCGGTCGTCGAGCGGGTGTGGCGTGCCCTGACCTCCGGTACGCCGGTGCTGCTCGACGGCCCGAGCGGCATCGGCAAGACCGCGCTGTGGCGGGCAGTGGTCGCCCACGCCGGGCGGACCGGCTGGCGGGTGCTGTCCGCCGCGCCCACCGAGGCCGAGACCGCGCTGCCGTACGCGGCACTCGCCGATGTGCTCCGCCCGCTCGCGGACGCGCTGCCGGGGCTGCCCGCGCCGCAACGGGTCGCCGCCGACATGGTGCTGCTGACCGGCGAGTACGACGGCGCGGTGGACGAGCGGGCGGTGGGCGCGGCCACCCGTACGCTGCTCGACGCGGCGGTCACCGACGCGCCCCGGGTGCTGCTCGCCGTCGACGATCCGCAGTGGCTGGACCCGCCGAGCGCCCGGGCGCTGCGGTTCGCGCTGCGCCGGCTGACCCGGTGGCCCGCCGTCCTGGCCACCCACCGCACCGGGGACAGCCCGCCGGTGCCGGTGCCGCTCGGGCTGGACGACGACCCGACCGGCCGGCATCCGCTGCTGCGTGCCGACGTACCCCCGCTCTCCCCGCCCGACCTGCACCGCGTCCTCGCCGCCCGGCTCGGCGGCACGCTCAGCCGTCCGCTCACCGACCGGCTGGCCCGCGACGCCGACGGCAACCCGTTGCTCGCGATCGAACTCGCGCGGGCGGTGCTGCGGCTGCCCCGCCCGCCCGCGCACGACGAGGATCTACCCGTACCGTCGTCGCTGCGCCTGCTGCTCGCCGAGACGCTGCGGGCGCTGCCCGGCCCGAGCCGCGACGCGGTGCGGCTGGCCGCGCTGCTGACCGTGCCGACGCTGCGGGACCTGGCGGCGGCGGGAGTGCCGGCCGGGGCGCTGGACGCGGCCGAGGACGCCGGGCTGGTCGTGGCCACGGCGAGCCGGATCGACTTCGCGCACCCCCGGTACGCGGCGGCGGTGCGCGAGAGCATCCCGCCGGGCGCCCGGCGGCGGCTGCACGCGCTGCTCGCCGCCGCTGTCGCCGACCCGGACGAGCGGGCCCGGCACCTGTCCCGCTGCACTGTGGCGCCGGACGCCGCCGTCGCCGCCGACCTGGCCGCCGCGGCGGCCCGGCAGCGGATGCGCGGCGCGTCAGCGCTCGCCGCCGACTGGTACGCCCGGGCGGCCGAGCTGACCCCGCCGTCCGCGACCGCCGACCGGAACCGGCGTCGCCTCGACGCGGTGCAGTGCCGCATCGACAGCGGCGACTACGCGGCGGCCGGGCGGGCCGCCGAGGCGGCGGCCGGCGAGCTGACCGGCGCCGAGCGGGGCGAGGCGCTGCTGTTGCGCGCGCTCGTCGCGTGGTGCGCCGACGACCTGGTCACCGCCGTCCGGGTCGCCGAGCAGGCGCTCGCCGCCGCCGGGCCGGACGGCGACCTGGCCGGGCGGATCCACACCCACCTGACCATGTTCCACGACCAGCCGGAGCCGGCCCGCCGGCATGCGCGGGCCGCGATCGCCCGGCTGTCCGACCGCGACGAGCACCGCCCGCTGCTCACCGCCGCGCTGCTGCTGCTGTTCTTCCACGAGGTACGCGCCGGCGGCCCGGCGCCCACCGAGCTGCTGGACCGGGCACTGTCGCTGGAGGGCGGTGAGCCGTCCTTCCTGGCCGGTTCGGTGCCGGCGATCTGGTGGAAGTCGGTCGACGACCACGACCGGGCGCGGGCCCGGCTGCACGTGATGCTGGACCTGGCGGTGGCACGCGGCGACGACCCGCTGCGGCACGAGGTGCTGACCCACCTCGGCGAGACGGAACTGCTGGCGGGGCGCTTCGCCGAGGCCGGTACGCACATCGCCGCCGCCCGCGACCTGGGTGAGCAGCTGGGCACCGGGCTGGTGGGCGAGAGCTGGCTGGCCGGTGTGCTCGACGCGCACCGGGGACGGCTGGCGCAGGCGGGCACCGCCGCCGCCGGGCTGCGCCGCGACGACGACCTCGGCGACGCCTGGAGCCGGCGGCTGCACCACCAGCTCACCGGGCTGGTGGCGCTGGCCTCCGGGGAGTGGGCCACCGCGGCGACGGCGTACGGCGCGCTCGCCGCCGACCTGGACGGGTCGGGCATCGCCGAACCGCTGGGTCAGCGCTTCGAGCCGGACTGGATCGAGGCGTGCGTGGGCGCCGGTGACCTGGACACCGCGCACGCCGCGCTGGACCGGCTGGCGCGGCGCCACAGCCGGCTGCCGCGCCCGTGGACGACGCTCGGGCTGGCCCGCAGCCGGGTGCTGCTGGCCGGGGCGACCGGGGCGGATCCGGGCGCGGCGCTGGACGCGCTGACGCAGGCCAGGGCGGCAGTGCCGGAGGCGGTGCTGCCGCTGGACCGGGCCCGCTGCCTGCTCGCCGCCGGCCGCACGTACCGGCGGGTGCGGCGGCGGCGGGAGGCGCGGGCGGCGCTCGACGCGGCGGTGGCCGAGTTCGACGCGCTCGGCGCGTCCGGGTTCGCCGACCGGGCGCGGGCGGAGCTGGGCCGCATCGGCGCCCGCACCCCGGCCCCGACGACGCTCACCGCGACCGAGGAGCGGGTCGCCCGGCTCGCCGCCCGAGGCCAGACCAACCGGCTCATCGCCGACGCGCTCTACATCAGCCCGAAGACTGTGGAGGCCAACCTGGCCCGGGTCTACCGCAAGCTGGGCATCGCCAGCCGCGCCGAGCTGGGCGCGGCGATGGGACGTCCGCCGGGCGACTGACCGTCAGGGCGCGGCGAGCGCGTCCAGGTGTGCGCCGAGCAGTTCCCGGGCGCGCCGGGGCGGCATCCGCTCGGGGTGCAGCAGCGCGTGCAGCGCGAGCCCGTCGAGCAGGGCGTGCAGCCCGGCGACCGCCTCGGGGTCGGCGGCCGGTTCCCCGGTGAGCAGGACGACCGCGAACTCGACGGCGCGGCGGATGCCCTCGTCGGCCTCGGTCATCCGGGCGCGCGCGGCCGGGTCGGTCCGGGTACGCGCGGCGAGCAGCAGCCACACCTCGGCCTCGCGGACGCGCTGACGGTCCAGCGGCAGCAGTTGTTCCAGGATCCGCTGGGCGACCTCGCGCGGGCTGCCGGTGCGGTCCCCGGTGGTGATCCGCTCGGCCGCCTCGGCCTGCACGTGCTCCATGGCGAACACCAGCAGCTCGGTCTGGGTGGCGAAGTAGTGCCGCAGCGCGCTCGGTGACCAGCCCGCCTCGGCCGCGATGCTGCGGACGGTGGCGGCGCCGACGCCGTCGCGGTAGACGACCCGCCACATCGCCCGTGCCAGTTCGGCACGGCGCGCGTCGTGGTCGACGATCTTGGGCACGGGCCCCTCCGGAACCTGGTTGACGAGCGCTGTTACGGTTATCGCACAGCGTACTAAAAAAGGAGGGCACATGCTCGTGGCAGTGATCGTCGGATGCGAGGTGGCGTTCTGGGTGGTGCTGCTCGCCGGCCTGATCGCCCGGTACCCGCTGCGACGGCCCCGCCTCGGCGCCGCCCTGCTGATCGCCGTGCCGGTGGTCGACCTCGTGCTGCTGGCCGCCACGATGATCGACCTGCGCCGGGGCGCGACCGCCACGTTCGCCCACGGCCTCGCCGCCGCGTACCTCGGGTTCTCGGTGGCGTTCGGGCACAGCATGGTGCGCTGGGCCGACCAGCGGTTCGCACACCGGTTCGCCGGCGGCCCTCCCCCGAGCCGGCCACCCCGGTACGGAATGGCGCGGGCCCGGCACGAGTGGCGGGAGTGGGGCAAGGGCATGATCGGCTGGGCGGTCGCCTGCGCCGTGCTGCTGGCCGGCATCGCCGTGGTGGGCGACAGCGAGCGCACCGCCGAGCTGTGGGCGTGGACCGGCCGGCTCAGCGTGGTGATGGCGGGCTGGCTGGTGTTCTGGCCGGTCGCGTACACCGTCTTCCCGAAGCGGGCGCCGCGCGACGCGTGAGGATCACCGACCGCGCCGGCGATCCGGCCTCAGAGCGGTCGATGCGCGTCGGTGACCCCCGGCCGTCCGGCGGCGGCCGGCTCACCGAGCCGATCGACGGCGATCGCGGCCAGCAAGAGCCCGGCCAGCGCCGCCAGCGCCAGCGGTGGCGGCAGCACCGTCCCGAGCGCGGCCAGCGGCAGTGCCGCCCCGGCGACGGCGAGCCGGGCCGGTCCGACCGGCTGCCCGGTCAGACGGCGGAACAGCAGCCGCCCGGCCAGGTAGACTGCCGCGCCGCCGAACAGCGCCACCGCGGCGGAGCGGTCCAGCCGGGGCCCGGCCTCCGGGTCCGCGACGTGCTCCAGCACCTGTTCGATACCCAGCGCCAGGTAGATGACGCCGGCGACCAGCAGCAGATGGGTCTGGCTGTAGGCGTCCGCGGCGATCCGGTCCCGCTGCGCCGGCGACGCGGCGGCGAGCGCCCGGGCCGCCGCCGGGGACGTGCGGTGGAAGTACAGCCACCAGAGGCAGGCGGTCACCACGAAACCGACGAGCGCCACGGCGAGGACCGGCGGCTCGGTCACCGCCGAGGCCGCGCCCACCCCCGCGGCCACCACCGACTCCCCCAGCGAGATGATCAGTACCAGGCCGTACCGCTCGGCGAAGTGCGTCGGGCTGCGCAGCGGCCAGGCTCCCCGGCGGGCGTACGACAGCCGTTGACCGGCCACCTCGACGGCGAAGCCCAGCACCCACAGCACCGCGTGTGCGGCCCCGTCCAGCAGCGCGCCGAGCAGCAACGGCACCCAGCCCACGGCGCTGACGAGCGCGAAGAACCGGATCCGGGCGCGCAGCTCCGGGTCGTCCGCGGCGGCCCAGTGGAACAGCGTCAGGTGCACCACGCGCAGCACCACGTACGCCAGCACGACGATCAGCGGCCCGTCCAGCCCCGGACCCGGCGTCCACGCTTCCGGCATGGCGAGCGCGGCCAGGAACAACGCGGCCATCGCGATCAGGAACCCGCCGCGCACCACCCCGACGTCGGCGGGCGTGTGGTTGCCCAACCAGGCGTACGACAGCCACGCCACCCAGAGCAGCACGAGCAGGAGCATGCCCTGGGCCATCGTGGTCAGGGTCGGGTGCGGCTCGATCAGCGCCATGATCCGGGTGAGCGCGAAGACGAAGACCAGGTCGAAGAAGATCTCGAAGGGGGTGACCCGGCGCTGGTCCGGCCCCGGCCGGGGCGGGCGCAGCCGCCCTCGCACCCGTTCGCGTGCCACGTCCGCCGCCCTCCGCCGGTCCACCTCCTGCGCCGACGGTAGGCGGCCCCGGACGGGCGGTCGGGTGTTTCCCGCGATCACGCCCGGCGCGGTCTGCCGGACCGGTGCCCGCTGAGCGGCACGACGAGGCGGCGCGGCCGGGCTGTCAGGCAGGGCGGCGGCGGGCGGCTCAGCCGGCGTCGGCGTCCGGCCAGGCGGCGCGGACAAGCGCGGGCAGCACCTCGCCGGCCGGGCCGCGCAGGTTCACCGCGCAGATCGCGTCCAGCGGCGTCGGCACCGGGTTCACCTGCACCACGGGCGCGCCGAGACGGGCCGCCACGAGCGGGATCTCGGCGGCCGGGTGCACGAGCGCCGAGGTGCCCACCGTCAGCAGCAGGTCGCAGCCGGACGCCGCCTCGACCGCCGCGTCGAGCGCGGCCGACGGCAGCGCCTCGCCGAACCACACCACCCCGGGCCGCACGGGCGCGCCGCATCCGGCGCACGCGGGCGGGGTCAGCGGCCCGTCGTGCGGTTCCGGCGCATGCGGCTCCGGCCCGCCGGGCGGTTCCGGCCCGTCGTGCGGTTCCGCCTCGTCGTGCGCCTCCGGACTGCCGAACGGCACCGGCGCGTCGGAGGGCGGCGGCAGGTCGGACGGCAGCGGCGCGGGCCGGGCGCAGGCCGAACAGCGGGGCGCGAACAGGCTGCCGTGCAGGCGTACCGGGGCCGGCACACCGCCGCGCTCGTGCAGGTCGTCGACGTTCTGCGTGATCACCACGGTCTCCGGGCACCGGGCCCGGATCGCGGCCACCGCCCGGTGCCCCGGGTTCGGCCGGGCCCGGCGCACCCCGTGCCGGCGTGCCTCGTACCAGCCCCAGACCAGCGCCGGGTCGGCCCGGAACGCGGCAGGGGTCGCCAGCTCCTGCGGGTCGTACCGCTGCCAGAGCCCGGTCTGGGCGTCCCGGAACGTCGGCACGCCGCTCTCGGCCGACATGCCGGCCCCGGTGAACACCACCGGCCGCCGGGCGGCGGCGAGCAGCCGGCCCGCCTCGGCCAGCTCCGGCCCGGTCACACGTCCACCGTCAGCCGCACGTCGACCCGGTCGCCCAGCTCGATGCCCTCGGCCCGGCGCGCCGCGACCCGCAGCGGCACCACGTACCGGCCGTCCTTGGGCCACAGCGACGTCCGCCAGCCGGTGTCACCGATGCGGACCGTCACCGGGATCATGCCCCAGCCGTAGGTGACCGACGCCGAGGCGGCCTCGATGGCCGCGCTCTGCTCGTCGGGCACTGTGACGAAGTGGTACGGCGCCGGGCCGCGCCAGAACCACACCTCGCCGCTGAACGCCAGCTCCATCCAGTCAGGATAGGGGCCGGGACCGACGCGACCGCAGCAGCCGCAGCCCGGTCACCGTCACCCAGGCGAACAGCGGGAACACGGCGACGCGTTCCATGCCGCCCACGCCGATGCCGGCGTCCACCCGGGACAGGAACAGCACGGTGCCGGCCAGGCCGAGCAGGCCCAGGAGCGCGCTGACGGTCCGCAGCTCGCGCAGCAGCGGCGACCGGCCGAGCGCGGCGGCGAGCAGCGCCGCGTTGCCGAGCGCGAAGACCAGCAGCGCGCCGAGCACGTGCAGGTTCTCGTCCACGTCGGCCGGGTGGAGGCCGGCCAGCACGTACCCGGATCCGGCGGCCACTGCCGATGCGACGGTGACGGTCGCGGCGCGGCCCGGGCGCAGCGCCCGGTGTGCGAGCAGCGCGCCGAGCGCGAGCAGCAGCCCGGCGCCGACGAACACGGCGTTCATGAGCGGGTGCCACGGCGAGCAGACCGGACGCGGGCGGCTGTTGTCCCACACGCCGCAGGTCACGTTGCCGAGGTCGCTGATGTTGTGCTCGGCCCAGCTGAACCGGGGCTGCTCCCAGGCCAGGCCGACGACCACGTTGGCGACGAGGAACGACACGGCGGCGAGCAGCCAGCAGGCGCCCGCGAGGCGGTTTCTCATCCGCCGAGTGCACCGTCTCCGGGCATCCGGCACACGGGGCGTGGCGGGCCGGTTCGAGGTAGGGCCAGGCCTACCCGGAGAGCGGGGTCCAGCCGGCTGGGAAGCACGGCGTGGCCTGGCTAGCGTCACCGCATGACCGTTGATCACGGGCTGGCCGGCGCGTTGCGCCGCCGCCGCTACCTGCTGTCCGCGTGGCCGTGGCGGGCACTGGCGTACGCCGTCACGACGCTGCCCCTGGCTGGCGCGGCGGCGCTCGGCGCGGCGGTGGTCGCCGCGCCACTGCTGCTGGTGGCCGGCGCGCTGCGGCGGGGCCGCCCGGTCGACGCCCCGGCGCTGGCGGTGCTGGCCGTGCTGGCGCTCGCGGTGGTGGCGCTCGCCCCGCTGGCCGGCGCGCCGGTGGCTGCCGTCGAGCGGTGGCGCCTCGGCCTGGTCGACGACCGCCCGGTGACAGCACCGCGGTGGCGTGGGCTCGCCGCCCGCCTCACCACCGCCGCCGGGTGGCGGGAGGCCGCGTACCTGGCCGTGCTGGGTGTGGCGGTGCCGCCGGCGTACGGAACGGTCGGTCTGCTCGCGCTGCTGGACGCGGTGCTGATCGCCGGTCCGTGGCTGGCCGGCGGCGAGGACCGGATCGTGCTGGTCTGGGCCACAGTCGACTCCCCGGCCGAGGCGGTGCCGTACGCGCTCGCCGGTCTGCTGGCGGTCCCGGCGCTGGTCTACCTGGCCGGCCTGCTCGTAGCGGTCCAGGCGACGGTGGCCCGCCTGCTGCTCGACGACGCGCCCGCCGGTACGGCGCTGCGCGAGGTGACCCGGTCCCGGGCCCGCCTGGTGAGCGCCTACGAGGCGGAGCGCCGCCGCATCGAGCGGGACGTGCACGACGGCGTGCAGCCGCGCCTGACCAGCCTCACGCTCCAGCTCGGGCTGGCCCGCCTCGACGTGCCGGACGACTCCCCGGGGGCGGGGCCGCTCGCGGCGGCGCACGAGCAGGCCAAGGGGCTGATGGTGACGTTGCGCGGGATCGTCCACGGCATCCGTCCGGCGCAGCTCACCGAACTCGGCCTGGCCGCCGCCGTCGGTGACCTGGCCGCCCGGTCGGTCGTCCCGGTCGCCGTGCACGCCGACCTGACCCGCCCGGTGCCGGAGCTGGTGGAGACCACCGCCTGGTACGTGGTCTCGGAGACGCTCGGCAACGTGGCCCGGCACGCCGGGGCAACCCGGGCGCAGGTGCGGCTGATCCGCGACGAACGGCTGCTGGTGGTGGAGGTGTGCGACGACGGCCGGGGCGGCGCCGACCCGGCGCGCGGCACCGGCCTGACCGGGCTCGCGGACCGGGTGGCCGCGGTGGACGGGCGGCTGCTGCTGTCCAGCCCGCCCGGTGGGCCTACCCTCGTGCGGGTGGAGCTGCCGTGCCGTCCGTGATCCGGGTCGTCCTGGCCGAGGACGAGATCCTGCTGCGGGAGGGCCTGGTGGGCCTGCTGACCCGGTTCGGCTTCGCGGTGGACGCCGCCGTGGGCTCCGCCCCGGAGCTGCTCGACGCGGTCCGCACGCACCGGCCCGATCTGCTGGTGACCGACATCCGGATGCCGCCGCAGCACCGCGACGACGGCCTGCGCGCTGCGGTCACGCTACGCGCCGAGCGCCCGGACCTGGCCGTGGTGGTGCTCAGCCAGCACGTGCAGAGCGGGTACGCCGCCGCGCTGCTCGACAGCGGCGACGGCAACCGGGTCGGCTACCTGCTCAAGGACCGGGTGGCAGACGTCGCCGAGTTCGCCGCGACGCTGCGCCGGGTGGCGGCCGGCGGCACCGCCGTCGACCCGGACGTGGTGCGGCACCTGCTGCGCCGCCCCCGCGACCCGCTCGGCCCGCTGTCCCCCCGGGAGCGGGAGGTGCTGGGGCTGGTCGCCGAGGGCCACTCCAACGCCGCGATCGCGGCCCGCCTGCACGTCACCGAGGCGGCGGTGGGCAAGCACGTGGGCAACATCCTGGCCAAGCTCGGCCTGCCGCCGGACGAGGACACCAACCGGCGGGTGCTGGCAGTGCTCGCCTGGCTGCGCGCGGCGCGCTGACCGGGCGTTACAGGCTCATCGGGCCGGGGTCGGTGGCCAGCGCCCGGAACCGCTCGCGCGGGTCGGACACGAGCCGCCGTGCGGTGAGGTCGAGCAGCCCGCCGACGCCGCTGACCGATGCGACGGGGGTGCCGTCGGCCCGGGTGAACTCCTGGCCGATCCGGAACGTCTTGCCCTCGCCCCAGTGGAACTCGCAGGTCACGTCGACCTCGTCGCCGCCGCGCAGCTCCCGCAGGTAGCGCACCGTCACCTCCAGCGCGACCGGCCCGACGCCGCCGGCGAGCAGCCGGTCCTGGCCGATGCCGGACGCGCGCAGGCACTCCCAGCGGGCGTGCTCGGCGTACTGGAGGTAGACCGCCTGGTTGAGGTGCCCCTGCGTGTCGAGTTCGTAGCCGCGCACGGTGACGCGTACCCGGAACGGATCTGCCATGCCGGCAGCCTAACCAGGGGCGCAGCGGTAATCCGCGTGCGGTCCGGGCCGCGCGGCCCTAGCCTGCCCGGCGTGACCCTGGAGATCGTGACACTGGCGCAGCGGCCCGACCTGGCGCCGCTGCTGGACGACGACTTCGACGGCGCCTGGCCGCCGTTCATGCTCTGGGATCCGATGGGGGCGCTCTACTACGGCGTCGCGCACGAGCTGCACCCCGAGTTCGTCTTCGCCGCCGTCGACCCGGCCGAGCCGGGCCGGGCCGTGGCCCGCGGGTACGCGGTGCCGCTGCGCTGGACCGAGGACGAGCTGCCCGACGGCGGCTGGGACCGGGTGATCCAGCGGGCCACGCTCGGCCGGCTCACCGGGTCGACGCCGAACCTGGTGTCCGCGCTGGAGATCTGCGTGCGACCGGACCGGCGCGGCGGCGGGGTGTCCGGGCTGATGCTCGCGGCCATGCGCGCGGCGGTGGCCCGCGCCGGCTTCGACACGCTGGTGGCGCCGGTGCGCCCGAGCGGCAAGGCCGCCGTCCCGGACGTGCCGATGACCGAGTACGTGGCCCGGCACCGCCCGGACGGGCTGCCGGCCGACCCGTGGCTGCGGGTGCACGTCCGCGCGGGCGGGGTGATCGAGCGGATCGCGCCCCGGTCGATGACGGTGACCGGCACGCTCGCCGACTGGCGGCGCTGGACCGGGCTGCCGTTCGACACCTCCGGCCCGGTACGCGTGCCCGGAGCGCTGACGCCGGTGCTCGTCGACGCCGACCACGACCACGCCGCGTACGTCGAGCCGAACGTGTGGGTGCGGCACCGGCTCTGAGCGGGCCCGCGGGTCAGGCCGGCCAGGCGTGCCCGATCCCGTCGAGCAGCAGCACGACGCCCTCGGTGGCCGCCTCCCGGTCCCGGGAGATCTCCCGGTACTCCGGCGAGGTGGACCAGCGCTCGAAGTCCTCGCGGCTGTCGAAGGACAGGAGCACCGCCTTCTGGTGCGGCCATTCCCCCTCCACCACGCGGGGGGCGGTGTCGGCGGCGAGCAGCTTCCCGCCGTATCGGGCCAGCACCGGCGGGAAGGCCGCGGCATACCTGTCGTAGCGCGCCCGGTCGTGGATGGTGAGCTGTGCGAGGGCGTAGACGGTCACCGGCTCAGGCTACCGACCGCCCGACGGCTGCGGCCTCGTCCGTCGGGCCGGATCCCGCACCTCGCGAGCCGGGTCGACTGTCCGGTGTGCTCTAGCCATTATGGCCCTGACCTGCGAATACTGATAGCAGGTCCGCGCGGCTGGGGGGAAAGAGGTGGGGCACGATGATCGAGCAGGAGACCCAGCCGGAGGCCATACCCGAGCCCCGGAACGCGCCGGAGGGCGGGCCGTCCCGGCCCGCCGCGTCGGTTCCCGGTGCGGTGTGGCAGGTCCGCGTACGGACCAAGCTCGACGACCTGTACCAGCAGCTCGCGGTGCTGTCCCCGCGCGACCCCGAGCGGGCCGAGGCGCTGCGCGCGCAGCTGTCCCGGGTGGAGGTGGTGCTCGGACGCAGCGGCGTGGTCGAGTGGTTGCGCGGCGGCAACCTGGAGTACGCGTGGCAGACGATCCACTCGGTGGAGCGGGCCATGGTGGCGCTGCGCTCCACGGACGAGCTGACCGGGCTGCTGCCCGCGTACCGCAGCGCGGCGGCGCAGGTGCTGCCCGCCGACGATAAGGTGCTCACCGACCTCGACCCGTCGGCCGGCGCCCCGTCCGAGGCGCTGCTGCGCGCCCGGGTGCAGGCGCTGCTGCTGCGCTACCACTCGGCGTCCGACGAGTTCCACGAGTCGGCGCGCCGGCTGCGCAACCGGATGCTGGGCCTGTCGGTGTTCGCGCTGCTGGCGGAGGTCCTGGTGGTGCTGGTGCAGTGGCTCAGCCACGACGTCCGGCTGCTGGAGGCGCCGACCGACGCCGGTGGCGTACCGGCCTGGCGGCTGCTGTTCTTCGTGCTGATCGCCGGGGCCCTCGGGGCGTTCCTCAGCGCGCTGCCGTCGATGATCACCTCCCGGTCCGGCGGGCTGCCCTACAAGCTGCCGTTCCAGCAGGGGCTGCTCAAGCTCGCCGTCGGCCCGCTGGTCGCGGTGGTCGGCATCATGCTGGTCATCGGCGGCCTGGTGGAGACCAGCGTGAGCAGCACCGCCGCGCTGCTGGGCCTGGCGATCGTGTTCGGCGCCGGGCAGCAGGCGGTGACCGCGTTCGCCGACCGGCGGGCGGCCGAGCTGCTCGGCCCGGCGGCCAAGAGCTGATGCCGCGCGGGTGGCCGCCGGCCCTGGGTAGCCTGATCCCATGATCTTCATTACCGCCAAGTTCCGGGTCCGCCCGGAGGATGCCGACCGCTGGCCGCAGATCGCCGCCGACTTCACCGCCGCGACCCGGGCCGAGCCCGGCTGCCTGTGGTTCGACTGGTCCCGCAGCCTGGACGACCCGACCGAGTACGTGCTGGTCGAGGCGTTCCGGGACGACGAGGCGGGCGCGGCGCACGTGCAGTCGGAGCACTTCCGGACCGCCCAGCGCACGTTGCCGCCGCACCTGGCCGAGACGCCCCGGATCGTCAACACGACGGTGCCGCAGCAGGGCTGGTCGCGCCTGGGCGAGATGGCGGTGCCGGGCGGCGCCTGACCGGGTGACCGGTCCGGCGCGGGCGGCGGTCGTGCCGCCCGCGCGGCCGGTCAGGGGATGGTCAGGCCGTACGCGGCGAGGATCTCCAGGATCGGCTGGTAGTAGCTGGTGCCGCCGCTCGTGCAGTTGCCGCTGCCGCCGGACAGGACGCCGATGACGGTACCGGTCGCCGCCACGTAGAGCGGGCCGCCGCTGTCGCCCGGTTCGGCGCAGATGTTCGTGCGGATGAGCCCGGTGACGCTGCCCTCGGCGTAGTTGACAGTCGCGTTCAGCCCGGTGACGGTGCCGCACCGCACGCCCGTGGTGGCGCCGCTGCGGCAGACCGCCTGCCCGACGTACGCGCTGCCCGCGGCGGTGACGGTGACCTGCCCCGGGTAGGTGTGGATCGCGCTCGGGTGGGCGACGGTGCCGGTGTAGCGGACGACGCCGTAGTCGTTGCCGGGGAAGCTGCTGCCGGTCCGGCTGCCCAGCACCGTGGTGCGGGCGCTGTCGGCGTACCAGGTGGCGGCGAGGCGGGTGCAGTGCCCGGCGGTCACGAAGTACCAGGTGGCGCCGCTGCGCACGTTCGCGCCCAGTGAGCAGCGCCCGCCGCCGCCGTGGATCGCCTGACCGCCGGCGATGAGCGTGCGCAGCCGCCCGGGTTCGTGGCGCAGCACCGCGCCGGCCCGGTCGGCGGTCCGGCGCAACGCGGCCAGCTCGCGCCCGCGTACCGTGTCGTCGGCGGTGACTGTCAGCCGGCCGGTGGCCGGGTCGTGCCCCCAGGCGGTGCCGGGCGTGCGGATCGCGGCGAGCGCGGCGGGCTCGGGCGGCGGTGCGGCGGCGCCGGCCCGGGCGACCGCCGGGGTGCCGGCGAGCAGGGCAGCGAGGACGAGTACGACGAGCGCGGGTCGGCGCATCCTCCAGGACCTCCTCCATCGTCTACGGTCGATTCATCAAGCATCGGCCCGGCGACGCGATCGACTCAACCGGCAGAACCGGCGCTCCCCGAAACTTCCGGAGCCGCGCCGGGCGGTACGCGCGTGCCCGCCTACCGCCCCCGCCCGGGATTCCGCCCGTTCGTCCGGTGCCGCGTGCCCCGATGTCGACGTATCGAGGTGATTAAGTTTTCGGAACGCTTCCGGTAGGCTCCGGGCAGAGATTCGCTTCGATCCACTCACGATGTGCCGGGGATTCACTCCCCCACCTGGCGCGGCCACCGGGCGGCCGCGCGGAGCCGACATCGTGGCGGGCGGTGGCCGAGGCGAGCCGATCCCATTGACAGGCTAGAGAGGCGTTCAGATGGACAAGGTGCTCGCCCGCGGCAGCGGGAGCGCGGCAGCCCGGTCACGCCCGCGGACCGCTGTGGTCGCGATGGTGGCGGGGGCCGCGGTGGTCGCCGCCACGATAGCGGCGGCGACCAGCGCCAGCGCCGGTACGACGCTCGGCGCGTCGGCGGCGGAGCAGGGCCGGTACTTCGGCACGGCGGTGGCGGTGAACAAGTTGTCCGACAGCACGTATGTCGGCATCCTGAACCGCGAGTTCAACATGGTCACCGCCGAGAACGAGATGAAGTGGGACGCCACCGAGCCGTCCCAGAACCAGTTCAACTTCAGCAGCGGCGACCGGCTCGTCGCGCACGCCCAGGCCAACGGCATGCGGGTACGCGGACACGCGCTGGCCTGGCACTCGCAGCAGCCCGGCTGGGCGCAGAACATGTCCGGCAGCGCGCTGCGCCAGGCGATGCTCAACCACGTCACCCAGGTCGCCACCCACTACCGGGGCAAGATCCACTCCTGGGACGTGGTGAACGAGGCGTTCGACGACGGCAACAGCGGCGCCCGCCGCAACTCCAACCTGGAGCGCACCGGAAGCGACTGGATCGAGGCCGCGTTCCGTGCCGCCCGCGCCGCCGATCCGGGCGCCAAGCTCTGCTACAACGACTACAACACCGACAACTGGTCGTGGGCCAAGACCCAGGCGGTCTACAACATGGTGCGGGACTTCAAGTCCCGGGGCGTGCCGATCGACTGCGTCGGTCTCCAGTCGCACTTCAACAGCGGGTCGCCGTACCCGAGCAACTACCGCACCACGCTGCAGAACTTCGCCGCGCTCGGCGTCGACGTGCAGATCACCGAGCTGGACATCGAGGGTTCGGGCAGCAGCCAGGCCACCACGTACGGCAACGTGACCCGGGACTGCCTGGCCGTGCCGCGCTGCAACGGCATCACGGTCTGGGGCATCCGGGACACCGACTCCTGGCGGGCCAGCGGCACCCCGCTGCTGTTCGACGGCAGCGGCAACAAGAAGCAGGCGTACACCGCCGTGCTGAACGCGCTCAACGAGGGCGGCACCCCGCCGCCCACCACCGCGCCGCCGACCAGCACGCCGCCCACCTCGGCGCCGCCCACCAGCACGCCGCCGACCAGCGCGCCGCCGACGACTCCCCCGCCGACCGGCGCCTGCACCGCCACGTTCACCGTCAACCAGTGGCCGGGCGGCTTCGTCACCAACGTCCGCATCACCGCGGGCTCCGCCGGACTCAACGGCTGGGCCGTGTCGCTGACAGTGCCCTCGGGCTCGGCGATCACGAACACCTGGAGCGCCCAGGCCAGCGGCACCAGCGGTGCGGTGACCTTCCGCAACGTGGACTACAACCGCCAGGTCGGTGCCGGTGGCACCACCGAGTTCGGCTTCCAGGGCACGGGTACCGCGCCCTCCGGCACGCCGGCCTGCGCGGCCGGCTGACAGTCGACGTGACCCGGCACGGGGCCACCGTGCCGGGTCGCGTCCCGGGCGGGCAGCGGCCCGCGACCGTACAGTGGGGTAGGTCCTGTTCCACCGTTTCGCCGGAAGGACCACAGTGAACCGACGCATCAGGACCGCCCTCGGCGTCGCCCTGACCGCCGCCCTCGTCACCACCGCCGCCCCGGCCCCCGCCACCGCCCACGACCGCCGCCCGAGCGTCATCGCGCTGCCCGACGGCTTCCAGCCGGAGGGCGTCGCCGCCGCCGGCCGGTACGCCTGGTTCGGGTCGCGGGCCACCGGCGAGATCTACCGCGCCGACCTCATCACCGGAGCGGGCCGGCAGGTCAGCCCCGCCACCGGCACCCCCTCGCTCGGCCTGAAGGTCGACCCGCGGGGCCGGCTCTTCGTCGCCGGCGGCACCGCCGGTGACGCCCGGGTGATCGACACGCGCACCGGCGCCGTGCTCGCGAGCTACCGGTTCGCCGACGCGCCGACGTTCGTCAACGACGTGGCGCTCACCCGCGACGCCGCCTGGTTCACCGACTCGAACCGGCCGGTGCTGTACCGCCTGCCGCTGGGGCGCGGTGGCACGCTGCCGCCCGCCGGCGCCTTCACCACGCTGCCGCTGACCGGCGACTTCCAGCAGACCGGCACCGGCATCAACCTCAACGGCATCGCGCCCACGCCGGACGGGCGGGCGCTGATCGTCGTGCAGTCGAACACCGGCACGCTGTTCCGGGTGGACCCGGCCACCGGCGTCACCACCACCGTCGACGTGCCGGGGAGCACGTTCGTCAACGGCGACGGCCTGCTGGTGCTCGGCCGCACGCTGTACGTGGTGCAGAACCGGCTCAACCAGGTCGCCGCGGTCGAGCTGAACCACGCCGGCACCACCGGTGTGCTGCGCCGGGTGCTCACCGATCCGGACTTCGACGTGCCGACCACCGTCACCAGTGCCCTCGGGCGGCTCTACCTGCCCAACGCCCGGTTCTCCACCCCGCCGACGCCGGCCACCCCGTACACGGCTGTCGCCGTCGACGCACGCTGAGCGGGCCGCCGCCCGCGCCGGACGTCCGGCGCGGGCGGCGTCGCTCACTCCTCCATCTCCGGGCCGAGCAGCCGGATCTCCTCGATGTCGATGGCCGCCTGGAGCTGCCGCAGCACCGCGTCGTCGATCTGCCTGGTGTTGCGCAGCCGGGTGATCTCCTGCCGCTTGTGGTCGAGCACCCGCAGCCGCAGCCGGCGGGCCATCTCCCGTTCCGCCTCCGCGTCCTCGCCACCCGGGTCGCGGGCGTCGGCCAGGTGATCCTCGTAGTCGGCGCGCAGCCGGTCCACGGTGTCCTGGGTGGCGCCCACGTCGCTGGCGGCCCGGGGCAGCGCCTCCAGTGCCGCCTCGGTGGCCCGGATCCGGGCCCAGCGCACCTCCTCGTCGCGTTCCCGGTCGCCGGTCAGGCCGGCCCAGCTCACGACCGCGGGAAGCGTGGTGCCCTGCACCAGCATGATCAGCACGATCACCACGACGGTGACGAAGATGATCAGGTCACGTTCGCGTACCGGGCTCCCGTCGTGCATGGTGACCGGCACGGCGAGCGCCGCGGCGAGCGAGACGGCGCCCCGGAAGCCGGCCCAGCCCACGGCGGTACGCATCCGGCCGTCGAAGTGCCGCGCCCGGCTCGACTCCCGCCGGTCCACCCGTTGCAGCGCCGACACCGACAGGTGCACCCAGAGCAGGCGGATCGCCACCACGACCGCTGCGACGAGCACCGCGATGCCGAGCGACGCGGTCGGCGAGTGGCTGGTGATGCTGCGCAGCGAGCGCGGCACCTGCGTGCCGAGCAGCACGAACAGCCCACCGTTGATCATGAAGGTGGAGAGGTCCCAGAACGCGAACGCGGTGACCCGGGAACGGGCCCGGATGACCCGGGGCGCGGCGTACGACAGCAGCAGCCCGGACACGACCACCGCGAGCACCCCACTGGCGTGCACCGCGTCGGCGAGCAGGAACGCGACGAACGGGGTGAGGATGCTCAGCCCGCCCTCGCGCATCGGGTCGTCCACGTGCTTGCGGATCAGCACGACGACCGCGCCGACGAGCAGGCCCGCGGCCACCCCGCCGGCCGACTTGCCGACGAACTCGCCGCTGAGCGTCAGCGCACCGGGCACCGTACCGCCCGCGACCACGCCCGCCGCCACCGCGAACAGCACGAGCGCCGTACCGTCGTTGACCAGGCTCTCCGCGCGCAGCGTGGTGAGGATGCCGCGCGGCATCCGTTTGGCCAGGCCGGCCACGGCGGCGGCGTCGGTCGGCGCCAGGACGGCCCCGAGCACCCACGCGGCGGCCGGCTGCACGCCGAGGGCCTGCGCGGTGTACGCGACGGCGACCATCGTGACGATCACCAGCACGACGGCGAGCCCGACGATCACCGTGAGGTTGGCCCGGATCTCGCGGAGGCTGATGACCAGACTCTCCCGGTAGAGGATCGCCGGAAGGAACAGCACCAGCACGACCTCGGGTTCGAGGATCAGGTTTTCGAACGGCGGCAGCAGGCCGATCAGCGCGCCCATCGCGATCAGCAGGACCGGCGGCGCGACGCTGTAGCGACCGCCGATCGTGGTGCCGACGAGCACGGTGGCACCCAGCACCGTGATCAGCACGAGTGCTTCCACGCCGTACCCCCGTCACCGTCCGCCGGGGATCACGGTGCCCTACGGCGGCGGTCCGGCGGGGCGGAACGGGTGATCGTTACTCGAAGCGGGCCGGGTCGCCGGCGCCGCGGCGCAGGATCTCCGGCTCGGGGCCGGACAGGTCGACCACTGTGGTCGGCTCCAGCCCGCAGTCCCCGGCGTCGACCACGGCGTCGACGAGGTGGTCGAGCCGTTCCTTGATCTCCCAGCCCTGGGTCATCGGCTCGTCCTCGCCGGGCAGCAGCAGCGTGCTGGTCAGCAGCGGCTCACCGAGTTCGGCGAGCAGCGCCTGGGTCACGGTGTGCCGGGGTACGCGCGCCCCGACCACCCGGCGCCGCGGGTCCTGCAACCGGCGGGGCACCTCGGCGGTGGCCGGCAGCAGGAAGGTGTAGCTGCCCGGGATGACGGACTTGACCTGCCGGAAGACCGCGTTGCTGAGCTTGACGAACTGGCCGAGCTGGGCGAAGTCGGCGCACATCAGGGTGAACGGGTGCCGGTCGTCGAGCCGCCGGATCTCCCGGATCCGCTCCACGCCGTCGCGGTTGCCGATCCGGCAGCCGAGCGCGTAGCAGGAGTCGGTCGGGTAGGCGATCACCCCGTCGGCGCGCAGCAGGTCCACCACCTGCCGGATCACGCGGGGCTGGGGGTTGTCCGGATGCAGGTCGTAGTACCTCGCCACGCCGGCCAGCCTATGTCCACGCCCGGGCGGGCGCAGGTTTGGCCGGGGCGGTTTCCGGAAACAGGTGGGGGCCGTTCACGACAGGGGGACCGAATCATGTCCGAAGCCAGCACAGACCGCGTCGCCGACCGCCCCGCGGAGGTGACCGATCCGCTGCTGTGGGACCTGGCCGCCGCGGTGGCCGACGCGCACCAGCCGGACGCCGAGCGCGTCTGCACCAGCCCGAGCTGCGTCGGGGCGGCGTGGCCGTGCGCGGCCTGGAACAACGCGCAGGCGGGGCTGAGCGCCGCCCGGACGCCGCGGCAGCCCGCCGCGCCCCGGCAGTCCGCCGGCTCGCCGCAGTCCGCGTCGCGGCCGGTCGCCGGACAGCCGGGCGCCGGACAGCCGGGCGCCGGGCAGCCGGGCGCCGGGCAGCCGGGCGCCGGTCGAGCCGGTGCCGCCGGTGAGCCGGGCACGGCTGCGGCACGCACCGACGTGCGGAGTCTCGCCGCCACCGCCGCCTGACTCAGCGTAGGCGTACGCGTCCTCGCGCCGCCCCCGGCCGCCTCGGTCGGGGGCGGCGCTTCGTGCGGGCCGTCGACGCTGGTCAGGGCGCTTCGCGAGGTGACCGGAGGGCCTTCCGTGAGCACGGGAGAGCGCTCTCTTTGGTAAC
Source organism: Micromonospora sp. CNZ296 (assembly GCF_007827635.1). NCBI lineage: Bacteria > Bacillati > Actinomycetota > Actinomycetes > Micromonosporales > Micromonosporaceae > Micromonospora > Micromonospora sp. CNZ296. The sequence goes on from NZ_VISW01000023.1 coordinate 68,160, forward strand.
AAGACATTGACGGAGCCGTAACCCGAACCTTACTGTCCCTTCTCAAGAGAGCGCTCTCACGACTGCCGGAACACCATTTCGTACCCCGCCTTCTCCTCGTGAAGGGGACCTCCATGAACCTCCTGCGGGACTTCTCCCCCGACCCCGTACCCCCGACCGCGCCCGTCCCGTCCCCGGCCCGCCGTCGCGGTCTGCGGGCGACCGCCCTCGTCGCCGCGTCCGTGCTCGCCGCCGGCCTGCTGGGCGCCGTGGCCGGCGGCGGCGGCACGGCCACCGCCGGCGCCGTCGGCGCGGGCAGCTACACCGAGACGCTGCCGCCCGGCGCCCAGCTGCCCAAGGGCTGCGGCGCGATCAGCACCAACCCGCGCATCTTCACCACCCCCGACGCGCCCGCCGGCGCCATCCCCACCAACGACTGGTGGTCGTCGCTGATCTGGAAGCGCAACAACTGCGCCGGCAGCGAGAACCTGCACGCCCACCCGCTGGCGTTCAAGGCCGAGAACAACGGGCTCGGCCTGTCGTACACCACCACCCCGGCCATCAGCGGCACCGCGACCGGCGTCGGCGAGTTCCACTACCCGTACGGCGAGGACGTCCGCGTCGGGATGCCCGGACTGTCCGCGCCGGTCGTCAAGGCCGCCGACTGGAGCGACTGGACGGTCACCGCCGACTGGAGCGACGGCAGCCGCACCATGCGCGCCACCATCGGCCACGGGCTGCCGTTCAGCTACTACACGGTCAGCGGCGGCACCGCGCAGCTCACCGCCACCGCGACGCCCACCGTGTGGCGCAACTCCGGCGCCACCATCGGCTTCACTGTCAACGGCCACGACTACGTCGCGTACGCACCGACCGGCGCGACCTGGACCGTCAACGGCGCCGGCATCAGCTCGACGCTGGCCGGCAAGGGGTACTTCTCGGTCGCGGTGCTGCCCGGCGGCGGCGACCGGGCCGCCCTGGCCGACACCTACGGCCGGTACGCCCACGCCCACGTCACCGGCACCCGGATGAGCTACACGTACGACCCGTCGGCGGGAACGGTGCGCACCACGTACGCGTTCACCACCACGCCCCGCGAGGGCAGCGAGACGAAGACAGTGGTGGCGCTCTACCCGCACCAGTGGCGCAGCCTCACCGGCGCCACCCCGATCACCCCGACGTACGTCTCGGCGCGCGGCGCCATGCGGGTGCTCACCGGCGTGCCGTCGTTCACCACCACGATGCGTTTCACCGGTGTGCTGCCCGAGGTGCCCGCCGTCGGCGACTCCAGCGGCGCGGACCTGGCCACCGTCACCGGCTACCTCAACGCCGAGCAGGGCAACCCGGAGGGCGTCAGCGGCCGGGACACCTACTGGGCGGGCAAGGGACTCGGCCGGGCCGCCCGGATCGCCGAGATCGCCGACCAGCTCGGGCAGACCCCGGTCCGCGACGCGGCGGTGACCGCGATGAAGAACCGGCTGACCAACTGGCTCACCGCCGGCTCGGGCGAGACCAGCCAGCTGTTCTACTACGACCGCAACTGGGGCACGCTGATCGGCTACCCGGCCTCGTACGGCTCCGACGAGGACCTCAACGACCACCATTTCCACTACGGCTACTTCATCGCCGCCGCCGCCACTGTCGCCAAGTTCGACCCGGGCTGGGCCGACGACAGCCGCTACGGCGGCATGATCGACCTGCTCATCCGCGACGCCAACAACTACGACCGCGCCGACAGCCGCTTCCCCTACCTGCGGGACTTCGACATCTACGCCGGGCACGACTGGGCCTCCGGGCTGGCGCCGTTCTTCGCCGGCAACAACCAGGAGTCCTCCTCGGAGGGGATGAACTTCGCCAACGCGCTGATCCAGTGGGGTCAGGCCACCGGCGACACCGCCGTCCGCGACGCCGGGGTCTACCTGTGGACCACGCAGTCGGCGGCCATCTCCGAGTACTGGTTCGACGTGTACGACCAGAACTTCCCGGCCGCGTTCGGGCACAAGACGGTCGGCATGGTGTGGGGCGACGGCGGGGCGTACGCGACCTGGTTCTCCTCCGCGCCGGAGATGATCCAGGGCATCAACATGCTGCCGATCACCGGCGGTCACCTCTACCTGGGCGACCACCCCGAGTACGTCAAGGCCAACTACGCCGAGCTGGTCACCAACAAGGGCGGCCCGCCGACCGTGTGGCAGGACATCATCTGGGAGTTCCTGGCCCTCGGCGACGGCGAGCAGGCGCTGCGCAACTTCCGGGCGAACAGCGGGTTCACCAGCGAGGAAGGTGAGAGCAAGGCGCACACGTTCCACTGGATCCGCAACCTCGCCGCGCTCGGCACCGTGGACACCACGGTCACCGCGAACCACCCGCTGGCGAAGGTGTTCGTCAAGAACGGCGCCCGCACCTACGTGGCGTCGAACATCACCGCCCAGCCGCTCACAGTCACGTTCTCCAACGGCACCACGCTCACCGTGCCGGCCGGGAGGACGGCCACCTCCGGGGCGTACGCGTGGAGCGGCGGCGACGCCACCGGCGGCGTGACCGTGCCGACCGGTCCGCCGCCGACCTCGACGCCGACGCCGACCCCGACGACCGCCAGTCCGACGCCGACCACGGCCAGCCCGACGCCGACGCCGACGCCGACCACCGCCAGCCCCACTCCGAGTACCGGCACCCCGCTGACACCGGTCCGCTACCTGCGTACGGGCGGCGGGCTGGACGGCAGCGCCGGCACCGCCGGCACGGTGAACGTGGCGGCGGCGAACGGCAACTCCGACGGCACACCGGCCAACCCGCAGGTGTTCACCGCCACCGGGCTGACCGGCACGTACACCGGCGGGGCGACCGTGTTCGACCTGGCCGTCGACGCGGGGACCGCGATCGGCAACGGCGTCCAGATCCGGGTCTCCTACGACCTGACCGGCAACGGCAGCGTCGAGCGGGTGGAGACCTACCGGTACTTCGCCACCGATCCGATCCCGGGTGCGGAGCGCTACCGGCAGACCCAGGGCCTGCTCTCGGCCACCGGCACGCTGGGCAACCTGTCCGGCGGCACGGTACGCGTCGAGGTGTGGAACGCCATCGGTGGCGCGCCCACGATCCTCGGCGTCGGGAACGCCTCGACGGTCACGCTGCCGTACGGCTCCTGACCCACGGTTTCGGCGCCCCGGCCCGCACGGCCGGGGCGCCGGCTCGTGCCTACCGGTTCACGGCCAGCGGGTCGCGGTGGCCTCGAACACCTCGCTGTCACTCGCCACCGGGATGACGCAGAGCAGGTGCCCGCCCGGCGCGCGCAGCACGTGGCAGTCGAGCCAGCGGGACACCGGCGTGGCGCCCAGCCCGCACAGCCGCTCCACCTCGGCCGCCACGTCGTCGGTCTCGATGTCGAGATGGTGACGGGGCGCGTCGTCGACCGACTGCACGGCGGTGACCAGCCCCGGCACCACGTCGGCCAGGCCGGTGAACTCCGGTTCGGCCGGATCGGTGCGCAGGCTCGCGCCGAGCGCGGCGGACCAGAACGCGGCGCACTCCCCCGCCTCGTCCTGCGGCGCGTCGATGATCAGGGCGTACAACCTCGATCGATGCATCGCCCGAGCCTAGCCACGACCGCCGGCAGCGGCAGCCCGGCGAGGTCAGGCGGTCACGTGGGCGCTGTCGCCGGCCGTCGCGGCGAACGACGTGCCGCTGACCATCCGCGCGGCGTCGGAGGCGAGGAACACCACCAGCGGCGACACGTCCTCCGGCTCCACCCACGGCACGCCGAGCGGCGTCTTCGACCGCAGCGCCTGAATCGCGGCGTCCTCCACCTGAGCCAGGTCACCGGAGGCCGGCTTGCCCGCCTCGACGAGCGCCTGGACGTACCGGTCCCGGTGCCGGGTCAGGGCGGTGTCGACCAGGCCCGGGATCACCGCGTTCACCGTCACGCCGTGCGGCCCGAGTTCCAGCGCGGCGGACTTGACCAGCCCGATCAGTCCCCACTTGGACGCCGAGTACGCGGACCCGTTCGTGGTGCCGTGCTGCCCCTGGGTGGACGACGTGACCACGATCCGGCCGCCGCCGCGACGTACCAGCAACGGCGCGAAGACCCGCAGCACGTTCGCGGCGCCGGTGAGGTTCACGTCGATCTGGTCGTGCCAGTGCCGGTCGGTCATCTCCAGCAGCGGCGCGAACGCCTGGATCCCGGCGTTGGCGAACAGCACGTCCACACCGCCGTGCTCGCGTTCCACCGCCTCGGCCACAGCGCGTACCGCGCCGATGTCGCGCTGATCGGCCACGTGCGCCGACCAGCGGGCGCCCGCCGCCGTCACCCGCCGGCCGGTCTCGGCCAGGTCCTCCGGGGTAGCGGGCGGCAGGTCCAGGATCGGGCTGACCGGCCCGGCGACGTCCATCCCGGCCACGTCCGCGCCCGCCTCGGCCAGCGCCACCGCCGCGGCCCGGCCGATCCCCCGCGCGGCGCCGGTGACCACAGCGACCCGCCCCGACAGCACCCCCGCCACCGCGTCACCCCTCCCGTGGACTCCCCTCTCGCACCGTAAGCCCTGCCGCCATCGCCCCGCCTGCAATCGAGATCCCCGTACGCCCGCCCAGCTCACCGCACCCCGGCCCGCTCATCACCGATGCCTCCCTCAACCGGCGACCGCCTCGCCCAAGTGGAGGCGCACCTCTGGACAGAACCAGCCACCTCCCGGAGTTGGCGTCAAGCACGCACCCCACGTGCACCCGCCGATCCAAGGTCAACGCCAGCACGGGGAGGTGGTCACATCCAACCCACCCGGACCCCACCACTCCCCCGAACTGGTGTCGATCACGTATGACCTGCCCACGCCCGGCACCCCACGCCACCAAAGGCCGACACCACCTCGCCGAAGCGGCGGCATCCCCTGCATGAGAAGCGAGCCACCCGGCCAAAGCCCAGGCCAAGGCAACCAAGATCAACACCACCATCGGGAAGTGGCGCCTTCAGACCCGGCCCGACCCCGCCACTCCCCCGAACTGGTGTCGATCTTGAGGGACCGGACCGCTACGGCGCGGTCACCTCGGCCAGCAGCTCCAGCAGGTGCCGGTACGGCTGCCCGGTGGCCCGCGCAAGCCCGATTTCGCAGGTCCGGTTCACCGAGGCGTACCCGTCGAAGGGGCGCGTCGCGACGGCGGCGGCCTCGGCCCGGGTGGCCGACGCGGTCAGCTCCGGATGCAGCAGTCCCCGGTCACCGGCGAAGCCGCAGCACTGCCAGCCGTCCGGGACCACCACCTCGTCGGCGACCGCGCGGGCCACTGTGAGCAGCGCGTCGTCCAGGCCGAGCCGGACCGACGAGCAGGTCGGGTGCAGCGCGAGCGAACCGATCCGGCGGCGCACCGTCAGCCGGGGCAGCAGCGTGCCGGCGGTGTACGCGACCGCGTCCACGACCCGCACGTCCCCGGCGCCGTCGAGCAGCCGTTCGAAGCCCTCGGTGCAGGACGCGGCGTCGCTGACCACCGGCAGCGCGCCGTCGCGGCTCGCGGCGCGCAGCACCGGGGGCACGCGGTCGCGGACCGACCGGTAGCCGTCGGTGAGGCCCTTCGACGACCAGGGGGTGCCGCAGCACAGGTCACCGATGCCGTCCGGCACGAGCAGGCGTACGCCGGCCCGCTCGGCGAGCGTGAGCAGCGCGGCGGCCACGCCGGTGCCACCCTGCGCCGGGGCGAACAGCGTGCCCAGGCAGGACGGGACGAACACCGCGTCGGGGTCGTCGGCCGGGTGGGGGCGGCGCGGGACGCCGCCGCGCGGCAGGTCCCGCTGCCACCGCGGCACCCGGTCCGCGCCGAGCACCGCGCGGGCGGCCCGGGTGGCGGCCTCGGGCAGCGCGGGCGGCAGCGCCCCGGCCAGGTCGAGTCCCCGGGCCATGCCCCGGGTGGTGGCGCCCCAGCGGCGGGCCGCGCCGCGCCAGGCGGTCCCCGCCGTCCGGCCGTGCTCCTGCGCGCGCAGCCGCTTGACCAGGTCACCGGTGTTGATCAGCACCGGGCAGGCGGTGGCGCACATGCCGTCGACCGCGCAGGTCTGCACCGCGTCGTAGTCGTAGTCGTCGGTCAGCTCCCGGGCCAGCGCGGTGTCTCCGGCGGCCTGCGCGGCGGCGATCTCCCGGCGTAGCACGATGCGCTGCCGGGGCGTGGTGGTGAGATCACGGCTGGGGCAGACCGGCTCGCAGTAGCCGCACTCGACGCAGCGGTCCACCTCCTCCTCCACCGCCGGCACGGTCTTGAGGTGCCGCATGTGGATCTCCGGATCGTCGCTGAGCAGCACGCCCGGGTTCAGCACGCCGTCCGGGTCGCAGAGCATCTTCAGCTCGCGCATCACCTCGTACAGCTCGTCGCCGAACTGGCGGCGCACGTAGGGGGCCATCACCCGGCCGGTGCCGTGCTCTGCCTTGAGCGTGCCGCCGTGGCCGAGCACCAGGTCGACCATCTCCTCGGTGAAGTCGGCGTAGCGCGCCGGGGCCTCGCCGCCGTCGAACCGCTCGTTGAGCATGAAGTGCAGGTTGCCGTCCTTGGCGTGGCCGAAGATCACGCTGTCGGCGTACCGGTGCCGCTCGAACAGGTCGGCCAGCGACGCGCAGGTACCGGCGAGCGCCTCGACCGGGACGGCGATGTCCTCCAGCAGCGCCGTGGTGCCGAACGGGCGGGCGCCCGCCACGGCCGCGTACAGGCCCTTGCGGATGTGCCACAGCGCGGCGCGGGCGGCCGGCTCTCCGCTGAGCCGGGCCGGGGCGCTCAGCGGCAGGCCGGACAGCACCGGTCCGGCGTCTGCGACCCGGTCGGCGAGCGCCGCCAGGTCGGACTCCTGCCACTCGGCGAGCAGCGCGGCGTGCCCGCGCACGGCCAGGCCGCGCAGCGTGGCGTCCGCCTTCGGGTCGCGCTGGGCGACCCGCAGGGCGGCGGCGTCGAGCAACTCGATCGCCGCCGGCCCGGCGGCCACCAGCGCCGGCATGGCGGCCATCGCCGCGCCCAGGGTGTCGAAGACCAGCAGGCCGGTCGCGGCGTGCCGGTGCACGGGTACGGTGCGGAACGTCGCCGAGGCGACGAACGCGAGCGTGCCCTCACTGCCCACCACGAGCCGGGTGAGCAGGTCGGCCGGGTCGTCGTGGTCGAGGAACGCGTTCACGCCGTACCCCATGGTGTTCTTCATGGCGTACTGGGCGCGGATGCGGCGCACCGAGTCGGGATTGCCGCGTACCCGGTCGCGCAGCCGCAGCAGCCCGGCGTGCAGGTCCGGTTCGGCGGCGCGCAGCCGGGCGTCGGCGTCCGGGGCGCCGGTGTCCAGCACGGTGCCGCCGGGCAGGGCGAGGACCAGCGACTCCAGCGTCCGGTACGTGTTGAACTCGGTTCCGCAGGTCATGCCGCTGGAGTTGTTGGCGACCACGCCGCCGACCGTGCAGGCGGACTCGCTGGCCGGGTCGGGGCCGAGTTTGCGGCCGTACGGCGCGAGGCGCGCGTTCACCTGCCGCAGCACCACCCCGGGCTGCACCCGTACCCGCCGCCCGTCGTCGAGCACCGTCAGGTCGCGGAAGTGCCGCCGCACGTCGACGAGCAGCCGGTCGGTGACCGCCTGGCCGCTGAGGCTGGTGCCGCCGGAGCGGAACGTCAGCGCGGTGCCGGTGCGGCGCCCGTACGCGAGCAGCGCGGCCACCTGACCGGCGTCGGCCGGCGTGATCACCGCGCCGGGGTGCAGCAGGTAGTGCGAGGCGTCGTGGGCCATCCGCAGCCGGTCCGCGGCCCGGGTCGTCACGCCGCCGGGCACCACCGACTCCAGCCCGGCCCGCGTGGACGCGCTCAGCTCCGTCATGATCACCGCACCTCCCCCGGCTCACAGTAGTCACGCACGGCGGGGGTCACCGCGCGGTGATCCGGTCCAGCACCCGCCGCTGGAACGCGCGGGCAGCCGGGCCGGACGGCGGCGTGCCGCCCCGGCGGGCCGCGATCGAGGCGCGGATCAGCGCGGCGTCCGGGTCGTCGGCGGCCACCCGCAGCCCGGCGTCGACCTTGCCCAGCCAGACGCCGTCGCGGATGCGCACCAGCGCCCGGCAGGCGCCGAGCACCGCGTCCTCCGCGCCGGGGGCCGGTTCGTCGCCGGGTGGCGTGGGCAGCGCCAGCCACCAGCGCAGCGCGTCCGCAAGCAGCGCCCGCAGCGCCTCCAGGGACGGGTCGGCGAACACGTCGGCGGCGGGCGGGCCGAGTAGCGTCCGGCCGGACTGGCGCAGGATGCTGCGGTCCAGCGCGTACCAGAACCGCCCGTCGGCGGCGGGCCGGTCGGCCGGGTCGTAGGTGGCGCGGAACGGCATGGTGGCGCCGGTGTTCAGCTCGACCTCGAAGCCCGGCTCCGGGGTGCCGGAGGCGGCCACGTCGCGGCGGTAGACGACCAGTTCCAGGCCGCGCGCCGGGCATGGCAGCGACTCGTGCCGCAGCCGGTTCACGAGCAGGCGCTTGTCCGGCTCCGGCATCGGCCCGGCGGCCACCAGCGCCACGTCCACGTCGCTGCGGCCCGGCTGGTACGCGCCCAGCCCGACCGACCCGGCGGCGTACGCGCCGACCAGGTCCTCACCGAGCACGTCCCGGGAGCGGCGGACCACTTCGGCCAGGTAGTCGCGGATGTCGTCGCGCATTCCGGCATCCTGCCCCGGCCCGGGCGCGGTCAGTCCGCCGGGTCGGGACAGCACACGGTCAGCGCGCCCGGCACCACCTTCACCTTGAGCCGTTTCGCCTTGCCCCGGGCGCCGCCGTCCAGCTCGTACGTCTTCGGCGCGTCGAACCGGACCTTGATCTTGCGACCCCGGGTGATCCGCACGAACGGCGACTCCTCGGAACGCCCGGCGGCCATCCGGCCCAGTGTGCGCGCCCAGTCCACCGCGCCGCTGGCGGTGGACACGCCGACCTCCAGCGCCCCGTCGTCCGGGCGGGCGTCGTCGAAGGCCGGGATGCCACCGGTGATGGTGCCGACGTTGCCGAACAGCACGCAGCTCGCCTCGTCGTCGAACCAGTCGGCGCCGTCGACCCGGATCCGGGTCCGTACGCACTCGCCGCGCACGTGCCGCAGCCCGGTCCAGACGTACGCGATCCGGCCGAACCGGCCCTTGAGCTGCCGGTCGGCGTCACGGATCAGGTCGCCGTCGAACCCGGCGCCGGCCATCACCGCGAAGTGCTCGCCGTTGATCCGGCCCAGGTCCAGCTCGCGCCGGCGGCCGTGCAGCGCGATGCGCACCGCCTCCGGCAGGTCGACCGGGATGCCCAGGTTCACCGCGAACAGGTTGGCCGTGCCGGCGGGCAGGATGCCCATCGGCACGCCGCTGCCCGCGAGCGCGTCGGCGCACCGCTGCACCATGCCGTCGCCGCCCCACACCAGCACCAGCTCGGCACCCTCGTCCAGGGCCGCGCGCACCCGCTTGGGCGCCTTGCGGCTCTTCGGCACCTCGTACCAGAGCAGCCGCCCGACCCCGGCGGCGACGAGCCGCGAGCGCAGCTCGTCGAGCCCACCCCCGAACGTCTTCTTCCGGTGGGCGACGACAGCGACCACACCGGCCGGGGGCGCGGCGGGGGCGGGGTCGGTGTCCGGGCGTTCGGCCGTGCGCGTGTCCATGGCCGGCTGGTACCCGGACGCCGCGGATCCCACGCCTGCGCCCGGCGCGACGCGCCCGACACGGATCGACGGCGTACTGTGCCCGGGCCGCCACGTTGGGTACAGTGCGGGGCGTCGATCGGTGCCGCCGGGCGTGGATCCGAAGGGTGCGGGATGTCGGAACGGACCGGGTGGATGGCGCGCTGCACGCTGCGCCTCGGCCTGCTGCTCGGTGCCGTGGCGGTCGTCTGGGGCGCCCACGAGGTCGCATCCGGCTCGGCCGCCCACGCCGCCGACCGCGAGCCGTCCGGCCCGCTCACCGCCACCGTCGGGGTGCTCACCCACACGCTCGGAACGGTGCTCGGCCTGCCCACGTCCGGAACGGGCGCCGCGCCCTCCACCGGATCCGGTGACGCCGCGGCGCAGCCGGCGACGCCCGCCGCGCCCGCGCCTGCTCCCGACCCCGCCGCACCCGGCCCCGCCGCACCCGCGCCTGCGTCCGACTCCGCCGCGCCGGTGCCCGCACCTGACGCGACCGCGCCGAAGCCCGGCACGCCCGCGTCCGGAACGCCGTTGCCCGGCACGGGCCGGCCGAATGCCCAGCCGGCCCCCGCGGCGCCGGTCACCGGCCGGGTGGTCGACGCGGTGGTGACGCCGGTCCGCGACCACGTGCTCACGCCCGTCACCGACGGCCTGCGCCCGGTCACCGACCCGGTAAGCGACCACGTGCTCGCGCCGGTCGCGGAGGGCCTGCGCCCGGTCACCGACCCGGTGAGGGCAGGCGTGCTCGACCCGGTGGCGGACGTGCTGGCCCCGGTCGTGGAGCCGTTGCGCCCGATCCTCGGCCCGGTCTGGCGGGGCCTGGAACCGGTACTCGACCCGCTGGATCCGGTGCTCGATCCGCTCAGCCCGGTGACCGATCTGATCGACCCGCCGGCCGCGCCGGACCCCGGCTCGCCCCCGGCGCCCGGCGAGCCCGTGCCCGGCCCGGCCGCTCCCGGCGCCCCGATCGTCCCGGCCGACCCGGCCGCGACGCCGGCACCGGCTCCCGAGCGTGCGCACGACACGCCGCCCCGCCTCGGCGGGCCGGTCCTCGCCGCCCCGGCGGCGCGCAGCCTCACCGTCGTCGGCACGCGGTGGGTCGAGCCCGTACGCAGCCGGGCACCGGCGACCGTCGGTCCGGCCGCGCACGTCACGACCACACCCGCCCTGCCGCTGCCGCTCGACGGCGTCACCCACGGCGGCGGCGCGGTGCACAGCGAGGCCGCCGACGCGGACGCGAACCGCTGGCGACTGCCGACGCTGACCCACGGGTACGCGCGACCGTCGGCCGACCCGCTGCCGCCGTCGCGCACGTCGCGCCCCGGCACCAGACCTGCCTGAGCGGACTCCACAGGCACCACCTCCGATCCGGAGCACGGGCGTGTCCCGCCCGACTGCCGCATGCCGCGGCGGCGCCGTCGACAGTCGTCCGGCGCCCGTAACCGACCCGACCACGCCTGGAAAACAGGAGTTCGTTCATGAGCACAGCCCTGCCCGTCGTCCGCGCCCGATGGTGCGACATCGGCCGGATCGCCGATCTCGTCGCCGAGGCCCTCGCGCCCACCGCGCTGGCCGCCTGGCTCGTCCCCGACAAGTCCCGCCGCCTGCCGGTCCTCGCCGCCGTGGCGCGGATCTGGACCGAACACGCGTTGCTGTTCGGCGACGCGTTCCTGCTGCCAGACGGCAGCGCCGCCACCGTGTGGTTCCACCGCTACCGCCCGATCCCCGTCCCCCACCGGTACGCCGACCGGCTCGCCGGCGCCGCCGGGACGGACGAGGACCGGTTCCGCCGCCTCGGTGAGGAACTGGCGGCACGCCGTCCTGCCGAGCCGCACAACCATCTGGCGCTGCTGGCCGCGCCCCGGGGCGGCGCGACGCAGGCGCTGTCCGCGGCGCAGCGCCGGATGGACACGTTGAGCCTGCCCACGTACGCGCACCCGTGCGCCGGTGAGCAGGAGGAGGAGCTGCTGCGGCGGCTCGGCTACGCCGAACGGGAGACGTTCGCCGCCCCGGACGGCACGCCGGTGCGGTCGCTGTGGCGGTCGGCGCCGTTCCACGCGGGCGGCAACGACAGGTGGCGGACCCGCCGGGCCGCCCGCCGGGAACGCGACGACCGGGCCGTCGGCTGGGCGGCACGCTGACCGGCTGAGCCCCGGGCCGGGGCGGACGACCGCCGCCCCGGCCCGGACCGGCGCCACACCGTCCGGGTTCTTCGGCCGGTGCCGTCGGCGCAGCTCGGTTAGCCTGCGAGCCGGGCACGACTCAGCCGAGCAGCCGGAGGTAACGCGTGCGGAACAGCGGATCCACCCCGGAACCGGGCGGCGCGACCCAGGTGCGCCCCAGGCGCAAGCGGCGGCGTCTGCTGGTCGTCCTCGCGGTCTGCACGCTGCTGGCCGGCTGCGGGCTGGTCGCCGGCGGCTACTACTTCGACAGCGTGCCGACGCCCAGCGACCTGAAGCTGCCCGAGTCCACCACCGTCTACTACGCAGACGGGCGCACGCCGATGGCGAAGCTGGGCGCGCAGAACCGCACCATCGTGCCGTACGACCAGATGAACGACTCGGCGAAGCAGGCGATCGTGGCGGCCGAGGACCGTACGTTCTGGACGAACCAGGGCATCGACTTCAAGGGTGTGATGCGGGCGGCCTGGGCCAACGTGAGCGGCGGGCAGCGGCAGGGCGCGTCCACCCTCACCCAGCAGTACGCGCGCATCGCCGCCGACCTGCGCGGGGTCACCTACTCCCGCAAGCTGCGCGAGGCGGTGATCGCGTGGAAGCTCGACGACGCATACTCCAAGGAGGAGATCCTCGGTTTCTACCTGAACACCGTGCCGTTCGGCCGGGGCGCGTACGGCATCGAGGCGGCCGCGCAGACGTACTTCGGCAAGACGGTGCGCCGGGACGCGCCCGCCGCGCGGCAGCTCACGCCGGCCGAGGCGATGGTGCTCTGCGCGATGGTGAAGCAGCCGGAGGCGGACCCGGCCGACCCGGAGGGCTCGCCCGGCTACGATCCGCGCCGCAACGCGCTGGCCCGGCAGAACTCGATCGACAGGTGGAACTACATCCGCGACGGCATGGTCAAGCTCGGCTACCTGACGCCGCAGCAGGCGGCGGATCTCGCGTACCCGGACACGGTCCGGCCGATCGACAAGGACGCGGGCCGCTCCGACCTGGACCGGCCGACCGGCCTGGTGGTCAACCATGTGCTCGCCGAGCTGCGCGAGACCGAGCCGTTCCGCGGCAAGCCGGACGAGGTGATCCGCGACGGCGGCTACCGGATCGTCACCACGATCGACAAGCGCGTGCAGGACGCGGCCGAGGCGGCGGCGGACATCCGCCGCGACACCGCGCCGCAGGCGGTACGCGGCCAGCCGCGCAACTGGCAGGCCGCGCTGGTGGCGGTGGAGCCGGGCACCGGCCGGGTGCTCGGCTACTACGGCGGCGACAAGGGCTCGGGCGCGGACTACGCCGGCTGGTACTACGACGAGAACGGCGAGACCCGCGGCTTCGGCCAGCATCCGCCGGGGTCGTCGTTCAAGGTGTACGACCTGGCCGCCGCCGTACGCGACGGGATCTCGGTGAAGCAGCGGTTCGACTCGCCGGACACCAAGGAGTTCCCCGCCTCGGGGCGGACGAAGGGCAGCGCGGCCGGGCCGATCCGCAACGCGGAGCGCGCGCCCTGCCAGCCGGACTGCGCGCTCTGGGAGGCCACTGTCGCGTCGCTGAACGTGACCTACTTCGAGCTGACCGAGAAGCTGGGCACCGCCAAGGTGATCGAGACCGCGCGGCAGGCCGGCGTGGAGTCGATGTGGGAGACGGTGCGGGGCAATCCCCGGCCGCAGCGCGTCGACCTGCGCAGCGACCCGGCCGACGAGGTGGCGAAGCGGTTCTCCACCGAGGTCGGGATCGGGCAGTACGGCATAACCGTGCAGGACCACGCGAACGGGATGGCGACGTTCGCGGCCGGCGGCAAGCGTGCCGACGCGCACTTCGTCCGGTCGGTGACCAAGGACGACGAGGAGGTGTGGACCGAGCAGCTCCGTACGACGGACCTGGGCCTGGACCGGGAGGCGATCGACCAGCTCGACTGGACGCTGCGCCGCGTGCGGGCCGCCGAGCTGGGCAACGGCTGGGACTCCGCCGGGAAGACCGGCACCTGGCAGGCCGGGCAGAGCACCACGCAGAACGTGCACACCTGGATGGTCGGCTGGACCGGCGCGCTCGCCTCGGCCGTCTGGCTGGGAACCACCGACGGCAAGCCGCTGCGGACCAGGGGCGGCAGCTACGAGGTGTACGGCTCGACCGGCGCCGCGCCGATCTGGCGGCAGTTCATGACCCGGGCCACCGCGGCCATGAAGCTCGACCCGGACAAGTACCGCTTCGGTCAGCCGAAGTTCCCCGGCGAGACCCCGGAGCCGACCCGGTCGGCGCCTCCGCCGGCGACCACCGCCGCGCCGACGCCGTCGGAGTCGCCGAGCCCGAGCCCGTCCTCGTCGAGCCCGAGCCCGGACCCGACCGGGCGGCCGACCTCGCGGCCGACGCTGACGCCGTCGCTGCCGCCGCTGCCCACCGTGTCGCCGACGCGGACCCGCGGCCCACGCTGACCCGGCCGGGCGGCGGTCCGCCGCCGCCCGGCCGCGCTGACGGCGGCCTCGCGTCTATGCGCGCCATTCGCACACAGCGGCAACGTCCGCAATTTGCACCGGCATCCATCCACCGTCGGCGATGTTCGCCCTGATCAGGGCCTATTGAAGATCATGGTTGCCTGGATCGGCGCGCGCGGCGGCGCGCCCGACTGTCAGCCGTTGCCCAGGTCACCCATTGCTCCGGGCTCGGGCGGCGTGTGATTGTGCACCAGCGAGCCGCCGACCCCCGGCGAATCGCGACGGTCGATCTGTCGACCCGGAGCCACGCCGGCAGCTCCGGTGACCGGCCGTCACCCTGCCTCGCACCACCGCGCCGCCCGTCCCCACCGGGCTCCGTGCGGCGCGCCTGTAGAACAGGAGCAAACCCCCGTGAAACTCTCACCTCGCCTCGCCGCGCTCACCGGCGCGGCCGCGGCCGGCCTGCTCGCCGCAGGCACCGCCGCCGCCGTGCAGGCCGCGCCACCCGGACCCGCCGCCCCCGACCCGGCGCAGGCCCGCGCGACCGCCGCCGACTCGGCCCGCGCCCTGGTCGCTAGCCGCCCCGCCTACCTGCAGGCCGGCTCCGACGACGCGTTCGTCCAGAAGCCGGTCATCTCCTCCGAGGGCACCCAGTACGTGCCCTACGAGCGCACCTACAAGGGCCTCCCGGTGGTCGGCGGCGACTTCGTGCTCGCCACGGACTCGGCCGGCAACCTGAAGTACGCCTCGGTCGCCCAGCAGCGGCCCATCGGCGCCCTCGCCACCACGCCCGCGCTGACTCCGGCCGCCGCCGCGAAGACGGCGCGCGCCCAGCTCAAGACCGTGAACGCGGTCGAGGGCACCACGCTCGTGGTCTACACGCTCGGCGCCGCACCGGCGCTGGCCTGGGAGACCACTGTTCGCGGCACCGGCGCGGACGGGCCGAGCCGGCTCACCGTCGACGTCGACGCCCGCACCGGCGCGGTCCTGCGCAAGCAGGAGCACGTCGTCCGCGGCACCGGCACCGGCGCCTGGAACGGGCCCAGCCCGCTCACGCTCAACACCACCCAGTCGGGCTCCACGTACACCATGAAGGACCCGACCGTCACCAACCTGAGCTGCCAGGACGCGGCCAACAACACCACGTTCAGCGGCTCCGACGACGTGTGGGGCAACGGCACCGCCACCAACAAGGAGACCGGCTGCGTGGACGCGTTGTTCTCCGCGCAGACCGAGCACAAGATGCTCGCCCAGTGGCTGGGCCGCAACGGCGCCAACGGCAACGGCGGCTACTGGCCGATCCGGGTGGGCCTCAACGACCAGAACGCCTACTACGACGGCAGCCAGGTGCAGATCGGCAAGAACACCGCCGGCCAGTGGATCGGCTCGCTGGACGTGGTGGCGCACGAGATCGGCCACGGCATCGACGACAACACCCCGGGCGGCATCTCCGGCGGCGGCACCCAGGAGTTCGTGGCCGATACGTTCGGCGCGGCCACCGAGTGGTTCGCCAACGAGCCGTCCAGCTACGACGCGCCCGACTTCCTGGTCGGCGAGAAGATCAACCTGGTCGGCTCCGGCCCGATCCGCAACATGTACAACCCGTCGGCGCTCGGCGACCCGAACTGCTACTCCAGCAGCATCCCGTCGACCGAGGTGCACGCCGCGGCCGGCCCGGGCAACCACTGGTTCTACCTGCTCGCCAACGGCAGCAGCCCGACCAACGGGCAGCCGTCCAGCTCGACCTGCAACGGCAGCAGCGTGACCGGCCTGGGCATCCAGAAGGCCATGAAGATCATGTACAACGGCATGCTGCTGAAGACCTCGTCCTCGTCGTACCTGAAGTACCGCACCTGGACGCTGCAGGCGGCGAAGAACCTCTACCCGGGCAGCTGCGCGGAGTTCAACACGGTCAAGGCGGCCTGGGACGCGGTGAGCGTGCCGGCCCAGTCCGGTGACCCGACCTGCGCCGGCGGCACCCCGACGCCCACCCCGAGCACCACGACCACCCCGCCGTCGGGCGGCTGCTCCGGCAACAAGCTCGCCAACCCGGGCTTCGAGTCCGGCAACGTGAGCTGGAGCGCCTCGTCCGGCGTCATCACCACCGCCAGCGGCCAGGCCGCGCACGGCGGCTCGTACAAGGCGTGGCTGGACGGGTACGGCTCGTCGCACACCGACACGCTCAGCCAGTCGGTGACGATCCCGGCCGGCTGCCGGGCGACGTTGAGCTTCTGGCTGCACATCGACAGCGCGGAGTCGACCACCAGCACCGCGTACGACAAGCTCACCGTCAAGGCGGGCAGCACCACGCTGGCCACCTACTCCAACCTGAACAAGGCCACCGGCTACGTGCAGCGGTCCTTCGACATCTCGTCGCTCGCAGGCACCACGGCGACCATCTCGTTCAGCGGCGTGGAGGACAGCTCGTTGCAGACGTCCTTCGTCGTCGACGACACCGCGGTCACCCTGAGCTGACCGTGGCGTGCGCGGCCGGTCGTCGTCCTCCCGGCGGCCGGCCGCCTCGCCGTGTCAGGCCCGGCGTCCCGCCGTGTCAGGCCCGGCGTCCCGCCGTGTCAGGCCCGGCGTCCCGCCGTGTCGGGCCGGCCATTTCGCCGTGTCAGGCCCGGCGCGCGCCCTGGGACGCGGTGCCGCGGTCGCGGTGGATCCGCGCGGCCGCCTCGTGCATCGCGCGGCCGAACAGCTCGGCCTGGTCGCCCATGCTGCCGAGCCGGGCGGCGAGCGCGTCGGCGTCGGCCCGCGCCGACGCGCTGACCCGGGCGTCCAGCTCGGACAGCGCGGCGTTGGCGGCGGTGACGAAGTGTCCGCAGAGGACGTCGAGGGGCTCGCCGGCCAGCTCCGGGTCGATCGTCACGGAATCCAGCCGGCCACCCTGGACGGCGACCGCGCGGACCCGGCCGCCGGCGGCCGTGCCCTCGGCGCGCAGCAGGTCGCCGGGCTCGCCGTCGGCGTGCGCCGAGGCCCGGGAGCGCATCGCGGTGAGCGCCTGCTGCGTGCGGGTCAGCAGCTCGTCGATGCTCGCGGCCGCCGAGAACGGGTCGTTGGTCATATCCGCGCTTTCTTCACGTCTTAGCCGAGCATCGTGACACTAGCAACCGGCTCCGACGAATCGCGGTCACCGCCGTCGCGGACCGTCTCCCGGACGCCGGGAGCAGGCCGGACACCGTCGACGCGGCGTGTCGCGGACGGGGCGAACGCCCGGCCGGGGCGACCCGGCCGGGCGTTCTCGGACCGCTGTCAGCGCAGCCGCAGCCGCTGACCGGGGAAGATCAGGCCGGGGTCGTCGCCGACCACTGCGCGGTTGCGCTCGTGCAGGGCGCGCCAGCCGCCGTCGACGCGCTGCGTCACGGCGATCTCCGACAGCGTGTCCCCACGCCGGACCAGGTACGTCCCGGCGCCGGACGACGGCTGCGGCGCCACCGTCGTCGTGGCGCGCTCGGGCGCGGCCCTGCGGGTGGCCGCCCGCTCCGGCGCGGCCTTGCGCGTGGCGGCCCGCTTCGGGGCCGCCTTTGTGGTGGCCCGCTCGGACCGGGTCGCCGCGCTCGCCGAGCCGCCCTTCTTGCCGCAGACCGGCCACGCGCCGATGCCCTGGCCGCGCCGCACCTTCTCCGCGACGGCGATCTGCTCGGACCGGCTGGCCAGGTCTGCGCGCGCGGCGTACTTCTTGCCGCCGTAGCCGTTCCAGGTGGCGCGGGAGAACTGGAGCCCGCCGTAGTAGCCGTTACCGGTGTTGATCTTCCAGTTGCCGCCCGACTCGCAGCGCGCGACCGCGTCCCAGTTGACGCCCGCGCTGGCCGGAGCGGCCGGGCCGAACAGGGTCGCGGCGCCGACGGCGGCGCCGGCCAGGACCGCTCCGAGGGCGGTACGGCGGCTTCGGGCAGAGTATTCAGTTGCCATGTGGATTCCTCCACGCCGACGAGGTGAGCTGTCGGGTTCGGGCCGAGGAGCCCGGCCGCCGGTGGCGGCTTCACCCCGAGGTGACGATGCACCGTGGAACGTGTGGTTCCCCCGCTCCCGCGCGAGGTCCGGTTACCGGGGACGGCGGCGGGATTTGGCGTTTCCGGCCCGCGGTGTCCGCGTCTGCGAACGAAACCGACGCTAGGAGCGATTTGTGACAATCGTCCACTTCTTGTGACGCTCTTCACCCGGCCGGGCTACCGGCGGCGGCGCTACGGTGGCAGGGCCAGGCAAGATCACGGGAGGGCTTGACGGATGACCGATCACGGACACGAGCTGACCTTCGGCGGCTTCATCACCCCCGCCGCCGGGCAGCCCGACCAGGTCGTGGCGCTGGCCCGGCTGTGCGAGCAGGTCGGGCTGGACCTGGTCACGTTCCAGGACCATCCCTACCAGCCGGGCTTCCTGGACACCTGGACGCTGATGTCCTACGTGGCCGCGGCGACCGAACGCATCCGCCTGGCCGGAAACGTCCTCAACCTGCCGTTGCGCCAGCCGGTGGTACTGGCCCGCAGCGTCGCCAGCCTGGATCTGCTCACCGGCGGCCGGGTCGAGCTGGGACTCGGCGCGGGCGCGTTCTGGGACGCGATCGAGGCGGCGGGCGGGCGGCGCCTGTCCCCCGGCGCCGCCGTCGACGCCCTCGACGAGGCGATCCGGGTGATCCGCGAGGTCTGGGACACCGGCAGCCGCGGCATGATCCGTGTCGACGGCGAGCACTACCGGGTGGTCGGCGCCAAGCGCGGCCCGGCGCCCGCGCATCCGGTCGGCATCTGGGTCGGCGCCTACAAGCCGCGCATGCTGCGCCTGGTGGGCCGCGCCGCGGACGGCTGGCTGCCGTCCCTGTCGTACCTGCCCAAGGGCCCCGACGAGCTGCCCGCCCTGAACGCGCTCGTGGACGAGGGCGCCCGGGCCGCCGGGCGCGACCCGGCCGCGATCCGCCGCATGCTCAACGTGACCGGCACGTTCGCCCGCTCGTCGGCCGGTTTCCTGACCGGGCCGCCGGAGCAGTGGGTGGAGGAACTGGCCGGGCTCACCCTGGAGCACGGCATCACCACGTTCATCCTCAGCAGCGACGAGCCGCGCGCGATCCAGATCTTCGGCCAGGAGGTGGCCCCCGCGGTCCGGGAACTGGTCGCCGCCGAGCGCGCCACGCCCGCCGGCGGCGCCCGGGAGGCCGCCGACGAGCCGACCACCGCCGGCGGCCCGAGCACGCTCGGCGTCACCCCCACCCCCGACCCGGGGGTACGCCTGAGCGCGCGCCGCCCGTGGGACGAGTCCACCCGCCCGAGCGCCCCGCCGCCGCCGGCCGGACACGTCTACCCGGCCCGGGGACAGGCCGCCGGGCAGCACCTGGTGGACGTGCACGACCATCTGCGCCAGGAGCTGGCCCAGGTGCGCGACCTGCTGGAACAGGTCAAGCAGGGCTCGGTCTCGCCGGGCCGGGCGCGGGCCGCGCTCAACGAGATGACCATGCGGCAGAACAACTGGACGCTCGGGGCGTACTGCGCGGCCTACTGCACGATGGTCACCCAGCACCACGGGCTGGAGGACGCCTCGGTCTTCCCGCACCTGCGCCGCTCAGAGGCCGGGCTGGCCGCGGTGCTGGACCGCCTCGAGGAGGAGCACGTGGTGATCCACGGGGTGGTGGAGAGCGTCGACCGGGCGCTCGTGGAGCTGGTCCGGCGGCCCGGCGACTTCACGCAGCTCCAGGAGGCGGTGGACCTGCTCACCGACACGCTGCTGTCGCACCTGTCGTACGAGGAGCACCAGATCGTCGAGCCGCTGGCCCGGCACGGGTTCTTCCCCGGCCAGCTGTGAGGTAGCTGACTTCTGCTTTCTTAAGTCAGGGGGTACCGTCGACGCCATGACGGACCTCCTTGCGCAGCGTGACTCCTGGTCCACCGCCAACTGCTCGATCGCCCGGGCGCTGGAGGTGGTCGGCAACCGCACCACGCTGCTCCTGCTGCGGGAGGCGTCGTTCGGCACCCGCCGCTTCGACGACTTCGCCCGGCGGGTCGGCGTCAGCGAGCCGGTGGCCGCCGCACGCCTCAAGCAGCTCGTCGCCGACGGGCTGCTCGACCGGCGTCCCTACCGGGAGCCCGGGCAGCGCACCCGCGACGAGTACGTGCTCACTGCGAAGGGAAGCGACCTGATCCCGGTGCTCGTCGCGCTGCGGCAGTGGGGCGACACGTACGCCGCCGACGAGGCGGGCCCGGCGGTGCGGGTGGCCCACGAGGAGTGCGGCGCCGCGGTGCACGCCCGGCTGCGCTGCGGCGCGGGGCACGACGTACCCCCCGGCGAGCTGGCCGTCCTGCCCGGTCCGGGCCTGCTGTCCGCCTGACCCCTCCCTTCTCCACACCTCGGAGCGAGACATGAAGATCGCTGGAAGCACCGCCCTGGTCACCGGCGCCAACCGCGGCTTCGGCCGGCACCTGGCCGCCGAACTCGTCGCACGCGGCGCCACCGTCTGGGCCGGCGCCCGCAACCCGGACACCGTGGACCTGCCCGGAGTCACCCCGGTACGCCTCGACATCACCGACCCCGAGTCGGTGGCCGCCGCCGCGCAGCGGGCCGGGGACGTGACGCTGCTGGTCAACAGCGCCGGCGTGAGCACCGGCACCGACCTGCTCGACGGCGACCTCGCGCAGATCCGGCTGGAGATGGAGACGCACTACCTCGGCACGCTGTCGGTGGTACGGGCGTTCGCGCCGCAGATCGTGGCCAACGGCGGCGGCACGATCCTGAACGTGCTGTCGGCGCTGTCCTGGTTCACGTTCCCCGGCGTCGGCGCGTACGGCGCGGCGAAGGCCGCCGAGTGGTCGATGACGAACGCCCTGCGCCTGGAGCTGGCCGGCCGGGGCGTCCGCGTCGCGGGCCTGCACGTGGGCTACATGGACACCGAGATGGCCGCCGCCGTACCCGGCCCGAAGGCCCACCCGGCCGACGTCGCCCGGCTCGCGGCCGACGGCATCGAGTCCGACAGCTACGAGATCCTCGCCGACGACGTGGCGCGCCGGGTCCAGGCCGGACTGTCCGGCGGTGTGGCCGCGCTCTACCCCGCGCTCCCCTGAGCCGACCCGCCTCGCCGAGGCGGCGGCGTCACATCGGCGAGCCGGGTGTCGATCAATCGGCTGCCACGACAACCGCCTGAGGTCCCTCCATCTGGGACCAGCCTCCCCCACTCTGGGACACCCAAGCTCCCACGACTACCGCCCGGGCACAGTCGATCAACAGCCGTCGACAAGAGCCTGACATTCAGCCGGTGCCCGCCGCGCGGCGCTCCGCCCCATCCACACCGACCCACACCTGTGCACCCGGGCAGCCCTGCCGACGCGGGCGGAAGCCCCTAGCGTCCCGAGCATCCCTCCAGATGGGATCGCTCGTCCCAAGTCTGGGAGACCCACCGTGATCAACACCAGTTCGGCGAAATGGCGGGGTCAGAGCCCGTCCGATACCACCACTTCGGCGAGCTGGAGTGGATCCACGCAACTGACCCGACACCCGCCCGACCATCGACTTCCGAGCGGGGTCGACACCGGCTCGGCGAGGTGGCGGTATCGGTGGCATGCCGATACCGCCACCTCGGCGGCATGGAGTCGATCACGCCGGCCCGCCGGGGCGGGTCGGGCGAACCGGGTCGGGGTGGGGCTACAGGCCGCGGGCCAGGCGGTCGGCGAGGATCCGGGTGAACCGGGCCGGGTCGGCCAGCTCGCCGCCCTCGGCCAGCAGCGCCATGCCGTACAGCAGCTCGGCGGTCTCGGTCAGCGCGGCCGTGTCGCCGCCCTCCCCGTGCGCCTTGCGCAGCCCGGTGACCAGCGGGTGGGCCGGGTTCAGCTCCAGGATCCGCTTGACCCGGGGCACCTCCTGGCCCATCGCCCGGTACATCTTCTCCAGCGTCGGCGTCATGTCGTGCGCGTCGCCCACCACGCAGGCCGGTGAGGTGGTCAGCCGGGTGGACAGGCGCACCTCCTTGACGCTGTCGGCGAGCGCGCCGCCGAGGAACGTGAGCAGGTCGGCGTACTCCTGGCGCTCCGCCTCGGCCTTCTCCTTCTCCTCCTCGGTCTCCAGGTCCACCTGCCCCTTGGCGACCGAGCGCAGCGTCTTCCCGTCGTACGCGCCGACGCGCTCGACCCACACCTCGTCCACCGGGTCGGTGAGGATCAGCACCTCGTAGCCCTTGGCGCGGAACGCCTCCAGGTGCGGCGAGTTCTCGATGGTGGCCCGGTTCTCGCCGGTGGCGTAGTAGATCTCGGTCTGGCCGTCCTTCATCCGCTCCACGTAGTCGCGCAGCGTGGTCGGCTCGGCCGGGTCGTGGGTGCTGGCGGTGCGAACCAGTTCCAGCAGCGTCTCGGTGTTGTCCGGGTCCTCCAGCAGACCCTCCTTGACCACCGCGCCGAACTCGGTCCAGAACGTGCGGTACGACTCGGCGGACATGTCCTTGAGCGTGGCGAGCACCTTCTTGACCAGCCGCCGGCGCACCGCGCGGATCTGCCGGTCCTGCTGGAGGATCTCCCGGGAGATGTTCAGCGACAGGTCGTGCGCGTCCACGACGCCCTTGACGAAGCGCAGGTAGTTGGGCATCAGCGCGTCGCAGTCGTCCATGATGAACACGCGCTTGACGTAGAGCTGCACACCCCGGCGGCCCTGCGGGGAGAACAGATCGAGCGGGGCGTGCGACGGCAGGAACAGCAGCGCCTCGTACTCGAAGGTGCCCTCGCCGCGCATGTGGATCGTCTCGAGCGGGTCGGCCCAGTCGTGCGCGACGTGCCGGTAGAACTCCTTGTACTCGGCCTCGTCGACCTCGTCCCGCGAGCGCGCCCAGAGCGCCTTCATCGAGTTGAGCGTCTGCTCCTCGCGGGTGGTGGCGCCGTCCTCGCCGGGCTTGTCGACAGTCATCCGGATCGGCCACGAGATGAAGTCGGAGTAGCGCTTGACGATCTCGCGGATCGTCCACTCGGCGGTGTAGTCGTGCAGGTTGTCCTCGGTGTCGACCGGCTTGAGGTGCAGCGTGACCGAGGTGCCCTGGGGCGCGTCCTCGACCTCCTCGATCGAGTAGGTGCCCTCGCCCGCGGACTCCCAGCGGGTGCCGCCGGACTGCCCGGCGCGGCGGGTCAGCAGCGTCACCCTGTCGGCGACCATGAACGTGGCGTAGAAGCCGACGCCGAACTGGCCGATCAGCTCCTGGGACGCGGCGGCGTCGGCGGACTCGCGCAGCTTGCGCAGCAGCTCGGCGGTTCCGGACTTCGCGATCGTGCCGATCAGGCCGACCACCTCGTCGCGGTTCATGCCGATGCCGTTGTCCCGCACGGTGAGCGTACGGGCGTCCTTGTCGACCTCGATCTCGATGTGCAGGTCGGAGGTGTCCGCCGACAGTTCCTTGTCGACGAGCGACTCCAGCCGCAGCTTGTCCAGCGCGTCGGACGCGTTCGAGATCAGTTCGCGCAGGAAGACGTCCTTGTTCGAGTAGATCGAGTGCACCATCAGCTGCAACAGCTGACGAGCCTCGGCCTGGAACTCCAACGTCTCGACGCGGTTGCTCACACCGACTCCCTCTCCTCTGGCGGGCCTACGGCGGAAAGGATACGAGGGGTGACGGCTGCGGCACGCACCGGCCGCCCCGGAAATCCACTGGTACAACCAGTTGACGGGTTGATGTGTTCGGGGCCACACTTCTGCGCATGACCTTCGATCCCGCGCCTCGTGTCTCGGTCTCCGACCACGTCTTCGGGCGGCTGCGCGACGCGATCGTGTCCGGCCGGTACGCGCCGGGCGAGACGCTGCCCGGCGAGCGGGAGCTGGCCGGCGCGTTCGCGGTCAACCGGCACGCGGTCCGGGAGGCGCTGCGCCGCCTGCAACAGCTCGGCCTGGTCCGGGTCAGCCAGGGCGGCGCGACCCGGGTGCTGGACTGGCGGGTCCACGCCGGGCTGGACCTGGCGCTGTCCCTGGCCCGCTCCACTGACGTACTCCCGGTCGAGACGCTGGTGCGCGACATGCTGGAGATGCGGGCCTGCGTCGGGATCGACGCGGCCCGGCTCTGCGCCGAGCGCGCGGACGCGGCGGTCGTCGCCGCCCTGGTCCGGGCCGCCGAGGAGTACGGCGACCTGGCCCCCGACCTGGACCTGATGAACGAGGCGAACATCGCCATCTGGCGGCTGGTCGTGCGCGGCAGCGGTAACACCGCCTACCAGCTCGCGTTCAACAGCCTGGTGGCCGGCACGTTCGCGGTCGGCGACGTCCCCCCGGACGCCCGCGCGGCCGAACTGCTGGACGTGGCCGGGCACCGCCGTCTCGCCGCGTCGGTCGCCTCCGGTCAGGGCGCGGCGGCGGCCCGGCACGCCCGGGCGCTGCTGACCGCGCCGGTCACCACCCCCACCACCCCCACACCCGGAAGGAAAGCGCGCGCATGATCCCCGCCGTGCTGTACGCCGTCCCGGCGTTCCTGCTCCTGATCGTCATCGAGGCGGTCTCCTACCGCTTCCTGCCCGACGACGACGAACGCGGCTACGAGCTGCGCGACACCACCACCAGCCTGTCGATGGGGCTGGGCAGCCAGATCATCGGCTTCCCGTGGAAGCTGCTCACAGTCGGCCTGTTCGCGGCGCTGTGGACCGTGGCGCCGGTGCACCTGTCGCCCGGCGACTGGTGGACCTGGGTGATCCTGTTCTTCGCCGACGACCTGGCCTACTACTGGTTCCACCGCTCGCACCACGAGGTACGCGTGCTCTGGGCCAGCCACGTCGTGCACCACTCCAGCGTCTACTACAACTTCTCCACCGCGTTGCGGCAGAGCTGGACGCCGATGACCTCGCTGCCGTTCTGGCTGCCGCTGGCGCTGCTCGGCATCCCGCCGTGGATGATCTTCCTCCAGCAGTCGGTCAGCCTGCTGTACCAGTTCTTCCTGCACACCGAGCGGATCAACGTGCTGCCCCGGCCGATCGAGTGGATCTTCAACACGCCGTCGCACCACCGGGTGCACCACGGCTCGAACACCGAGTACCTGGACCGCAACTACGGCGGCATCCTGATCGTCTGGGACCGGCTGTTCGGCAGCTTCGAGCCGGAGCGGGCCACCGCGCGCTACGGGCTCACCAAGAACATCGGCACCTACAACCCGCTGCGGGTGGCCACCCACGAGTTCGCCGCGATCTGGTCCGACGTACGCCGGGCCGACTCCTGGCGGCACCGCCTCGGTTACCTGTTCGGCCGTCCCGGCTGGCAGCCGGCCCGATGAGGCGCTCCTGGCTGCTGCCCCTGTTCGGGCTGGTCGCGGCCGTCGAACTGGTCGGGGTCGCGCTCGACTCGACCGCGCTCCAGTGGCTGGCCAAGCCGCTGCTCGCGCCGGTGCTGCTGGCGTACCTCTGGGCGCACCGGCGCCGCGTCGACGCGGTGGCGGTCGGCCTGGTCGCCGCCACCGCGGGCGACGTCGCCCTGCTCCCGCCGGGAGACACCGCGTTCCTGGCCGGCATGGGCTTCTTCCTGGTCACCCAGATCGCGTTCATCACCGCCTTCGTCCGGTACCGGCGTGCCCGGGGCGTGGCGTGGGCCGGTTACCTGCTCGCCTGGGCCGGCGCGAACGCACTGCTCTGGGGCATGCTCGGGCCGCTGCGGCTGCCGGTGCTCGGCTACAGCCTGGCGCTGTGCCTGATGGCCGCCGCCGCGACCGGGGTGTCCGCGCGGGTCGCCGCGGGCGGGGCGCTCTTCCTCGTCTCCGACCTGCTCATCGGCGTGGGCGCGGCCGGTGTGGACCTGCCCGGGCGGGGCCTGCTGGTGATGACCACCTACTGCGCCGCGCTGCTGCTCATCACCACCGGCTGGGTGGCCGCGGCGCGCCCGGCGACCGGCCCGCAGCCGCCCCCGGCGGGTACTCTGCTCGCGTGGCCAGGGAGAACGGGCGCAAGCTGATCGCCTCGAACAAGAAGGCGCGGCACGACTACGACATCCTCAAGACGTACGAGGCGGGCATCGTGCTGGCCGGCACCGAGGTCAAGTCGCTGCGCGAGGGGCGGGTGTCGCTGGTCGACGCGTTCGCCCAGGAGCGCGACGGCGAGATCATGCTGTACGGCCTGCACATCGCCGAGTACGGCTTCGGCACCTGGACCAACCACGCGCCCCGGCGCACCCGCAAGCTGCTGCTGCACCGGGTGGAGATCGCCCGGATCCTGGAGAAGCTGCGCGACGGCGGCATCACGCTGGTGCCGCTGTCGATGTACTTCGCCGACGGCTGGGCCAAGGTGGAGCTGGGCCTGGCCCGGGGCCGCCGGTCGTACGACAAGCGCCAGGCGCTGGCCGAGCGGGACGCCAAACGCGAGATCGCCCGGGAGATGGGCCGCCGGCTCAAGGGCCGGACGGCGGCGCGGCGGGGCTGAGCGGGCCGTTTTCTGTCCCAGGGCGGTGGCACGCTGAGGCGCATGACCGATCTGACCTGGAACCCGCTGCTCCGCGAGCAGCTCACCTGGCACTGGACCTACCAGTTGCGCGACCGCCTCGCCGGGCTCACCGACGCCGAATACCTCTGGGAGCCGGTCCCCGGCTGCTGGAGCGTGCGCCCGCGCGGCGACGACGGCATTCCGGCGATCGACTTCGCGATGCCGCAGCCGGACCCGCCGCCGTTCACCACCATCGCCTGGCGGCTGGCCCACGTCATCGTGGGCGTGCTGGCCATGCGCAACGCGTCGCACTTCGGCCGCGCGCCCACCGACTACGGCTCGTTCCCCTACTCCCCGACCGCGGCCGGCGCGCTGGCCCAGCTCGACGAGGAGTACGCCGCCTGGACGGCAGGGGTCGAGGCGCTCGGCGAGGACGGCCTGGCCCGCCCCTGCGGCCCGGCTGAGGGGCCGTTCGCCGACGTCCCGATGGCCACGCTCGTGCTGCACATCAACCGGGAGGTGATCCACCACCTGTCCGAGGTGTGCCTGCTGCGCGACCTGTACCGCCACACGCCGGAAGCGGTGCAATGAGTACAAGACTTCTTGTACATCATTCCTTGTCGGTCTAACCTGGCGGCATGACTGACGGAACCGGCAACCGGCGGGTGAGTGACCCGCGAGCCATGCGGGCGCTGGCCCACCCCACCCGGCTGCGGCTGCTCGGCGAACTGCGCCTGCGCGGCCCGCAGACGGTCGGCATGCTGAGCGAACGGACCGGCGAGGCGGTCGGGTCGGTCAGCTACCACGTCGGCAAGCTGGCCGAGCACGGCTTCGTGGCCGAGGCGCCCGAGCTGGCCCGGGACCGGCGCGAACGGTGGTGGCGAGCCGCGCACGCCACCACCGACTGGGATCCGCTCGAACTCCTCGACGACCCGGAGCGCCGGCTCGCCGGCAACATGCTGCGCCAGGCCGCCATGCAGCGCTATGTGGACCGCTACCAGGAATACCTGGAGTCGGAGGCGAGCCTCGACCCGGCGTGGGTCCGCGGCACCACCAGCAGCGACATGGTGCTGCGCCTGACACCTGACGAACTGGTCGAGCTGCGCGACGAGCTGTCCGCGCTGGGCCGGCGCTGGCAGGAGCGCGGCGCACCCGGCCGGCCCGGCGCCGAGATGGTCACGCTGATCTGGCAGGCGTACCGGGGGCCGCAGTGACCCGCGACCGCCGGCCCCTGGCCGGACTGCTGATCGGGCACGCCGTCTCGCTGACCGGCAACGTGCTCACGCTCATCGCGCTGCCGCTCTACGTCCTGGCCGAGACCGGCTCACCCGCCGCCACCGGGCTGGCCGGGGCGTTCGCCACCGCGCCCGTGGTGCTCGGCGGCGCGTTCGGTGGCGTGCTCGTCGACCGGATCGGCTACCGGCGCTCCAGCGTGCTCGCCGACGTGGTCTCCGGCGTGACGATCGCCGCCGTACCCCTGTTGCACGCCACAGTCGGCCTGCCGTTCCCGGCGCTGCTGGCCCTGGTCTTCGTCAGCGGCCTGCTCGACACGCCGGGGCAGACCGCGCGCACCGCGTTGCTGCCGGAGGCCGCCGCGGCGGCAGGGGTGCCGATCGAGCGGGCGGCCGGGTGGGAGGACGCGACCTCGCGCGGCGCCCGGATGATCGGCGCACCCGTGGCCGGCCTGCTGGTCGGTGTGTTCGGTGCGGTGCCGGTGCTGGCGCTCGACGCGGTGACGTTCGCCGTGTCGGCCCTCGTGGTGACGCTGCTGGTGCCGCGCGGCCTGCGGCCGTCCGACGACGGGAGCGAGCCGGAGACCGGCGGCTACTGGCGGCAGTTCGCCGCCGGGCTGCGCTTCCTGGTCCGGGAGCCGCTGCTGCGCGCCATGGTCCTGCTGGTGCTGGTGACGAACCTGTTCGACGCGGCGAAGAGCAACGTGCTGCTGCCGGTGGTCGCCGAACGGGAACTCGGCGGGCCGGCCGCGTTCGGCCTGCTGGTGGGCGTCATGGGCGGCGGCGCGCTGGTCGGCTCGCTGGTGTTCAGCGCGATCGGGCACCGGCTGCCCCGCCGGGCCACGTTCGTCACCGCGTACGTGCTGTGCGGCGCCCCACCACTGTGGGCGCTCGCCGCCGCGCCGCCGCTGCCGGTGGTGGCCGCCGTGGTGGCGATGGCCGGGCTGGCCGCCGGCGCGCTCAACCCGCTGATGGGCGCGGTCCAGTTGGAGCGGGTGCCGCCGGCCATGCGCGCCCGGGTGTACGGCGTGATCGGCGCCGGCGCGTGGGCGGCCATGCCGGCCGGCGCGGTCGGCGCGGGATTCGCCGCGGACCGGTTCGGCCCCACGTCCACGCTCGTCGTGATGGGCGCCTGCTACCTGCTGGTGGTGCTGACGCCGCTGCTGGGCGGCCCGTGGCGGGACATGCGCCGATCCACTGTGGTACGGCAGCGGGAGCCCGAGCCGACGTCGGAGCGCCAGCGGGAAGCGCTCTCTTGACATCGACCGACTTCATTCATACCTTCATCGAAGTCTATTTGTATGGTTTGTTAACCGTTGGGCGGGGCCGGCCGCCGTGACGGTAACGGCCACCACCCCCGCAGGAGGCGCCCCGTGCGCACCATCCGTACCCTCGCCGCCCTGGCGGTGACAGCGGTCGGCCTCACCGCCGCCCTCACCGCCGTCCCCAGCACCCCGGCGGCCGCCGCCCCCGGCGCGGTCACCTGGTCCGACGACTTCAACGGCCCGGCCGGGGCCGCCCCCGACGCGAGCAAGTGGCGCTACGACATCGGTGGCGGCGGCTGGGGCAATAACGAGCTCCAGTACTACACGAACAGCACCCGCAACGCCGCGCTCGACGGCAACGGCAACCTGGTCATCACCGCCCGCAAGGAGAACCCGGGCGGCTACTCCTGCTGGTACGGAAGCTGCCAGTACACCTCGGCCCGGCTGCTCACCAACGGCACGTTCGCCCAGGCGTACGGGCGGTTCGAGGCACGCATCAAGGTCCCGCGTGGACAAGGGCTGTGGCCGGCGTTCTGGATGCTCGGCAACGACATCGGCACGAACCCGTGGCCCGGCAGCGGCGAGATCGACATCATGGAGAACGTCGGCTACGCCCCCTCGACCGTCTGGGGCACGCTGCACGGCCCCGGCTACTCCGGCGGCGGCGGCGTCGGCGCGTCCACCTCGCTGCCAGGCGGCCAGGCGCTCGCCGACGCCTTCCACACGTTCACAGTGGACTGGGCGCCGGACTCGATCACCTGGTACCTCGACGGCGTCGCGTACTCCCGCAAGACGCCCGCCGACATCGGCGGCAACCGCTGGGTCTTCGACCACCCGTTCTTCATGATCATGAACGTGGCGGTCGGCGGCAACTGGCCCGGCTCGCCGGACGGCAGCACCACGTTCCCGCAGACCATGACCGTCGACTACGTCCGCGTCCAGGCCTGGGACAACGGCGGCGGGGGCACCGGCGGCCAGATCGTCGGGTACGGCAACAAGTGCGTGGACGTGGCGAGCGCCAGCACCGCCAACGGCACCCCGGTGCAGCTCTGGACGTGCAACGGCACCGCCGCCCAGCGCTGGACCTGGAACGCCGACGGCTCGGTCCGCGCACTCGGCAAGTGCCTCGACGTGGCCGCCGGATCGACCGCGAGCGGCGCCAAGGTGCAGCTCTACGACTGCAACGGCACCGGCGCGCAGAAGTGGGTGTTCAGCGCGGCCGGGGACATCGTGAACCCCCAGGCGAACAAGTGCCTGGACGCGACGGGTCCGAGCTCGGCCGACGGCACCCGGCTGCAGATCTGGGACTGCACCGGCGGCGCCAACCAGAAGTGGCGGCGCTGACCGGTCCCCGACCCGGGGCGGGCGGCACCCCGCCCGCCCCGGCGCCCCTCATCCCCGCCCCCGCCCCCGCCCCCCCGCCCCCGCCCTCCCTCCCCCTCTCCCCCGCGATCTTGCACTTTCGGCCCGAGCGGTGACGTGAATGTCCCATTCGCCCGGGCACAAACTGCAAGACGCTTCTATGTCTGTGGTGATCGGTTCGGCTGATTGCCGTTAGGGTTCGGCGTTGGTGATCACTTGGGTGGCTCTTCGTTGATCC
>NZ_VISW01000024.1:0-96300 GCF_007827635.1 Micromonospora sp. CNZ296
GCTGGCATTTGAACAGGGCGAGGTTCATGACGTCCTGGTCGAGCCAGGGCCGCAGTTCCAGGTATCCGTCGCGGACCTCGATGACGCGGCGGTAGACCCGCCAGTCGTCGCCGGAGATGAGGGTGCGCAGCACCTCGCCTGCGGAGTCGGCTCCTCGGGGCCGGTCGAGGGCCAGGCCGGGGTTTCCGTCGAGGACGGCCTGCCACAGGGGCCGTAGTTTTTGGGCGGCTCGGGCGCGGCGGACGCGACGGACGCCGGCGGCGATCCTCGGTCCGGCGGTGGGGAGGACCGCGCCGACGGCGAACAGGGCGCAGGCAGTGAGGATCAGGGACTCGGTGGCGGCGAGCAGCTGCGAGCTCACCTCGAACAGGCCGAGTCCTTCGGCGGCGGCGTCGATACCGGACAGCAGCGCGAAGGGAAGGGCCAGCCAGCCCGCGACCGCGAACGCCGTCAGGCCCCACCAGCTGTACGGGTAGTCACGCAGCCAACGGCGGTAGATGCCGGACTGTACGGCCAGGTCTGTTGTGGCGGCGGCGAGGAGCAGCGCGTACACGCTCTCGTGGATCGCGACAGTTGGCGTCGCCCGGTAGTAGGCGCCCTCGGTCGCGGGGCGGGCGTCGGGGCCGCCGAGCAGGAACAAGCCGACCATGCCGACCGCGACGCCGAGGGCGAGGATGTAGCGCCACTGGCTTTCGCTCCGGGCCGCTTCCGGCGGCAGATGCCAGTGCAGCAGCATGACTTCCAGGGCGGTCAGCGAGGCGATGATGGCGAGGTGCTGGCTGAGTTCGGAGGTGCCGGTCCAGCCGGTGAGCCTGTTGAGAGCGTCGTCTGCCTGGTAGCCGGCCCACACGCCGATGGTGAGGAACGCCATGCCGAGGATGAGTGCTTGGCGGGCCGGTGACCGGCGGGGCGGCTCAGGTGTACTGCGCAGCGGCGCCCAAGCCACGTACGCGGTGGCGGCGCACAGCAGCAGGATCAGCAGTGTGGGCGGCACGGGCGGGTCCTATCGCGTTGAAGGTAGCGAGGATGGCCACGGCCTGCCGCGACGGCGGGGCTGGGCGTTTCTGGCCGGCTCGCTGGAGCACCTCGGTGGCGAACACCTCGGCCTGTTGTTCCTGGATGTCCGGGTAGCGGGAGCGGGAGCCGGTGTGGGCGAGGGTGCGGCCGTCGTGGCCGAACAGGATGTGTCCCAGCTCGTGCAGGATGATCAAGTCGCGGTGGGGGCCGGAGGTGCCGCGCTCGTAGGCGATGTAGTCGGCCTGGTCGGTGGCGACCCATAGGCCGCAGACGCCGCCGGCGGTGTCGGTCGGCAGCAGCTGGATGGGTCGTCCGCGTCGGGCGCTGATCGTCTCGACGTAGCGGGCGATGTCCCAGGGGGCCGGTGGTGAGAACCGGTCCACGAGGGGGGTGATCTGTCGGCGGAGCTGGTTGATCGGCATGGGGCGGGGCGCTCCGGTGGATCCAGTACCGGTGGGGGTCCACCACGCTGCATGAGGGAGGGCTTTCTGGCAAGGATCTTCACTCAGGGATGAAATTCCCGCCGATGAGTGCCAGCGTGGTCGATCCCGTTAACGGGACTTTAGCCCCGATCGGGTGTTGACTGCCACTATTCACCTCGGTGTTCGAGTCGGCGGACCTGTTCGAGGACGTTCAGGACCATCTGCTGGCTCTGCTCGGTGAGGCCGGCCGCGCGGGCGGCGATGTGCCGCACGCCGGCGTCGGCCATCGCGGCACGCAGCTCGGGGTCGATGGTGTCGTGCTCACCGAAGAAGTAGCCGGGCGTCACACCGAAGAAGCGGGCCAAGCCGTAGATGGTCTCCAGGGTGGGGTTGCTCGACTGGCCGGTGCGTAACGCCCAGACGGCGGTCTTGGAGATTCCGACGGCTATGGCGACCTCGGCGTCGCTGTAGCGGCGCCGGGTTGCTGGGTTCGGATGGGTGACGAAGAGATGTTCGAGGAGTTCGGCGAAGGTCTGCCGCGGGGGGGTCGACATTTCCACCATGCTTCCCTCGGCCATCCGGCCAGTCAAGTCAACCGGACGGCCTGGCGTTAGATTCGTTCACTGTAGTTGACGCGGGGGCGGGTGATCACCGTATGCTCGGGCATCACAGCAGCCAGCGACATCGACCGGTTTTCGCTGGTCATCGACATACTTCGCTACGCGAGCCGGGGAGGACGGCGGGCCGCAACCCTGCCCCAGATGTCGCCGAAACAAGCAGATCCCTCCCCTCGTGCTTGGAGGTCACCCCCTTGCCAGCAGCGGTCTTCAGCCCCGAACACCAGTGGTACGCGGCAGCAAACGTCACCATCGAACCCGAGTCCGCCGAACAGGCCCTCGAAGACGGGTACATCGTCCTGACCGCGGGGGTCAGGGTAGATGTGCTCGACCTGCGGTGCGCTCAGTGCCAGGGCTGGTACGACGCAGTGCGCGGACAGACATGCTCGGCCGCGACCGTCGGCACCGCTCACCTGCGCGGCGGCCCGGACGGGCGCCGCAAGCGCAAGTGCCCCACTCACCTGATGCCCTGGGACGCCTGCGAGCACCTGCACGAGGAGCCCCACAACTACGGCCGGCCTCCCATGCCCGCGATGGCGGTCGCCTGACCACGCGCCCGGGGGACGCTAGCCCTTCGGTGGGCCTACCGTCCCGGCCGTGAGCCGCCGACTTCTGACCAGCCGCCGCGCCCGCGACATCACCGGCGCCGTCCTGCTCGCCGCCGGGGTCCTGACCGTCGCGGCTGCCGCAGTGGTCGCCGCGTTCGGCTGGCATCCGCTCGCCGGTGCCGCGCTGGCCGGCGGCCTCACCGCCGGAGTCGGTTTCCTGCTGGGTAGGGAGTAACCGGGTGCCGCTGTTCCCCAGCCTCCGCCTCGGCCGCCGCGCCGACGACGTGGAGACCAAGACGGTCGATACGATCCGGTGGTCCACCGACAGCGGGCAGATGCCCGACTGGCTCGGCGGGAAACGCCGCCAGCAGAAGTGGGACGTCGAGCGGGCCGTCTACCAGGCGTATGAGCGGACCGTCTGGCTGTGGCGGGGCACCTCCCTGATGGCCGGGCACTTCTCCCGGCTGCCGTTCCGGTACAAGGTCGCCGGGACCGACGAGTACGTGGACGACCACCCCGTGGTCCGGCTGCTCCAGCCGCACGCTCAGACCAACCCGTTGGAGAAGGGCCGCGCGTTCAAGCGGCGCCTGTTCATCCAGGTCATGTACTCGCCGCGTGGCGCGTTCGTGGAGTTCACCCGTTCCCGTGGCGGGGACATCATCCGCCTGGACCTGCTGCCCCCAGGCCGCACCGTGCCGGTGCCCACCGAGAGCGCGAAGAGTGGGCGGGTCGTGGCCGGTGACCGGCTGATCTCCCACTTCGAGACGAAGATGCCCGACGGCTCGGTCCGGACCGTGCCGTTCGACCGGGTGTGGTGGATCCGCGAGCCGCACCCGCTGGACCCGTTCCGGGCGGACACGGTGATGTCGGCGCTCGGCGCGTCCGTCGAGATGGACGACCTGGCCCGGCAGATCAACGTGCACTGGATGCTCAACGACGGGCACGTACGCGCGATCGTCGGCATCAAGGGCGGCCTCAACGGCGAGGACACCACGAAGCTGGAGCGCCGCTTCGGTCGGGGTCCGGTCGACGCCGGCAAGGTCACCATCGTCAACTCCGACCAGGTGAGCTACGCCGACCTGTCGGCCCGGCCGAAGGACATGCTGTACGAGCAGCTGACCCGCAACGCGCGGGAGGAGATCCTCGGCGGCATCGGTGTACCCGAGAGCCTGCTCGGCATCTCCAAGGGCTCGACGTTCGACAACGCCGCGCAGGACAAGTACAACTTCTGGACCGAGACCATGCCGCCGCCGCTGGAGCTGATCGCAGCGGAGATGGTCGACCCGTTGGACGAGCGCGACCTCGAACCGGAGTTCGACCTGTCCGGTGTCGAAGCGCTGCGGCTACCTCAGCGGGCCGTCCGCGAGGAGGCCCGGCTGGAGGTGCAGCAGGGCCTCCGCACCATCGAGTCGTACGCGGAGCTGGCCGGCTACGAGGTGCACTCCACGCCCGAGACCCGGGCGCTGTGGCTGCCCAACACCGGGAAGGCACAGATCCCGCAGACACCGGAGGACGTCGAGGAGGCCGAGAAGCGCCGCGAGGAGATGGCCGCCCAGATGGCCCCTGCGGCCGACGGCGGCGACGAGGAGCAGCCCGGCGACAAGCCCCCCACCGGGAAGAAGCCGGACGAGAAGCCGGACAGCGAGACGAAGCCACCTGCCGGCAGGAAGCCACGCGACGCCGCCGACCGTGAGAAGCCAGCCGGCGAACCGGCCGGCAAAACCGCCCTCGGGGTAGCCCGGTACGGGCTGAAGGCCGCCGCCGCGCCAGCCCGCACGGTGAGCAGCGAGCAGGTGGGCGGCGAGGCAGCCGAGGCCGCGGTGACCGCGGCACTGACGGCTCTGACGGCCCGATGGGCGGCGCGGACGTCGGCGCGGCTGCGGTCCCCGAAGGCCCGCAAGGGCACCCGGCACTGGACGGCCGACCCCGATATGGAGGTGGACCGGCGGGTCGGGCTGAAGGCCCTCGACACCACGGCGGCCGTCGACCCCGACGTGTGGGCGCAGGACACCGAGGATGCCTTGAGCCCGCTGATCGCGGCCGCAGCTACGGGCGCCGCCGTCACCGCGGTGGGGCTGCTCGCCGGTCCGTCGGCAGGCACGGCCGCCGCAGGCCGGGAAGCGGCGGCCGTGGCCACCGCAGCGGTCACGGCCGCCGCTGACGCCGCCCGCGCGGCCGGCCTCAAGCTCGCCGCGTCCCTCGCCGCCGGGGAGGCCGCCGGAGAGACCATGGAGCAGCTCACCGCCCGGGTCGACGCCGGGTCGCTGCTCAGCTGGGCGAAGAGCGTCGCCGGTCACGCCGTCCGCACGGCTGTCACCGGCGGCATGTACGCCGCGGCGCGGGCTGCTGCCGCGCTCGGGCTGGAGGTGACCGCGACGTGGCGGGACCGCCGTGACAGCGCCGTCCGGACCACCCACCGCAACGCCAACGGGCAAGCCCGACCGGTCGGCAAGACGTTCTCCGTGGGCAAGGCGCAGCTGCGGTACCCGCGCGACCCGGACGGCCCGCTGGAGGAGACGATCGGCTGCCGGTGTCGGCTGACCCTCAGCGCCAAGCGGGCCACACGAGCGGGACGCTAACCCGGCGGCGGAGCGACCATGCCGGGCAGACTCTGCCCGCCCATCTGGAGGCACGCTCATGGGAGCATCTGCCGGCACCGCCGACCTCGACCTGTCGGCTCCGCCGCCGCAGCTGGAGTACAAGGCCGCCGGCGCGTCCGGTGTGCTGCTCGACCACGACGACGAGCACGGCATCGTGGAGTGCCTGGTGTCGATCACCGGCATCAAGGACGACCAGGGCGACATCATCACCCCCGGCGCGTACGCCGACACGCTCGCCAGGCGCAAGAGCAAGGGTGTCCGGCACCACGACTGGGCTCGGATGGCCGCGAAGACCCTCGTCCAGGAGGAGTGGCTGCCGGGTGACTCCCGGCTGCCGAAGACCCTGCCGGACGGCTCCCCGTGGCCGAAGGAAGCCGGGGCGCTGTACATCAAGGGCCAGTACAACCTGGACACGAAGGACGGCAAGGAGGGCTACTCGAACGCGAAGTTCTACGCGGACGAGGGCCAGTGGTCGATCGGCTACCGGGCGGTGCCGGGGCACGTCACCCGCCGCAAGGGCGACGGCGCGCGGGTGATGGCGAAGGTCGACTTCTTCGAGTGGTCCGATGTGCTGCACGGCGCGAACACCCAGACGTCCACCCTCGGCGTGAAGGACGCGACGGGCGGCGGGTTCGGTGCCGCCTTGGACCAGCCGGACGAGCTGGAGGCCAAGTTCGACCCGTCGCAGCCCCGCGACGCCTCCGGCCAGTGGACGGCCGGCGGGTCCGGCGGCGCGGCCCCGGCCGGGCCGGGCGGCGACCCGAACGCCAAGCTCGGCCCGGACTGGCTGAAGCGGGTCCTCGGCGGCGACCGCGCGCTCGTCGAGGGCAGCGGTGGTTCGGGCAGCTCCGGGTCGGGCGACGGGGCGGCGCGGAAGAAGGAACGCGACGCCGAGGCGGCCCGGCGGGACAAGGTGCAGGCCGCGTTCGACCGGGAGCGGGCCGCCGAGCGCATACGGCGCGCGGACGCCGACCGGACGGTCGAGGCCGCGACCGGCGAGACGAAGAAGGAACTCCAGGCGGCGGAGCGGGAACGGCGCCGCCAGTGGCAGGAGGCGTTCGACTCCGCGCGGGACGCCGAGCGGGAGCGGCGCCGCAAGTGGTCGGCCGCGCAGCGAGGGAAGAAGACCGCCGAGGTGTACCCGGAGCTCGATGGGGACCTGGAGCTGGCGGTGGACGACGATGCGCTCACCGACGAGGTGGGCGACGAGGAGACCGCCGGTGACACCGGCGAGAAGGGCGCTTCGGTGACGCTGGAAACCAAGGTCAGGGACGTGCTTCCCGGCTCGTACGAGGAGCGGCGGGACGCGCTGCGGGAGGCCGCCCGGCAGGCACTGGCCGGGCCGAGGGATCAGCACGGGCAGCCGGAGTGGTGGGTGTACGTCGTGGGTACCTGGGACGACCACGTGGTCGTCAACCGGTCGCCCCGCGACGACGGGGAGACGCAGACCTGGCAGATCCCCTACACCGTCGGCGAGGACGGGACGATCAGCTTCGGGGAGATGCTGCGGGTGCAGCTGGTCGCCCAGGTGGTGCCGGCCACCAAGTCCGGCGACGTGCCGGAGGTGTCGGGGGCGACGGTCGCGTCCGTGGCCGAGCTGCTGGCCGACGCGACCGCGCAGCTGTCCCTGGCGGTGGCCGCCGACGCGGCCGGGGTGAAGGGCGCCCAGGTTGCCGATGGAGGGTCTGAGCGGCTCGCCGCGTCGGTCGGTCAGCTGCTGGACGCACTCACCGAGGCGGGCGTGGATCTCGACGCGGTGCTCGACCCCAACAGCACGGCGGGTGAGAAGACCGGCGGCCAGGTGGAGGAGAAGACCGGCGAGCCGGACGACAGCATGGTGCTCGACTTCGAGCAGATGCAGGCCGACCTGGCGGCGCTGCGCGACTGACCGAACGGGTAACGGGCGGGCCGGGGACGTTAACCCCGGCCCGCCTCTACGTTTCCGGGCAGCCACGGGCGCACGGCCTGCGGGCGTTCCCGGCGGTGGCCGGGCCGACGCGACGCCTCCCGCCCGGGCACGACAACGAATCCGTGCCCATCTGGGAGACCACCATGACCACCAGCACGAAGGTGCGCGACGAGATCACCGGTCTCAAGAACGCGCTGAAGGAGAAGACCGCCGAGATCGACGCCATGACCGGCGCGTTCGAGGTGAAGGACGGCAAGGTCAGCCTCCACGGTGACCAGGCCAAGGCGTACCTCGCGGCCACCGAAGAGGCGAAGACGCTGAAGGCGCTGATCGACGCCAAGGCCAGCAACGCGGGCCTGCGGGAGTGGCTCGACGCCCCCGAAGGCGGGTCGGTCGCCGGTGCCGCGAGCGCCGCCCACCACGCCATGAACGGCGGGCAGAGCCTCGGCGAGCAGTTCCTCGCCTCGGAGTCGTGGGCCGAGTACAAGGGCCGCGGCTACCGCGGCCGGATGACCTTCGAGGTCGACGGCGAGTCGATGTTCCGCAAGGGCGTGGACGCCGGGGAGATCGGCGCGAAGGACGTCTTCTCCGCGATGGCCGGCAACCTGACCGGCGTGCAGGCCCTCGGCACTCACCAGCAGCGGCCCCTGGTGGAGAAGCTGCCCCGGCTGATGCACGTGCGGAACCTGTTCCCGCCGGACGAGACCACCGCCGCGATCCTCTACGGCATCCGGCAGACCGGCTTCGTGAACAACGCCGCCGCCGTGCGGGAGCGCGCCGCCGCTGACGGCGTGTCCGCGCCGACCGGCGCAGACACCGACGTGTTCGGGCGTGCGCCGCGCAGCAAGCTCACCCTCGCGGTGGTCACGTACCCGCTGGCCACGATCAGCCACGTCATGTACGCCCACCAGCAGACCCTGGACGACGAGCCGCGCATGCGCGGCCTGATCAACCGGCAGCTGATCGAGGGTGTGCGGCTGGAGGAGGACGACCAGATCCTCTTCGGCGACGGCCAGGGCGCCAACATGCGCGGCATCCTCAACACCGCCGGCGTGCAGACCTACAACCAGCCGCTGACCGGCGGCAACCCGACGGAGAAGAAGACCGTCACGCTGCGGCGGGCGATCACCCGTGTCCAGCTGGCGGAGATGGCCCCCACCGGGATCATCATCAACCCGCTGGACTGGGAGGACATGGAGCTGGAGACCGACGACAACGGTCGCCTGACCCTGGTCACCTCCATCGCCGTCGGCGCCGAGGAGCGGGTGTGGCGGCTGCCGGTCGTCGCGACCACCGCCATGCCGGAGGGCCGGTACATGCTCGGCGCGTTCGGGCTCGGCGCGCAGCTGTTCGACCGGCGCTCCGTTCAGGTCGACGTGTCGACCGAGAACCTGGACCTGTTCGAGCGGGACGGCGTGACCCTGAAGGGCCACGAGCGGGTCGGTCTGACCGTGGACCGGCCGGAGGCGTTCGTGCAGGGCTCTCTGCACGTCGGCTGACCAGGCGCGTAAGGCGGGGCCGCAGGACGTTTTCCTGCGGCCCCGCCTCATACCGGCCCTGTCCCCTGCCTCGGTGAGGAGCACCATGCTGTCGACGCGGGCCCGCTACCGGGTGGTGGCACCCCTACTCACACCGCTCGGCTACGCCCGGTACGCGGTGAAGGTGTGGCGGGCCGAGGATCACCCTCGTGACCCGCGCACCGGCCGGTTCATTCCGAAGCCGGGCGGCCCGAAGCGGCCCCGCCGGCCGTCGGCCCGTAACCATGTTGCGTCCACGCGGGCGTGGGAGGCGGCGCAGCGGGCCCGGCAGGCGATGCCCGCCGATGAGGCCGGGTGGCGGTCCGCGGTACGCAAGGAGATCCGCCCGGCGGAGCGGGCCATCGATCGGCGGGTCGCTGAGCTCGAAGCGGAGCTGACCGCCGTCCGGGACACTCTCGCGACGCGGCGCGCCGAGCTGGACGCCGAGTTCCGGCGCAAGCGCACCCCGAAGGCGAAGCGGGAGAGCATCGCCAACGAGCGGCTCGCCGACGAGATCCGGGACGTGGCCATGGCGGAGTCCCAGCTGGCCTGGATGCGTGGCATCGCCGACAACCCGGAGGAGCTGGCGAAGCCGTCCAACCGTGGTCTCGGCAGGATGCTCGCGCCGCAGGTCGAGATGACCTACCCGAAGGATCCGGTGGGTCGGGCGCTGCCGCCCGAGGAGTACCAGCGGGCACTCGACCATGTGCTGGAGGCCGGGAAGGCGCTGCACGACGATTTCTTGGACGCGAAGCGCCGCGACAAGGAGTACAACGACCTGCAACGCAAGCTCGACGGGGAGCTGGGCCCCGAGGCGATCCGGAAGGCGTTCGCCGCCCAGGACCCGGGCCGGCATGATCTGATGGCTCGCCGCAACGTCGCGCAGAAGGCGCAGACCCGCCGGGAGCATGAGCTGCTGAAGCAGCTGCTCGCCTCGGTGCGGCCGTTCGGCGGCGTGCGGCACACCGCGGCACCGGCCAGCGAGACCAGCCGCCGCGTGTATGGCGCCGAGGCTGCCCGCCCGGACTGGGAACAGCGGCTGCGGGAGGCGGAGGCGTACTTCCCGGATGACTGGCTGAGCCTGTCGTCCAAGGCGGAGCTGCGGGTCGCATCCAGCCAGCGGGCCTTCCACGCCGGTAGCCGGGGCGGCGACTCGTCCCTGCTGGCCATGCCGGTCACAGCCCGCGATCAGGACGTCTACATCGGGGCGTTCCGGGACTACACCCACGAGGTGACCGTCCACGAGATGGGCCACCGCATGGAGATGACGGTCCCGGGGTTGCAGGAGCTGGAATTCACGTTCGTGCGGCGACGGTCCATGCGCGGCACCAGTCTGGAGCCGCTGGCCCGGCTGAAGGACATGGTGCGGCACAGCGGCTACGACGAGCGGGAGGTGGCGTTCCCGGACGACTGGCGCAACCCTTACGCGGGCAAGTCGTACGAGCAGGTCGGACGCGTCAACGGTCGGCCGTTCGTGCAGGATCCCGACCCGGGCGCTCGGCCGTGGGAGGTGTTCCAGGTCGGGTTGCAGGACACCTTCGGCCGGAACCCTCGCTTCGGCGACGACGAGTTGCAGCACTTCACGCTGGGAGTGCTGGCTACCCTCGCGCGTACCGAGGCGAAGCCGAAGAGGAAGCGGAGGAGCCGGTGACCTGGCGTGTGGAAGGCCGAGACGGCCGGTGGGCGGCGCTCGGCGAGAACGGGCAGCTGGACTGCGACGACGCGACGTTCGCCGACCTGACCGCGTTCGAGGGGCGGGCGGTGCCGATCACCCCAACCGGGCCGGCGTACGCGCCGCTGAGCGCCACGGACCCCGTGTGGCAGTACCTGGTGGTGCTGCACGTCGTACCCGGGCCACTGACGATCACTGGTGACCCTCCCTCGGTGCCGCCGCCCGGCCCCACGCCAGAGGACGTGGTGTTCTAGCCGGGGACGTTAGCCGGTTGCGGCCGTACGGTGCGGGGCGATCCGTCACCCGTCAGCAGGAGATCCTGATGAGCCGCAGCACCGCCAGGAAGGCCACCGCGCCGGCCGCGCCCAAGGAGACCGCCGAGCCAAGCGGCCAGGCGGAGGGCGCCGCCCAGCCGTCCGCGCCGCTGGCCCCGCCGGCCGAGCAGCCCTCGACCAGCACGCAGACCCCGACCAGCACGCAGGCCCCGACGACCGCGCAGGCCCCGGCCGCCGAACAGGCCCCGAGCAGCACGTCGGGGCAGTCCGCGCCGCTGGCCCCGCCGGTCGCGCAGGCCCCGGCCGCCGCGCCTCAACCAGCCGCCGCTCCGCTGGCCCCGCCGGCGAGCCCGAACACCGCTCCCGCGGCACCGCTGGTCGCACCGGCCCCGGTGGCGCCCGCCGACGCGGACGCCTTCCTGGGCTACGTGGACGACGCCGGCGCCCCGATCGACCCCGACGACCTGTTCGACATGTCCGGGGTCGGCACGATCGTGGTGGCGAAGGTCCGCGCGAACGCGCTGATCCGGCGCGGCAACTCCCGGACCGAGCTGATGTCGCTGGCGTTCCCGCAGGGCACGGAGGTCAACCGGGCGACCGCGCTGGAGGCGATCGCGCTGGCCCGCGCCGCCGCCCCAACCGAGGGCTGATCGGTGACGTCGCCGCTTCCCCCGCTGATCGTGCCCGTCGACCAGGTGGCCCGGCTGGCCGGGCTCGACCCCACCGAGGAGCAGGTGCAGTTCGCGGTGGAAGCGGCGATCCGGGCCGCCACTGCGGCGGCCGAGGGCTACCTGCGGCGCATGGTGGTGCCGGTGCAGCTCACGCAGCGCGGGGTCCGGCCGCTCGACTCCGGATGGCCGCTGGAGCACCCGCCCGCCCGGATCGTGTCGGTGACGCCGGAGACCGACCCGACCGGGTGGGAGACCGGGTTTTTCACCGTCGTGTACGAGACGGGCCTCGACGGCCGGGAGCCGCAGTACGCGGCGATCCGGGAGTGGGTGACTGCGGCGGCGCAGGTTCACCCAGCGGTGCGCCGGCTCTCCGGGTCGGCCGGGCGCGAGGTGAGGTCGGTCAGCGCCGAGGGACAGTCCGTGTCGTACGAGCCGATCCCGGGGGCTAGTGCGGCGCCGACGGCGGGCGTGCCGCCGCTGACGTCGCTCGACTTCTGGCGGTCGGCCGACGGCCTGGCGTGGCAGCGGTCGGATCGCGTGGGAGCCGTTCCCGGCGCGGACTTGACCTGGCCATACGTCCTTTGATCTTGGCCGGGGACGCTATGCCCGCCAGGTCGATACTGTGCGCTCGCGATCCGGGGGGGTCGTTCCTCCGCTCGGGGGTGTTGGTGGCGGGTCCGGCGATCACGGGCGCCGGGCCCGTCGTCCAGCAGGCGCGTCCTACCGGTAGGTAGCGGCTTGGTGCCGGGGCGGGCGTCATGTGACGCAGGGCGCATCGTTTACGTCGTCCTAGGACACACCTTTGCCCAGGTGAGACCGTTTTCCCTGCTCAGGCGACTAAGACCCCAGCCGTTGGGTCGGGAATTTGGACTGCCCCCGGGGGTTCCGTGAACCGACACCCTGTGCCAAACTTCGCTCCTGTCAGGCTCCGCAAAACTCCGGAGTAACCTGCCGGGGTAAAACCGAGCCGTAACATGGCCCGTAAATAGGAACAAGCGGACCCGGTTCCACTGGGTGGCACCCCAGCGGGGATCCGCTTGCCCGCACTGCACGGAACCGTGACCCTGCCGTTTAGGTGGGGTCACACCCGTTTCGGGCTTCGGTGACC
Organism: Micromonospora sp. CNZ296; assembly: GCF_007827635.1. Taxonomy (NCBI): domain Bacteria; kingdom Bacillati; phylum Actinomycetota; class Actinomycetes; order Micromonosporales; family Micromonosporaceae; genus Micromonospora; species Micromonospora sp. CNZ296. Next base: position 12,357 of record NZ_VISW01000024.1, read on the forward strand.
GTCACGGTCACATCAGCCCGGCGTCGCGAGCGACCTGGTGCGCCGCTCCGACGATCACGGCGAGCCTCGCGAGGAGGTTCGCCGCTCGCTCGGCGTTCCGCCACCGATCGGTGGCCTTCCGCCGAGCTGTGTTGCAGTGCCGGCAGCATCGCCGGCGGTTGGGTGTTCCCACCACAGTCCTCTCCGTCGTACTCCTGGTGGTTCGGGAGCGTCCTTGCCCCCCGGGGGACAGCAAGGCGAGACGGATCAGCGTGGTGCGACCCATAGCGTAGACCGTGACGCAGACCAAAGGTCCGCCGCTGTGGATCGGGGTACACCCTATGCCGCGTATGGTCATCCTCCGCAACCTTGCACGCGTAGTGTTCGGACCACGGAGGGTCACCAACCGGGTACCTAAGTGGATATATGCGGAGCAAAGTGGTTCGTTGAGCACGGAAAGTGCCAGAAAAGTCAGCCTTTCGCGTCGAACGGCTGTGCGAACAAGATGACATGCAGCGGTAAAAAGTCGCTTTTGGAGCCCCCCTCCAGGACGCAACTCCACCTCTCCCGGCACCATGCAGGCGGAGGTGGTGACTGTGGCGGTGCTGCTCGCGGACGGCTTGTACCTGCTCCTCCAGGAAGTCCACCCGCAACCTCGCGACGCGCACGGCACCCCCATGCCCGGACCGCCACCGACACCGGTCGGCCCGGCCGACGGGGCGGCGACGCGACAGGTCGACGGATCCTGGTCGCTGCGCCTCGACCCGGCACTCTGGCCGGTCGCGGCCGGGGACGTCATCACCCGGGTCGCCGACGATCGGCGGTGGGTGGTGACCGGCACTCCTCTGCGCCATCAGGTCGCCGGGCACTCGGACGTGGATTACGTGGCGGTGACCGCGGTGCAGGACCCGCCGGACGTCGACCGGGGCTACCCGGTGAGGAGCGTGACGTGACCCGGTACCGGCCCCGTCCGGGCCTGGAGGCGGCGATCGCGCGCCTGATCGCGCCCCGCGTGCAGCGCATCACCGATGACGTGGCCGACGCGGCGCAGCGCAACGCCCCGCCGACGAAGACGTGGGTGTCCAAGGGCGACGCGGTGGTCCGGCCCGAGCACCGGGAGGCCCACGGCCAGGAGCAGCCCGACAACCTGCGGTTCGTGCTCCAGTCCCCGGAGTACGACCAGCACCACTACGGCGCCGGTCCGCACCAGCAGCTGCGGGAGCCCCGCGACCGGGAGGGCACGCCGGGGCTGACGGAGAACTGCCGCTGCCAGGCGGTGAAGGACCCGGACGGCATCGCCCGGAACATCCACGCCCACCCGGTCCGGGTGGCCGGGTCGCGGGTGGAGGGAACGGTCACCTGCCACGGCCACCGGGTGGTGGAGTCGGAGTTCGGCACCGACAAGGACGAGGCAGCCCGCTTCATGGGCCGGGCCGTGTCCGAGGTGGCTCGCCGGCTGCGCGCCAAGTAGACGGGCGGTCCGGGACGCTACCGGCTCTGGCCGCCTATCGTGCGGGCCGTCGAGCACCTGGAGGCAGCGATGGCACGCAGCAACCCGGCACCAGCCGAGGAGACCCCGACCGAGACGCAGCAGGCCGCCGAAACGGGCGTCAAGGTGGTCCTGTCGCACTTCCACGACTACGACGGCAAGAGCTACAAGCCGGGCGACAAGTTGACCGTGCCGGTCGACGTGGCGCAGTCGTGGGTCTGGGCGGGGTACGCCCGCCTGGAAGAGCCGGACAGCGACACGCGGCCGTGACCGAGCCGGTGGTCGACGTCGACCCGGTGGCCATCGCGCTCGCCGAGCTGACCTCGGCCACCGAGATGCTTGCCGAGTACGGCTCCGGCGGCGCCGAACATGTGTCCGGGCTGAACGAGGGTCCGTATCCGCATCTTCAGGTCCGACCCTCCCCTGGCGGTGACGACGGCCGGCTGGTGTGGACGGTGACCGGCGAGGTCGTGTTGCTGACCTGGGCGGGCCCCGACGGGCGGCCCGGGTCGGCGGCGCTGCGCCGGCTGCTGTACCTGGCGGTGCACCACCTGGTGCGGGCGGCGGACCGGCCGCACGTGCCGGGCCGTCCGGTGGTCACGGACGCTTACACGGTGGGTTCCGGCCGCCTCCAGCCTGACCCGGCGACGGGGCAGCTGTGCTGGGCTCACACCGTCCGGATCGTCGCTCACCCGGACAACGCCTGACCGGCCTGGGACGTTAACTGTCGCCCGGCCCTAGCGTGCGGTCGTCCTGATCGACCAGCACCGCGAGGCGTGAGATGACGCAGCCCAACCAGCTTGTCCAGGCCAAGACCATCGCCCTCTACCTCGGTGTGGTCGGCTCCACCCTGCCGGCGGACCTGTCCGCGCCCGGGAGCGGGTTCTTCAACGTCGGCCTGACCAACCCGGAGTCGTGCCGGTTCCGGGTGTCGCCGGAGTTCGAGCGGGTGTTCGCGCACCAGTCGAACTACCCGGTGAAGATCCTCCAGACCTCGGACGCGGCCGGCATGGACGTCGACCTGCTCCAGTGGAACGGCGCGAACTTCAAGGCCGTGTATGGCGGCGGCAACATCACCGCCATCGAGGGGTCGCCGAACCTCTACAAGTTCGTGCCGCCGAGCTTCGGTAACCGGGACGAGCTGGCCGCGATCCTCGACGTCATGGACGGGGCCAAGAAGTACCGGTTCATCGCCGCCCGGGTGTTCAACGAGTCCGAGGTGGAGCTGGAGCTGAACAAGAACCCCGAGGCGAAGCTGCCGCTCCGCCTGTCGATCTTGGGCGGTGACTCCACGGACGCCTGGTACATGGTCACCAACGACGCGGCGTTCGACCCGGAGCCCACCCCCTGACCTGCGATCCCTTCCCTACCGAGAGAGGCGGCCCCCCTGTGGCCCGTGTGATCGACCTCGACGTCAACGCCCCGGCCCGCGAGGGGGCCGGGGAGCCGATCGTCGTCTTGCTCAACCGGCGGGAGTGGACGCTGCCGCCGGAGTTCCCGGCCAGCGTGCTGGACCCGCTGTTCGAGGGCGAGCTGGACGACCTGCTCGCCCTGCTCATCGAACTCATCGGCGACGGCGACACCGAGAAGGTCGACTTCGACCCGATGAAGCTGCTGCCGATCCTGGCCCGCAACCCTGCCCTGCTGTCGACCACCCTCCGGGCCATCCGGCGGGCGTTCTCCGAACTGCTCGGCGAAGAGCAGTGGGCGCAGTGGCTCGCCGGCCGGCCCGGCCTCGGTGACTACTTCCGGCTCGGCCGCGCCGCGTTCGGCGAGTACGGGGTGAGCCTGGGGGAAGCGTTGGGCTTGTCGCCCTCTGCCGACACCGGTGGGACGACCTCGAAGCCGACCTCGAAGCCCGCGGGTACGACGCGCGGCGGATCTGGCTCCCGGCGTGGCACCCGGAGCTGATCGGCGTACGCCGCGTCCGGGCGCTGATCCGCAGCCTGCCCCCGGACGCGGCGCTCCGCCGACGGCCCGGCGAAGCGCCGTGGAACGAGGGCAACGAGCTGCTCGCGCTGCTGCTGGAGGAGCTGTCGGTGCTGTCATCGGACCACCGGCGCAAGGAACCGCTCCGCATTCCCCGACCAGGTAAGAAATCCACGCCTCCCCCCGGCTCGGTCGGTATCGCGCAGATGGCCAAGGCAATGGCCGCTGCCGGCAGAGTGAGGGTGGTCAGGGACGGTGACGCAGCCGGGGCGGGGTGAAGACGCCGGCCAGCTCGACCTCTCGGTCGTAGCGGACCTACGCGGGTTCGTGACGGACCTTCGCCGCCGTGTCAACGCCGCGGCGGCGAAGGTCACGGCCAAGGTGCAGGTCAAGGTCAAGACGACTGGTCTGCGGACCGAGCTGCGGACGGCGGTCAAGGAGGCCGCCGAGAAGAGCAAGGTCACCGCGAAGATCGGCGTGCGGATCCCCGTCGCGGACTTCCGGCGCGCCGTCAAGGAAACCGCCGAGAAGGCCAAGGCCCTCGCGAAGATCGGCGTGCGGATCCCGGCCACCGAGCTGCGCCGGGCGGTCAAGGAAGCCGGCGACAAGGCCGCCGCGAAGGTCCGGGTCGACGCCGACACCAAGCCGGCCCGCCGCGCGATCGAAGGGCTGAAGCACCAGCGGGTCCAGCTCAACGTCGACACCCGTAGCTTCCAGGCCGGGCTGAAGAAGGCCGCAGCCAGCGCGCTGTCGTTCGGGGTGACCATCGCCAAGGGCGTCGGTCTGGCCGTGATCGCGGCAGGTGCGGCGTCGGCCGCCACGAACCTCCTCGGGTTCGCCGCAGCGGCGGGGACCGCCGCACAGTCGGCGGGGCTGCTGCCCGCCATCATCGGCGCGAGCGTCGGCATCCTCGCCACCTTCAAGCTGGCCTTGTCGGGCGTCAGCGATGCCATCTCGGAGACGTTCTCCGCCTACTCGAAGCTCGCTGCCGGCGGGAAACTGACCGCCGCTGAGCAGGAGAAACTGAACGAGGCGCTGGCGAAGCTGTCGCCGAACGCCCGCTCATTCGTGCAAGAGCTGGCCCGGATAGCGCCAGCTCTCAACGGCCTGCGCCTCGACGTGCAGGAGAAGTTCTTCCGCGGCCTCAACGGCGCGGTGCGGGATCTGGCCGACCGGTACCTGCCGTCCCTGAAGACCGGCCTCGGCGACATCGCCACGAACATCAACGGCGGGCTCCTTCAGTCGCTCACCTGGCTGGACAACGCCGCGTCGTCGTCGGCTCTGGCGGGCCTGCTCGCCAACACTGGGCAGGCGGCGTGGGATCTGTTCGCCGCGCTTGGTCCGATCGGGCAGGCGCTGCTTCAGATCGGCCAGGTTGGCAGCGCGTTCCTGCCCGGTCTCACGTCGGGGCTGGCCGAGTGGGCGACCACGTTCGCCGACAAGATCAGCGCGGCGGCGTCCGACGGCCGGCTGCACCAATGGATCTCCGACGGTCTGTCGATGCTCGGCGACCTGGCCCAGATGGGTCAGGACGTCATCGGGATCCTGCGCGGGGTGTTCGCCGCCGCGAACGAGGCCACCGGCGGCGGCGCGTTCACGCTCGTCAAGCAGGCCCTCGACACCCTGAACAAGGCGGCCAACAGCGCCGAGGGCCAGCAGGCCCTGATCGCCGTGTTCACCGCCCTGTCGCAGGTCGGATCGGCCCTGGCGCCGGTGCTCACTGCCGTAGTCGGTGGGCTCGGCCCCCTCGCCAAGATCGTCGGTGATCTGGCGGTCGCGCTGTCGCCTGGACTGACCGTGCTGGTCAACGCCCTCGCCGAGGGTCTGCGGCTGCTCGCGCCAGCCGCCGCGCCGGTCGGACGTGCGCTGTCGGACGTGGCCAAGGCCGTCGCGCCGCTGCTGCCACTGATCGGCGCGCAGCTGGCCAACGTCCTCACGATCGTCGCCGGTGCCCTGTCCGTCGTGGCCCGCCAGGCCGGGCCGCTGCTCGGCGTCTGGGCGCGGATGGGCGTCCAACTCGCCACGACCCTCCTGCCGGTCTTCCAGCAGCTCGTCGCCGGCGGCTTGGGCCCGGCCACGACCGCCGGCCTGGCGATCGCCAAGGCATTCATGCCGCTGGTCCCGGTGATCGTTCAGCTCGCCCAGGTCATCGCGTCTCAGCTACTGGAGCACCTGCCGGAGCTTCAGGCGCTGCTCACCGGGCAGCTGGTTCCCGCCGTCATCAAGATCGCCAAGGCGTTGTCCGGGGCGCTGCTGGAGGCGCTGCTGGCGCTCGCCCCGCAGCTTCCCGAACTGGTCGACGCGGGCCTCCAGCTGGCCCTGGCGATGACGCAGCTGCTCGTCGCCGCGATCCCGCTGGTGCCGTACCTGGTGCAGATGGGCTTGATCGCGGTCAAGCTCGCGGTCTGGGTGTTCCAGCTCTCCAAGCCGATCTCGATGCTGGCCGGCTGGCTCACCACCGCGCTGAACGCCAGCCAGGCGTTCGGGCGGATGCTGCTGGGGGCTGCGGTCGCCGTCGGGCGGTTCTTCGCCGACGCCTGGGGTGTGATCAAGGGCGTCGGCGCGTCCATCGGACAGTTCTTCACCGTCACCCTGCCCGGCTGGTTCTCCAGCGTGGTGACCTGGTTCCAGGAGCTGCCGGGCAAGATCCTCTCGTTCCTGGCTGCCTTGCCCGGCCAGCTCGCCTCGTTCTTCATGTTCCTGCTCACCCAGGCGGCCTACTGGGTGGGCTTCGGCATCGGGTCGATCATCAAGTTCTTCATCGACCTGCCGGGCCGGGTGATGGCTGCCGCGACCGCGCTGGGCGTGCTCGTCGGCAACGCGGTGTCCGCCGTGATCACCTGGTTCCAGCTGCTGCCGGGCCGGGTAGCCGCGATCGTCACAGACCTGTGGGCGCGCGCCCGGGCGCTGTTCTCCGCCGGAGTCGCCGCGGTGATCGCGTTCGCGTTGCAGCTGCCGGGCCGGCTGTCGGGCGCGGCGTCGGACGCGAAGTCGCGGGTGACGGGCGCATTCTCGGCGATGTGGTCGGCCGTGAAGACCGCCGTGTCCAACGGGGTGTCGAACACGGTCTCCACCGTCAAGGGCATCCCGGGCAAGCTCGGCGACCTCGGTTCCATGCTGGTCGGCGCCGGGAAGGATCTGGTCCGGGGCCTGATCAACGGCGTGAAGTCGATGGCCGGCGCCGCCGTCGGCGCGGTCAAGGACGTGATCAACTCCGGGATCCGCGGCGCGAAGGACGCCCTCGGCATCAAGAGTCCGTCCCGCGTGTTCATGGGGATCGCCCGCCAGCTGGTGGCCGGCTACACGGTGGGCCTCGACAAGAACGCCCCCACTGCGGTGAAGGCCGCCGAGCGGCTCGCCGCGGCCGTCACCGGCGGGGCGAGCGCCGGCAACCCGGTCGCGCCGATGGCCGGCGTCCCGGTCGGCGACGGTGTGGTGGGCGCGTCGCCGCTGATCGGGCAGGTCACGTTCCAGGGCAGCGAGGGCAGCTTCAACGACCAGCTGGACGAGCTGATGTTCCGGCTGCGGGTGATCCGGAGAGGTGGAGTCGTTGCAGGCACCTGACGAATGGACCCTGACCTACCCGGGCCGGTCGCTGACGTGGGGGCCACGCGCTTCCGGGGTCATGCTCGCCACGGAGCCGCAGATCGGGGCGGTGGAACTGCTCACCGACGACGCGCCCCGGCCGCGCGGCGACGGCCGGCTCTTCGGCCAGGACTTCCGGGGCGGGCAGACGATCACCTTCGAGTTGCTCGTGCTGGGCGACAGCGAGCTGGCGGTCCGGCAGCGGCAGACGGATTTGGCGTTGGCGTGGCGGGCCGACGCGGTGCGCTCCGTGCCGGGCATGGTCGCCGAGCTGTCCACGGTGATCGCCGGGCGGCCCCGGGTAGCGTACGGGCGGCCCCGCCGCTTCGCGCCCGCCGCGAAGCAGCCACGGCAGGGCGTGATTCCCGTGGTGTGTGACTTCGCCGCCGTGGACGACTGCTGGTACGACCCGGTGCTCGAGCAGGAAACGGTGTCGCTGGTGCCGCCGCCGTCCGGGGGCTTGGTGTCGCCGCTGATCACCCCGCTGACGACCGTGCCGACGGGCGCCGCGCCGGGCGGCATCGTGGTGGGCGGCGAGTTGCCGGCGTGGCCGGTCATTACGCTGCGGGCCGTGTCGGCGCCGCTGACCAACCCGGTCGTGCAGGTCACGGGCTTGTGGACGATGGCCCTGAACGTGACGATCCTGGCCAGCCAGCACCTGACGATCGACACCCGGCCGTGGCGGCGCAGCGTGCTGCGCGGTGACGGGGCGTCGTTCGCTGGGGCGCTGACCCGCACCGGGGTTCGCCTGGCCGACGCGGCTGTGCCGCCCGGCACGTACGAGGTGGTGATGCGCGGGCAGGACGTTAGCGGCACCGCTCAGATGCAATTCGCCTGGCAAAAGACGTACGGCGGGCTGTAGGAGGCACAGTGGGCTGGGACTCTCAACCCACAGAACTATGCTCGTCGGTGCCGTGGGTTATGATCAAGTCATGCCACCAAGCACTGGTAAGGGCTGCGACTTCGACGGCTGCCCCCGGCCGCACTACGGCCTCGGCTATTGCAGGCCGCACTACCGACAGCACCGCAGGGGCGTCAATCTGCACGAGGTTGGCCGCCAGAACAACCCAAACCCCCGAGGTCGCACACAGGCACCTGCTGGTCATCGCCGGTACAAGAGCGGCTACGTCATGGTCGCGCGTGGCGGCGGACTCTGGGACTTCGAGCACCGCGTCGTCATGGAGGCCAAGCTCGGACGCAAGCTCCTGCCGGGTGAGAACGTGCACCACGTCAACGGCATCAAGGACGACAACCGGCCCGAGAACCTTGAGCTGTGGGTCACCGGGCAACCGTACGGCCAGCGCGCTCAGGACCTTCTGGCATGGGCGAAGCAGATCGTGGCGACCTACGAGCCGATCGAGGATCGCCTATGACGTGAGGGTGGGTGGCTGAAACGTGCCGTGGGATGGTGTGCCGTGGATGGTGGGCGGTGGGGCGCAGCACTCCGCTGAGGTAGCCCGGATGCTCGCCTTCGTGGCCTTCCGAGGTAACGAAGGCGTCGTCGGGCCCGACGACCTGAAGGTCAAGGCGTTGACCGTGCCCGGCGCGGGCGTGACCGTCGATCCGGGTGCCTGCTCGATTCTCTGCCGGGCGGCCGGGCAACTGCACCAGGCGTACGCGGGCCGATGTGCCACCCAGGACACGGCGGGCATCGCGGCGACCGGCGCCGGCGCGGGCCGGTCCGACCTGGTGATCGCCCGGGTGGAAGACCCGTGGCTCGCTGGGGAGCCGTGGTCCGACCCGGCCGACCCGGCGGTCGGCCCGTACATCAACACCGTCGTCATCCCCGGCGTCCCGTCGACCACGAGGCGGCTCACCGACCTGGGCCTCGGCTACTCCGGAATCGCGTTGGCGCGCGTCGACATCCCGCCGTCCACGGCCACCATCACCCAGGCGATGATCACGGACCTGCGGCGGATCGCGAACCCGCGCCGCGAGCGGGACCTGCTGGTGAAGTACCCGGGGGGCGACAACAACATCTCCGGCACTGCGTACGGGGTGTGGCCGGCGGCGTCGCAGGTCAGCGTGGAGGTGCCGGCCTGGGCGACCCACGTGCGGGTCAACATCACCTTGCAGGGCATCGAGCACATCCCCGGCGCCACCACCCCGACGGTCGCTGGGCTGAAGACCGTCTACAACGGCAGCGACTACTCGTCGGAGAACGGCATCCTGGTGGAGACGGTCGCCGGCCGCGGCTACTACTCCGTGGCCGGTGAGCACGCGATCCCGGTCGGGCATCGCGGCACCACCCGCACCCTCGCCGCCGCCGGGGTCCGCTCCAGTGGCTCTGGCACCTTCCAGGCGGACTATCAGTCGATCATCACCATCGACTACGAGTTCGTGGAGAAGCCGACGTGACGTGGCGGTACATCGCCCGCCGCGCGGTCACCGGCGAGATCCTCGACTGGGACCTGCCGTTGCACCGCGATGAGCTGACCTGGGGGCTGCGCCGCTCCGGGTCGCTGCGCGGCAGCATCGACCCGGACGTCGGGCAGCTGCGCGCTCCTGATGGGCGGCTGCTGCTGGAGGAATGGGGCACCGAGCTGTTCGCCGAGGCGGACGGGCAGCTGCGCTGGGGCGGCATCATCGTGTCGTCCCGGTTCTCCGGCTCCCAGTGGAGCATCGAGGCTGCTGGTGTGTCCGCCTACCCGCGCGGCATCCCCTACCTCGGCGAATACTCCCGCGTCGGCGTCGACCCGTTGGACGCGGCGCGGGAGATCTGGGCGCACCTTCAGTCCTTTCCCAACGGCGACCTGGGTGTGGTGCTCGACGGCACGAAGAGCCCGGCCCGGCTCGGGAAGCCGGGCGTGGCCGCCTTCGAGGAGGTGTTCCTGGGCGGCAAGTGGGTGCGGAAGGACTCGGTGCCCGCGTCCTCGGTCGAGCCGTCAGCGTCGGCGAAGCTGAAGACCGGCATCGACTCCAACGACAGCAGTCTCACCCTCGCCGCGATGGGCCTGTACGACCAGCTGGCACCCCCGTATCTGATCACGGTGGGCGCGGAGACGATGCGGGTGACCGGCCGGACCGGCACGAAGCTGACCGGCCTGGAACGCGGCTACGGCACCAGTTCGGCGACGTCGCACCGGGAGGGCACCCTCGTCAAGCACGCGGGTACGCAGACCCGCACCGTGGCGGCGCAGCCCGCCGAGCCGTACCTGCTGGCCTGGTGGGACGCGAAGGACTGCGGGGGCGAGTTCGAGCAGCTGGCCAACCAGACGCCGTTCGATTGGGCGGAAGACGTCGCCTGGGGTGCCGGGGACAGCATCGTGCACCGGATTCGGCTCGGCTATCCGCGGCTCGGCCGCCGCCGCGACGACCTGGCGTTCGTGCAGGACGACAACGTGGTGTCCGTGGTGCCGGTGCAGATCGACGGGGACGACTACGCCAACGAGGTGTTCGGGCTCGGCTCGGGCGAGGGCCGGACGCTGGTGCACACCCGCCTACCGATCATCGACGGGCGGCTACGCCGGGTGGCGGTGGTGTCGAACAAGGCGGTCACGTCCGGGTCGCGGCTGGACATGATCTGCCGGGACGAACTGGTCCGCCGGCGTGGCCTGGTCGAGATCACGGAGATCGAGGTCGTCGACCACCCGAACGCGCGGATCGGGTCGTGGCAGGTCGGTGACGACATCCTCGTGCAGGCCCGGGTGCCGTGGCTGGGTGACGTGCCGCTGTGGTCGCGGGTGATCGGCTGGTCCCTGACCGGTGAGCACCGGGCGAAGCTGGCGCTCCAACGCGCCGACAGGTACACGTACGGGAGCACGGCATGACGACGGCGGTCGATCAGGCGATCACGCAGCTCGCGAAGCGGCTCGCCGAGACGGAGGCCCGGCTGGCCGCTGTGGAGCGGGGTTCGCAGCTGGGGCACTCCTCCATCGAGGGCGGGCAGCTGACCGTCTCCGACGCGGACGGCAACCCGGTGCTGGTGATCGGCGACCAGGGCGACGGCACCTACGCGGTGGCCGGCGTCAACGGCGGTGTCGTCGTCGCCGGTGACCTGGACCTGCCAGCCGGCACGATCACCGAGACGGACATCTCCGACGACGCGATCAGCACGCCGAAGCTGACGGCGAACGCGGTCACCGCCGACAAGATCGAAGCCGGGTCGGTCACAGCAGACAAGATCGCCGCGAACGCGGTCACCGCCGGAAAGATCGCCGCCGGCTCGATCAGCACCGACAAGCTCACCGTCGGCAGCCAGGGCGCGATCGCCGCCCGGGTGTACGACGCATGCGGGGACCTGGCCGATTGGGCGGCGGCCGGTGTGGCGGGGACGCTGACCGTGCAGCAGGTGGTGGACTCGGTGACCGGCGGCACGGTGTTCCGGGCCGCCGGAGCGGTCACCGGTCTGGTCCGGACGCCGGTGATCCCGTTCGACCCAACCGCCCTGTACCGCATCAAGATCCGGGTCCGGCAGACCGTCGCTCCGACCGGTGACACCACCGCGTCCAAGGTGTCCGCCGGGTTCGCCGCGGTGATGGCCGACGGCGCGACGTACGTGGACGTCACCGGCACCGCGACGCCCGGGCCGACGAACGCCCACTACGTCGCCGCCGCGAACGCGGTCCTGGTGGCCGGGGCCGGGTGGCAGGAGTTCACCGGTTACCTGCGCGGCACCGCCACCACCGGCACGAGTACGGCCCGCCCGGACCCGAACAACCCGGGCGCCGCCGTCACCGGCACCCGCTACCTGCGGCCGGTGCTGAACCTCAACGCCGTGGCCGGCAACGGCACCGCCGAGGTGGACCTGGTGGCGGTCGACGTCATCCCGGCAGGGGCGATCAGCGCGGTCAGCATCGCCGACGGTGCGATCACCGCGGACAAGCTGTCCGCGAACGCCATCACCGGCAAGGTCATCACCGGCGGCACGTTCTTCACCCGGTCGGCCGCGCCCCGGGTCGAGATGGGCGAGACCGCGTACGAGGGCGGCGCGGTCGCCTCCATCAAGTGGGACCTGCTCGGCCGGGGCTGGGACGAGCCGGTCATCCAGGCCAACCAGATCGGCACCGGCTCCAACCGTCGGTTCACGATCCGAGGCCCGGCCGGCACCCTCGGCGCCGCCGGCACCAGCATGGTCGCGGAGGACACCGACTACGCGTGGCAGATTTCCTGCTGGACCGACCCGATCACCGCGATCTCGGTCTACCGGTTCACGCCGTCCGGCGGGCTGGAGCTGTCCCTGCCCCACTCGGCGGCGTCGAAGGCAATCACGTTCAACGAGGGCTACTCGATCTACGTGGACAACGCCGGCGCGGGCGGGTCGAACAACCGGTGGTGGCTGGACACCCCCGGCAACGGCGAGGTGATCCTCGGTCCACGCGCCGGCAGCGCGTTCATCGGATCCCTGCGGCTGCGGACGAACGCCACTACCACGTCGGCGCCGAACTGCTTCATCGACTCCGCGACCCACAAGATCAGCCGGTCGACGTCCTCCCTGCGGTACAAGCAGGACGTGGAAGACCTGACCTACGACCCGGCGGTGCTGCGGCGGCTGCGCCCGCGCCGGTTCAGGGACCGCGCCGAGGTCGCCGAATTCGGAGACGACGCCCGCTGGTACGCGGGGCTCGTTGCCGAAGAGGTCCACGACCTGGGCCTGTGGGAGCTGGTGTCATACCTCGACGGCGAGCCTGACGCCTTGCAGTACGACCGGTTCTGCGCTGCTCTGCTGCTGCTGATCCGCGACCAGGATCAGCAGCTGGCCGACCTGTCCCGCCAGCTCACCGAGCTGACGCGGCGTACCGCCGGCTAGCCGTCCCACTGGCATGAGGCGACCGACGACGGCCCAGACTGGTCGACCACCTTGCCGTCGATGACGATCGCGCAGTACGCGGCGGTCGCGCGAAGCGGCAGGTCCACACCCGGCTGCGACACCTCGACTCCACCCTCCGGCGCTCGAAGGAACACCTGCACCCCGACTGGACGGCCGCTCAGCTGGATCTCCCGGCCGATGGGCGCTGGGGTGACGGTGCTGCCGTCAGCGCGGTGGATGGCGGCCGCGGCGCTGACGGTGGGCTGCGCAATCAGCAGGACGGTGGTCGGGCGGGCGGTCGCCCGCACCGGTTCGGGAGCGACGGCCACGAGCGCGACGGCGCCGGCGGCCAACACGGCTGCGGTCACGCCGTGCCAGGACCGCCCGGGCCGGGTCGGAGGGTTGGTTGCCACCGGGCGATTATGCGGGGTGCCGGCCCGCCATACGGTCCGTGAGGACGCAAGGGACGGAACGGCCCTACGGTGGCGCGGTCCGGGTTGCGGGGGTAGCGGGGGGATCGGGTGGACACGTCACAGCTGGAGACGCTGATCCCCGGCTTGGGCGCGTTCGGCACCTTCGGCACCGCTGTGATCATCCTCGCCAGGATGATTGGCCACGACCGTGGGCAGCTGGTGGCCGCCGACGAGCGGTACAAGCAAGAGGTGAAGGACCACGCCGAGACGCAGGCGGAGCTGGACCGGGAACGGGATCTGCGGCGCAAGGCGGAGGACTCGGTGGCCGAGCTGGGCCGCAAGGTCGAGGCGCTTACCGAGCAGGTCAGCAAACAGACGAACCAGATCGCCCACCTTGAGCAAGAGGTGGCCAGGCTGAACGGAGCGGCGGCATGAGGCACGGTGAGCAGGCGACGACGCTGCGGCGGTGGCCACGCGGCCGGGCGGTCGCCCTGGCGGCTCTGATCGCGCTGACCGGCGTGATGATGGGCTGGGCGTTGCGAGCCGCGACGGTACGCACGGAGACGGCGGAGCGGCGTGCCACCACGGCGGTGTCGGTGGCGCAGCAACTGTGCGACCAGGTGCGGCAGGCCGGCATGACGTGTGTCGAGGACCCCGAGCAGTTGCGCGGCGATCCGGGGCCGGCGGGTGCCGACGGCAAGGCCGGTCCGAGCGGCCCGCCCGGCCCGCGCGGGTGGCCGGGTGAGCCGGGTCCGTCTGGACCGCCTGGTGAGGACGGCGCGGATGGTGCTGGCCGGAACGGCCCCGCCGGCGTTGCAGGGCCGGTCGGCCCGCCGGGCCCGGCGGGTCCGGCGGGGGCTCGTGGACCGGAAGGCCCGGTGGGCCCGCCGGGTCCATCGGGCCCGTCCGGACCGCCCGGTGAGGACGGGCCGGCCTGCCCAGACGGCTATCACCCGCAGGAGGCGACGGTGCTCACCACCGGCGGCACCCGGCAGGCGACCCTGTGCGCCCGCGACGAGGAGTAGCTGCCACGGGACGCTAACCCCTCGCGGGGCCGATCGTGGCGGGCATGGACACCACTCTCTTCGCTTGGGTGCTCGACACCCCGTCGTGGGCGCTGCTGCTCGGCGTCATCAACCCGCTGCTCGTCTCGATCGTCAACCAGCCGCAGTGGTCGAAGTCGACCCGGCAGGCGGTGGCCATCGCGGTCGCCGTCGCGCTGGGCGTCGTCGGCTGCCTCGCCGACGGTTCGATCAGTGACGGCCAGACCGTGCTCCAGGTGGTCGCCGTCGTGGCGGTCGCGTCGCACGCCGCCTACAAGACCATCTTCTCCAAGGTCGCCCCGGTGGTGGAGGAGAAGACCAGCCGGCGCCAGGACTACGACCTGGCGTCCTGATCGCCGCTGGACTCGCCGCGCGTCCGCTCCTCCCGCAGCAGCTCGATCATGCGGACGGGGTGACGCGCGGCGATCTGTTCGAGGAGGCTGCGGCGTGCGTTCTTGGCGACCGGGCCGGCGCGAAGTGCCTTCAGCTCGTCTGGGTGTTCCTGGCCGAGGCGTTCCAACGCTCGCCGGCGCGGCCCGGCGCCCTCGGGTGGCAGGGCCTGGAGGGCTTCTCGCTCGGCGCGGGCGGCGGTCCGTACTGCTCGCCACTTCGCGCGGGTCTGCTCGGGGGCGCCCTTGCGGTCGTGTTGGTCGGCCATCTTCAGTAGCTCGCCGACGGCGGCGCGGGTACGGCGGCGGAGTACGTCGCCGCGGAACATGGCGATCGTGTCGGGGGTGGGCCGGTCCAGGTGCCGCAGCAGCTCCATGAGGAATCCGCTGTCGTCGGCGGCGGCGATCTCGGCGAGGCGCCTGGGGTCGCTCAACCCGGGCACGTCCTTTCGTCGGCGTTCGCAGGTCCGATCAGCGTAGTTGTGTCGGTGGGGGTGCCGTAGCATGGGTGGTGGATAGGCCAACTGGCGTGGGAAACGCGTCCGTCTGCGGCACCTTTGAGCCCTTCGGGCAACGGGGTCTCCACCGTGACGGCGTGCGAGGTCTGAGCGGTTCGCTCCCGCGATGACGATCTCAGCTCGCGGGGTTGGCCTTCCGTTTTGCAGGGCCGCGCACCAGGTGCGCGGCCCTGCTCCATGTCTGCTACACTTTGGGGTGTCAGGACGTTATGGTCCTGGCCGCGTTCCGCTTGGCCCGTGAGCGACGGGCCGGACGAGGAGACCCCTGACGATGACTGCTGTCATCCCTGATCGTGATGCGGGTGCCGGTCCACCGGCCGATCCCGCGCCTCCTTCCAGACCGTGGTGGGCATCTGGCCCTGCCGTGGAGGTGCTGCCGTACGGCGCGCCGATGCCGGACTGGCACGCCATCCGCTTGACGGGCCTCGGCGGGAGTGATGCTCTCGCGGCGCTGAACCTGTCCCCCTGGTCGACGCCGTACAAGCTGTGGCTGGACAAGTCCGGACGGCTGCCGCCGACACCGGCGAAGGGACGGCTGGCATGGGGGCACCGGCTGGAGCCGGTCGCAGCCGATTGGTTCGCCGAGCTGCACGGCAAGCAGCTCGGGGTGACCGGTACCTGGCGGCACCCGATTCCGCTGTTCGAGGTGGACGGCTTCGCCCGTTACATGCTGTGCAACCCGGACCGGTTCGTCGTCGGCGAGCCGGCCGGGGTTGAGATCAAGACGGTGGACGACCATTCCCCGGACGTGAAGCTGTGGCTGGGTGGCTCCGTGCCGGACTATCCGCAGGCCCAGGCGCAGTGGTGCATGGGAGTGACCGGGGCGCTCGGCTGGTACGTCGTGGCGGTGGTCGACGGCTGCGACGAGCCGGTCGTGGAGTACGTCGCCCGCGACGACGACCTGATCGGTGAGCTGCGCGAGGCCGCCGCCCAGTTCTGCCGCGACCACCTGTGGCCGGACGTGGCACCGCCCGCCGACGCGCGAGCGGCCACATCGGAGGCGCTCGCCGTCGCCGCGCTGGCGAGCATCACCGAGGCCAAGGAAGTCGACCTGGCCGAGCACACCGCGGACCTTCTCGCCCGCCGCCGGGACCTGAAGGCCCGGCGCAAGGCGCTGAAGGTCGAGCTGGACGAGGTGGAGAACGAGATCAAGGCGCAGCTGGTGGAGGCGGGCGCCGAGTACGGACGGATCGGCGGGCGCCGCGCGGTCCGGCTCGCCCGCCGATCCCGCGCCGGTTACACCGTCAACCCCTGTGAGTACGTCGAGTTGCGAGAGGTGAAGAGATGAGCTTGCGAGACCGAGTGAGCGCGGCCCGCGCCGGACAGACCGCCGGACAGCCCGGCCCGGCCGTCGAGGGCACCGTCATGCCCGCACAGCCGGACCAGCGTGCCGTCGTCCAGGTGTCCGGGTACGGCAGTGCCGTCGAGGCGCTGAGGCAGCGTGAGGAGCTGTTCAACCGGGCGGCTCCGGACGGCGGGCCGACCGGCGTGCAGCTGATCACCGATACCGTCACTGCGCTGTCGACGGTCAAGGGGCTGGACGAGTGCGACCCCCGCACGATCGTCGGGGCGGTCATGACCTGCGCGCAGCTGGGCCTTCGAGTCGGCGGGGCGACCGGGCAGGCGTACGTGCTGCCGTTCTGGAACACCGACCGTGGCCGCCGGGAGGCGACGTTCGTGCTCGGCTACAAGGGCCTGGTCAAGCTGGCAATGCAGTCGGGCCTGGTGCGTGGCATCGTCGCCCGGACGGTGTACGAGAAGGAGCTGCCGTCCTTCCGGTTGAGCTGGCACGAGGACCGTGACGAGCTGGTCCACGAGCCGTGGCTGCTGGACGACAAGCCGGGCGCGCCGGTGCTCTACTACGCTCGGGCGCTGCTCAACGGGGGCGGCTACCAGCTGACCCGGCCGGTGCACCGGGCTGCGATGAAGGCGCACCGGGCCCGCTACGTCCGGATCAAGTCGGGCCCCTGGTTCGATGACCGGGGTGTGGCTGGTGACGGCTTCGAGGCGATGGCGCACAAGACGGTCGGGAAGCAGCTGGGTAAGTGGCTGCCGCTGTCGGCGACCGCTCGGCAGGCCATCGCGGCTGACGGCGGGGTGCGGCACAACGACTCGCCGGACGCTCCGGTGGACGAGGTGACCGAGCACGCTGGTGACAGCGAGGCGGACGTCGAGCCCGGCCAGACGGTGGGCAACCCGGATGCGGCGTACGACGAGGCTGGCTGGCCGGCCGGGGCGCAGCCGCGCGGTTAGGCCAGACCGGCTGAGACGGCGTCGGAGGGGGCGTCTGGTCCGCTCACCCGGGCGTACCAGGCGTCCAGCTCCTCGGCGAGGCGGGGCGGGTCGATCGCTGCGGCGCGGGCACGTTGGTTCGCCAGGCGCATCTCGACCTGTTCTACGGGCAGCGCGAGCCAGGCGGCGATCTCCGCAGCGGTCGCCCCTGCCTCGGCCTCGACGGCGATCGCCGCGTCGATGACCCGCTCGGCGCAGAGCCGCAGCCGGCGGGCCGCTTGGAGGTGCTCGCCGAACTCGGCGTGCTGGTCGGCGTACGTCGGGACGAGGCTGGTCGCCAGTTCGGCGGTCAGCTGGAGCGCCTGCGACATGACGAGGCGAGGCCGGGCGCCGTCGCTGATCTGGGGCTGATGTGTCACGGGCCCGCCTTCCGCGGGGCTTGGGTACCAACCGGCTACCCGATCATGATGCGGCTGTGCCGGCTCGCGCATCCCCTTGCGAGTCACGTTGCACCGTTTGTACTGTCACACATACACACCACTCAGTTACTTGACTGGGTGGCCAGCCCTCAACGTCGGGGGCAGACCAGCGGGTGAGCGACCCGCCGCACGAACGGAGACCCCTGTGGTTCTACTTCAACCTCTCCCGGGTCAGGTTCCTGACCCGATCCTGACGGATCTCTCGCTGGCCATCGTAGCCACCAGTCGGCCGATCAGCCCTGGACCTTCCGGTCATCGCCGCACGTCGACTGTCCTGCCGCACAGTGGAGCGGGGGTACAGCGGTGAGGGTCAAGGATCTGCGGCCGTGGATCAGCGCCGGGGTGCTGGTGTGGGCCAACGTGGCCGGCTGGCTGCCCGGCCGCTGGGTCAAGGAAGCGGTGTGCGCCGAGACCGACCCGGAGGCGTTCTTCCCCGAGGGCAAGGGCCAGTCGTGGCGGGCCGCAGCGAAGGTGTGTGACGGCTGCCCGGTCAAGGAGATGTGCCTCAGCTACGCCGTGATCACGGACGAGCGGATCGGCGTCTGGGGCGGGCTCAGCCAGAAGCAGCGGTTCCGTCTCACGTCGATCCGGGTGCCCGGCACGAACGTGGAGGTGCGGCTGCCGGAGCGTAAGCCGGGGCCGGTGTCCGGCCTGGACGGCCAGGTGCTGGAGCTGACCGCTGGCGGTGCGAGCGCGGCGAGCATCGCGCGGGTCGCGGGAGTCAGCGAACGGTCAGTGCAGCGGGCCCGGCGTCGGGCTCGCGAGGCTGGCATGCAGGTCGAAGCGGCGGCGTGACGGGTGAGCCGGCACGCGCCGGCTCCTCGGATCACGACACGCCGACCGGGTGCGTGAATCTGAATCAGCAATGGAGTAGAACCGTGGCATGGCTGGCACCAAACCTGGGCGAGCGCCGAAGGGCGGCAAGCGCCGCCCCGTGCGCTTCCCGGACGAGCACCTCGACCGGTACGAGCGCGAGGCCAAGGAACTCGGCATCGCGTTCTCCGATTACGTCGCCAACCTCGCGGCACGCGCCTCGGGTCTCCCCGAGCCGTACCCGGCAGCAGCGCCCGCGCCGACGCTCCCCTTGGAGCTGGCAGCGGCCTAGAGACGAGAGCACAACCCAAAAAGCCGCAAAGGCCGCCTCCCGGATCCCACACCCAGAAGCGGCCCTCGCAACATCACCGAGGAGCCACATGCGTGACCCCTTGGGTCGTACTCGTGTGCCCATTTTGGCATACGAGTCGCCCACTCGCACACACCTCCGTCCCGCGGTTCGTCACATCGGCGAGGACGTTAACGTCGCGGTGCCGGTAGACACCCCGCTCATGAGTTCCCCCCGGATCCCTGGCGGTGTGGCATGACCTCCGACAACCCGCGCGGTGGCCTGCGCAAGCGTCGCCGCGACCCCTTCGTCCAGGTGCCGTCGAGCACGGTGGACGACTTCACCGTCCCGTTCCGCAGTCTGGGCGTGCTCACCTGGCTCCTGAACAAGCCCGAGGGCTGGGACGTCAACTCCATCCAGATCGCGAACGAGGGCAAGGGCAAGACCCTCCGCGGCCGTGAAGCCGCCCGCGAGGGCAGGGAGGCCGTCCGTACGGCGCTCCGCGAGCTGGCCCTGGCCGGCTACTACCGGCTGGAGAAGCGGCGGATGCTCGACCGCACCTTCGTCATGGGCACGGCTGTGTCGGAGACGCCGGTGGCGTCCTGGGCGGCGCAGGCCGAGTTCTTCGGCGGGAAGGCTGTCCCTCTGGTGGAGCAGCCGGACGGCTCGTTCAAGGTGAAGTACCCCGACGGCACGCTGCTAGACGACGAGTTCCCCCCGCCGCCGCGGCCGGACGCGGACAGCACCGCCGAGGAGGAAGACCCCGGAGACGGGTTTTCGGGCTCCGAGGATTCCGACACCCCCGGGGACGGGTTTCCGGGCTCCGGGAACCCGGGGTCCGGAAACCCGGGGCCCGGAGCGGCAGAGTCCGGAAACCCGGCGCCTATACAAGAGGAGTTACACCAGAGGGGTTACACAGATTCCGATCATCCTGCGGATGATCGGCGCGACGAGCGGTCTGCTGCCGTTCAGCCGACCCTCGACGGCGCCGTGCCGCCGCCCCGGACCCCAGCCGAGCCGAAGCGGCAACCGACAAACCACGACGTCGCTATGGGCATCGCCCGGAAGTGGATCGACCACCGGGCCAACCTCGGCGTGCCCGTCGTCGGCGGCCGGCCCCTGCACCAGCTCGCCTCGCTGATCCGCCCGTTCCTCGATGCCGACTACACCGAGGACGAGATCAAGCGCGCCCTCAACGGCCTCGGCGAGGGCATCCCGTCGAAGGCCCAGATGGAGCGGGCGCTCGTTCGGATCCGTGGACGGGCACCCCGCCCACCGGCCGGTGTGGCCGGTCGGCCCTCCCCCGGCGTCATGCAGGTCAACGACGCCTGGGCTGAGGACGTCCGCCCGGTCGGCGCGGGTGCTGCTGCGGGAGGTGCCTGGTGACCACGCAGGAAGTGACGGGTTCGGTCGGCAAGGCCATCGCCCGGCAGCGCCGCCCCGACACCCAGCAGGCCAGCTGGCTCGCGAAGGGTCTCCTCGGCGCGCTCCCGGAGCACCTACGCGACCAGGTGGGCGCCCTCGCAGCGGAACGTGCCGAGGCCGCGCGGCAGGCCCGCGAGGCGGGTCTCCCGGCCCCCGTAACGGGAACCGACGACGACGTTCCGGCCAGCGAGCTGGTGCTACGCCACCAATCCGCGATGCGGGAACGGGCGTTGCAGGCGTGCCTGCCCGACGACCGGGTGGCCGCCGACGTGGGACTCGCGTCCCTCGACACGGACCAGCACCCGGACGCGATCGCCGCGTGGCTGGCCGACCCGGACGCACGGACGGCGATCTTCGCCGGGAAGACCGGCTCCGGGAAGACCCAGGCCGCATACGCGACGGCCGCCGAAGCCGCCCGGCGCGGCGCCGCGACTCGGCTGCGGTCCGGTGAGGTCGTCACCAAGCAGCTCCTCGTACGGTCCTGGACGATGCACGGCTACCTCGCCGAGCTGCGCCCGGAGGGCTCGAAGCACCCGGTGTGGGAGATCCGCGACCGGGCGCGCACCGCTGAGCTGCTCATCCTCGATGACCTCGGCGCGGAGATGGACATCGAGGCGCGGGAGTTCGTACGGCGGGAGCTGCTGGAGCTGATCGAGTACCGGCTCAACGCGCGGCTCCGCACGATCGTGACCACGAACCTGCGGGCCCGCGACGTTGAGCGCCGCGACGGCACCCGGGTCGCGGGCCTGGAGACCATGCTCGGCGACCGGCTGTTCTCCCGGCTCCAGGACCGGGCCACCGCCTTCACGTTCCTCGGTCCGGACCGCCGCCAGCTGACGGGCCTCGACTGGTGACCGGCGGCGACGCTGAGGCCGAGGTGCGGTTCTGGGCGCAGGTCATCGAGGACGAGCGGAGGACCGTCTACTGCGAGCCCGGCCGGGTGACGGAGGTACGGCAGCTGCTCACCGAGCACGACATGGGCGATCAGTTCGACGTGCACGAGTCGCCGGCGTGTCTGCCCGGCCAGATCCTGATGGTCGACCACAACGCCCTCGACGCGGCGATGCGGCAGAGCAGCCAGCAAGCCCGACGGAGGCTCCGATGATCTTGCCCCAAGACGGTAGCCGGCCGGATGCCGTACAACGTGAGGACGGCCACGGGACCGGGTGAGCGAACCGGTGCCTGGCCGCTGAAACGCGCGGAGGGCGCCAGCAGAAGTGCTGGCGCCCTCCTTGCTGTCCCGCATAAACCCGCATACCCTGCCGGTAGCTCAACCCGAGGAGAACCCGTGTCGGACCCGCTTCGCTCTGCTCTCCGGCTCCGCCTGGGGGCACAGCTGCGCGTGGCCCGACGCACCCGCGGCCTGTCCGGCAAGCAGCTGGCCGAGCGGATCGGTGTCAGCCAGTCCAAGGTCTCGCGGATCGAGAGCGGCGAGCTGTGGCCGCCGATCGCCGACATCACCGCTTGGCTGGACGCCTGCTACGTCGACCAGCCCACGCGGGATCGGGCCCTCGCCCTGGCCGAGGCTATCGAGCACGGCGTCACCACCCTGCGGGACCTCCACCGGGGCTCCCTCGAAGTGCGCCAGCTGGAACTGACCAATCTCGACGGCCGGGCGACCCTCGTGCGCCACTTCCAGCCGCTGGTCGTCCCCGGGCTGTTCCACACCGCCGACTACGCCCGCGCCTGCATCACCGCCGCGAACCTGCACGGCGAGCGGGACGTGACCGCCGCCGTGCAGGCCCGAGTCGAGCGGGTCACCCGCATGCGGGCACCCGGCGCGCCGACCTACCACGCCGTCCTCACCGAAGCGGCACTGCGGTGGCGGCCCGCCGGCGACGTCGACCCCCGCCCCGGCGTGTGGCAAAGCATCCTCGACACCGCCGACGTGGACACCATCACCGTGCAGGTCATCCCCACCGGCACGCCGATGACGGCGCTGCCCACCAGCGGGTTCACGCTCCACTCGTTCCCCGACGACGACCCGCTGGTGATCGTGGAGACCGCCGCCGCCGAGATCACCTTCGCCGGCGATACGGAGACCAGCGACTTCGCCACCGTGTTCGACCGGATGACGGCCGCCGCGCTTCCGCCGGCCGAGTCCCTGACCTTCATCGAGCAGATGGCCACAACCGCCTCGTAGCACCACGCTGCGGGGCGTCGACCGTAGAGGAGATTCGATGGACCGCACGGACAAGACCCCGCCGCCGCTGAACGAGTTCGGCCCGTTCGACACCAGCAGCAACGAGGGCAGCTGCGTCACCGTGGCGAAGCACCCGACCGGATGGCGCGCCATCCGCGACAGCAAGAACCCCGACGGCGGCACCCAGTTCTACAACCCGCGCGAGTGGGACACCTTCGTGGCCGCGATCCGGTCCGGCTACCACGACTGATGACCGTGACGAACCCCCGCCCGGCTGAGCACACCGCCCGGCCGGGCGGCCGCGGTCTACGGGCCATCCTCGCCTCCGTCGGCGTCTCCAGCGTCGGCGACGGCATGTTCCTCGCCGCCGTGCCGCTGACCGCCGCCGCCCTCACCCGCTCACCCACGGCCGTCGCCGCCGTCACCGCCATCGGCTACCTGCCGTGGGTGGTCGTCGCGCCGTTCGCCGGCGCGCTGGTCGACCGGTGGCCGTACCGGGCGACCGTCCTGACGGCCGACATCACCCGCGCTGTCGCCGTCGCCGCGCTCGCCGCGGCGGTCGCCCTGGACGTGGCCACCGTGTGGATCCTGGCCGTCATCGCCGCCGTCGTGGTCACCGGGCAGGTGTTCCACGACATCGCCCTCCAGGCCGCCGTCGCCGAGCTGGCCCACCGCGACCCGGACACCCTGCACCACGTCAACGGCCGCATGTTCTCTCTCGACACCGCCGGGAAGAGCCTGATCGGGCCGCCGGTCGGCGCCGCCGCGTTCACCGCGGCCCGAGTCGTCCCGTACGCGGTCGACGCGGCCAGCTTCGCCGCGAGCGCCGCACTGCTGACCAGGCTCCCCCGAGGGCTACGCGCCGCCGGTGACCACACCGCCCCGATCGGCCGGGCCGTGAAGGACGGGCTGCTGTGGCTCGCCCGGCACCGCCGGCTGCGTACGCTCGCGCTCCTCGCCGCCGCCGCGAACCTCGCCTACAACGCGGCCTGGGCGACGTTCGTCCTCTACGCCACCTCCGAGCAGGGACTGCGGGTCACCGACGCCGGGTTCGGGCTGCTCGTCGCGGCCCTCGCGGCCGGCGGCGTGGTCATCGGGCCACTCGCCCACCGGATCACCCGTGCCGTCGGCGCCGAACCGGCCCTGCTGATCGGCGTGGTCGCCCACGCCGCCGCCTGGCCGGTCATCGCCGTGGTCGACAGCCCGTGGGTGGCGGCGCCGCTGCTCGCCGCCATCGGCGCGTCGCAGACGCTCATCACCACCGTCAACGCGGGACTGCGGCAGCTGCTCGTCCCGGCGGACATGCTCGGCCGCGTCATCGCCGGGTTCCGCACCGTCGCCAACAGCGCGTCACCGGCCGGCGCGGTCCTCGGTGGACTCATCGCCGCCAGTGCCGGCCTGCGAGCACCGATGGTGGCCGGAGGCGTCATCCTCGCCATGTCCGTCGCCGCGACCATCCCCACCCTGCTGCGAAAGCCCTGACTCGGCCGCGCAGCCAAGCCCCCGACCTGCACCAGGTCGGGGGCTTTTCGCCATCTGCGCGACGTCCATGCCGACCCACCCGGTTCGCGCCTTGCCTCCCCGCATGGATCCGCATACGCTAACTGCGCACGCCAATGCGCAACTATGCGTAAGCGTTCATGCGAAGGAGACCCCATGCCCGAGATCGGTCGGGCCCCGGCAACCATGCCGGGGCCCGGGCGCACCCAGCGCCCCACCAGCACCATCAACCCGTTCAGCGTCGCCACGATCCTCGCCTTCGGCGCGATGGTGACCCTGCTCGCCGTGGCGCTCGTGCAGCGCCACACCCCCGGCGGCAACCCCGACGGCGCGTTCGCCGGCGCCGTCGGCGCCCTGCTCATCGCCGTCGTCGCCGGGATCATCAGCGACCGGCGCACGAAGGTCACCCGCTGACCCGTGAGCCCCTACCGGTACACGTTGCGCCTCCACCGCGGCCTCTTCGTCAGGGCCGAGGTGGAGGCCAACATCGACCCCGCCGACAACGCCGCCCTCCGGGCCCAGTTCGAGGCGATGGTCAAGGCCAAGACCGGCACCCTCAACACCGACCTGACGAAGTGGACCCTGCGGGTGCACCGGCTCGGCGGCGGCATGGTCATCGCCACCGTCACCGTCGCCCGCTCCGGCGCGACGGTGGTGACCCGGTGAACATCCTCAACCGCAAGCCGGGCCGCCCGGTCAAGTCGACCCGCAAGAGCCGCCGGGAACAGCGCGAAGACGCGACCTGGAGACGCAAGTGGGCCGAGGCCGGCGACGACCCGGCCGCCCAGGCCGCCGTGCGCTACGACCAGGTGCGCGCGGCCGTCATGCGTCTCCGGCCGGCGCAGCGCGCCGCCGCCTGGCGGAAGGTCCACGTCGGTCTCGACGACCTGCTCCGCGACATCCAGACACTCTCGCAGTAAGGACCCCCCATGAAGCCCGAGGCCACCTACGCGGTGTCCGCCGGGGCCGGCCTCGCCTGCCTCGTCATCGCCACTCTGCTCTGGACGGTCGGCAACCGGATGCTGCCGCGCGTCACCACAGTCCTCGTCATGACCGGGGTGTCCGGCCTCATCACCACCTGGGCCGGCGAGCAGGCGGACGGCGCGGTCGGTTCCATCACCAAGCTGATCGACAAGCTCACCATGGACAAGCTCGACGCGAAGGTCTCCGGCCTCATCGCCCTGGCGGCCTTCTTCGTGGTTGCCGTGCACATGTGGCGCAAGCAGGTCGACTGGATCACCCTCGCCGCCGCCGCGCTGCTCCCCCTCGCTGTCCGGTCCGCCACCGGCGACTTCGGTGACGGCCTGGAGCAGCTGGTCAAGGGCATCACCGAGTTCGTCGGCAGCATCGTCGGCTCCTTCACCGGCACCGGAAAGAAGTAACGATGGAGATCACGTGGATCGGCCTGATCTGGATCGCCGTCATCGCGACCGTGATCTATAAGGCCGGAGGGAAAGGCAAGGCCGCCGTCGCCGGCTTCTACCGGGGCCGCGTCGAGGCGTGGAAGGGCTCCAGCCCCGAACCGGCCCCCGCAGGCGTCAAGGTGGGCGCCGCGATCGCCACCGGCGCCGTCGGCGGTTTCCTCTACCTGCGCGGCTTCGCCAAGGGCATGAAGGAGGGCTGGCCCACCGGATCCGCGACCGCCCGGAAGTGGTACGAGCAGCGCACCAAGAAGGAGGCGGGCACGGACGAACCGGGCCTATGCCCGCAGGCCGACTGCCGCGCCAACCTCGCCAAGATGGGCTGGCCCGCGCAGCACCAGAACCGCAAGCGGGAGCTGTGCCAGTACGACTGGAAGACCGACTCCCGCTGGCAGCGCTGCCCCGACTGCAAGACCATCCTCCTGCCCGGAGACAAGTGCGTCGACTGCAACACCACCGCCGACCGCAAGGCCAAGCCGGTGCCCACAGCCGCACCGGAAACGAAGCCGGCCGCCCCGGCCGAGCAGCAGGACGACACGTGCCAGAGGTTCCCGCTGCCGTGGCCGAGCACCCAGCAGTGCACCAACCCGAAGGCCCCCGGCGAGCCGTACTGCCAGACCTGCATCGACACCATCGAGAAGCAGCAGACCCTCACCGAGGAGCTCAAGAAGGTCGCCCGCGACGAACCTCACCGCCTGTGCCGCTACAACACCGGCCGCTCGAACTGCACCGACCTGCGCGACGAGCAGCTCGGCAACGGCTACTGCACCCGCCACGACGCGCTGGTCGCCGCCGAGAACGCCCGGACCAGCCAGTGCCGGCACGTGTCGCCCCCGATCGGCGGTCAGGGTCCGGGCGAGCGGTGCACCGACGAGGCCACCGAGGTCGGCGACCTGTGCAAGCGGCACGCCAAGACAGCCGACGAGCAGGAGCGGACCAACCGCCGCCACCTGCGACTGGCCAGCGACAACACCACGACGACCGAAGGGGGCACCACGGTGCCGATCGAGACCGCGACCGGCGGTGACGTGCGGAACCTGGAGCAGGTCCGCGCCGAGCTGGACAGCATCATCCGCGAGCAGGAAGCCGAGCGGGAGGACGCCCAGTCCTACCTCCAGCGGGTCATGGAGGAAGCCAAGTGGCACACCGATCTCAAGCACTGGGTGGAGGGCTACAACTTCCCCGATGACGTGATCGGCGCTGTCCGCGACCTCGCCGACCACACGAACGGCCGCGTCAACGCCGCCGCCGCCCGGATCGCCGCGGCCGACGGCACCCTCTCCGACGCCCGGCAGGCCCTCTCCGAGGTCGACCCGCACCGGCAGGTCAAGGCCGCCGTCGACCAGGCCGGCGGCATGGCCGTCACCGACGCCTACGCCATCTGAACAGGAGCATCCAGATGAACCTCACCGACGCGAAGCGGTACGCCGGAGACCTCCAGGTGACGGCCTCCCGGGACGTCGAGGACGCCCGCGCCGCCCGCCAGCTCGCAGACGAGGACCTCGCCCGGTTCGACCGCTTCCACGGCAACATGATCCGGCTGTTCGGCCCGACCGGGGCCGGTGTCGCGGCCGTCGGTCGTCTCCGCGACCGCGCGCAGCAGCGCGCCCAGGCCGCCACCGACCGCGCTAAGCACGCCGACGCCAGCCGCGGCATCGCCAGCACGATCCTCGGCCTGATCGACCAGCACCTGTCCATCCGCGAACGCGGCCAGGCCGCCGGTGGCCTCGCCCAACGCGAGACGTACGGCGCCGGACCGAACACCACCACCCGCACCAACTGATCAACCCGGCGGCCCCGGACCACTCCGGCCCGGGGCCGCCCCCACGAAGAAGGAGGAAGCCGTGTTCGGCAAGACCCAGCAGCAACCCGCGCCGCGCCGCCGCGTGTGGTGGCCGCTGCGCGCGCTCGGCGCCCTCATCAGCGGCCTCGTCCGCGCGATCACCTGGGTCATCCGGCTGTCGCTGCGCTACGGCTGGCGGTACCGGCAGCTGCTCGCCCCGCTCTACGCCTCCCTCTGGCTGGCCATCGCCGCGGTGCTGCTCCACGGCACCCACAAGCCATGGCAGACCGTCACCGCCGGCACCGCGATCGCCGCCGTCTACCTCGCCCTCTGGATCCGCCGCCGCAGCAGGCAGAGCCGCAAGCTCCGCCGCGCGAAGCAGGTCTACGCCTGGGCGTGCCTCACCACCGCCGCCGTCTGGTCCCTGATCCTCACCACCTGGACCCTGCCGCTGACCTGGACCGCCGGCATCCACGCCGCGCTCACCATCGCCGCCGCCGGCCCGTGGATCTGGGACCGGCGGGTACGCCGCCCGAAGCCGCTGACCCCGCAGCAGGTCATCTGGGCGGAGAAGCTGGGTGCCCCGAACCGGAGGCTCGCCGGCACCGAGCTGATCGACGTGAAGCCCGGCAAGGGCAACATCGAGTGGGAAGGCGTGATCGTCGGGGAGCCGGGCCTGTTCACCACCGGCCAGGCCGTCGCCGCTCAGGAGTTCATCGGCTCCGCATACCGGTGCTCGCGCGGTGAGTTCGTGGTCGAGCCGGAGGCGTCGGAGCGTCTCGACACCGCCCGCGTTATGAAGGTCAACGCCAACAAGACGTACGCGAAGACCGACTACGACGACAGCTGGAAGGGCCTGGAGCACGGCTCCGTAGCCCTCACCACCTACCCCGACGGGGCGCGGGGCCGGTTCGCGATCTACGTGCCGCAGGCCGGCACCGTCAACTCGGTGTTCGCCGGCGACTCGGGGTCCGGGAAGAGTAAGGGCTTCTCCACCGCCTGCACCCAGGTCACCGACACCGGCCTGGTCGTGCCGTGGGCGGCGTGCCCGCAGGGCGGCCAGTCCTTCCCGGCCTGGGCTGGCAAGGAGGGCCAGGCCGACTACATCGCCCGCGACCCGGAGCAGTGCATCGAGCTGCTGGAGGCGTTCCGCAACGCCCTGTTCGCCCGGTCCGCGGTCCTCGGTGAGCTGCCGTTCCAGACCAGCAAGGGCAAGATCCGCCACGGCATCGCCCGCTACGACCCGGACATCATGGTGCTGGTCGACGGGCAGCCCATGCGCCTCGGCGAGTACATGCCGATCCTGTGGGTCGCCGCCGACGAGATTCCCGTCCTGTTCCGCTACGACCCCGACAGCCGGTCCCTCGTCGCCGAGATCGTCAAGCTCGACGGCAAGGTCGGCGGCTGCCTGGCCGTCGGCGTGCAGATGCCGTCCATCCCCGAGCTGGGCAACAACGACACCATCCGGCAGAACACCAAGGGCAACGTCGTCGCGTTCCGGAACAACGAGCCCGTCGGCAAGGGCATGATCCTCTCGGCGCACATGCCGTCACCGGACCAGATCCCGCTGCACCCGCCGGGCCAGCCGTACGAGCACACCAAGGGCACCTGCGTGCTGGAGTCCATCGCCCCCGGCAGCGCCCGCGCCACGTTCTCCCGCACGCCGTCGGTCGCGGACGAGGACGACTTCGAGCACGCGGAGGCGGCAGCCGCCCGCCGCCCGGCGCTGGACGAGATCACCGCCCGCGGCGCGGGCCGCGACTACTACGAGCAGTGGAAGCGGTCGCCGCTGGCACCGAAGGCGGTCCGCCCCGGCTACAACCGGGCCACCGAACCCACGATGCCCGTAGAGGCCCCGGCCCGTGAGGTCATCACCGTTCAGGCAGCCAACCCGGCCCCTGCCCCTTCCCCGGCTCCCGTCCCGGCCGCTGCGCCTGCCGCGGCGGCGCAGCCCAGGGCGCGCGGCACGGTCGTGGACAAGGCGGTCGACTTCCTCACCGAGCACGGCCCGGCCACCACCTCCGTCATCGCCACCGCCATCAACGCGACCCGCAGCACCGTCTCCACCTCCCTCGGCCGGGAGGTGTCCCGACCCGGCGCCCGCGTGCGCCGCACCGACCGCGACGGCGAATGGGCGCTCGCCACCCGTACCGCCCGGCAGCTTCAGGAGGTAGCGTGACCATCACCGGCCGCCGCTGGACCCGCCCACCGAAGACCCACCCCGAATGGTGCGACGTCCCCCGTTGCCAGGCCCTCAGCCTGTCCGGCGAGCACCGCAGCGAACCGATCCGTCGGCACGTTCCGGACCTCGGCGTCGTTGTCGCCACCCTCACCCAGATCCCCGGTCGGCGGGTCCGGCTCGACGTGACTCTCTCCGCGCCGCTGCCGAGCGACCACCGCGCCGCGCTGCGCGCCGAGGTGGTCGCCGATCAGCTCGCCGCCGCGCTCACGCAGATCACCGGCACGCCCCGCCGCGCGCCGGAACTCCCCGCCAGCGCGCCCCGGCGCGCGAACCCCCTCCCCTCCTACGCGCGCCCGGCGCGCGCCATCGCCCGCTAGGAGCGCGCCGATGCATCTGCGACACGCTCACCCCGCCCCGACCGCGCACACCAGTGCGCGCCCGACGGTACGGTGCTCCGACATGGAGACCCTGCCCCCCGACGCGCGCGCCGACCTCGACGCGGCACGCGCCGCGAAAGCAGAGATCGAGCAGCTGGAGGCGCGCGTCGCCGAGCTGCGCGGCACCCTCGGCGCGCGCCTGCTCCGCCTGGTGCGCGTTCACCGCGTGCCCAAGCGCGCGCTGGCCCGCCACCTCGACTACGCCTCCGACAACTCCGTACGCCAGAAGATCAGCGGCTGAGCGAGCCCCGACACTAGGAGACCCCCGTGGACCAGTTCGACCCGGCGCAGTGGGCGCCGGCCCTCGACCAGGCTGGCGCGATGATCGTGCCAACCGGTGCCGCCCTGGCCGCCGTACTTATCGGTCTGCTGTGGTGGCAGGTGCGGCGCCGCTCCCTGGCCAAGGTCGGCCGCGCCGTCACCACCCCGCTCGTGCTGCTGTGGGAGGCGCAGGGTCTCCACCACCTCGCCGTCATCAGCGGCGCGAAGGGCGTAGCGGCGTGGGTGCTGGCCGGCGTCACCAGCGCCGTGCTGATCACCCTCGCCGCCTACGCCGACGACCACCACAAGAAGCACGGGAACCTCGGCTGGCCCGGCCGGCTCGTGTGGATCGTGGCCGTCCCGATGGGCTTCGTCGTCGCCCTGACCGCCGCCACCACGGCCGAGTTCGCGCTGCGGATCGTTCTGCCGCTGCTCGTCGCCGTCGTCTGGTGGATCCCCTACGCCCCGGACGTCGTGAAGCGGGCCGCAGCGGCCGGGGAGGCGGTCCGCAAGAGCGGAGCGTTCCGCCTTTCCCCGCGCCGCATCCTGGTGTGGGCGGGCCTGGTCGACCCCACCGACGCCGACCTGAGCGTCGTCCACGAGGAGCGGCAGATCCGCCGGCTGACGACCGCCGCCCACAAGCTGCACCACGGCTGGCCGCTGTGGAAGCCGTTCCGCGCGGCCCGGCTGCGTCGCCTCGGTCTGGTCGCGACCCCGACGATGGTGGAGGAGGTGGCGCGGCGGGTCCGTCTCGTGCACGACATCGAGCGCCTCACCTCTCCGGTGGCGGGCGACAACGCCCACGCGCCGAGCGCGCCCGGCGCGCGAGCCGACAGCGAGCCCGCCGGATCCGGCACGCGCGCTGACGACCCCGCGCCGACGACCGGCACGCGCGCCGACGACAGCGCGCCGACGACCGGCACGCGCGCCGAGCCCACCGAGCCGGTTTCGGGCGCGTCGGCGCGGCCCGCGCCGCGTCCGAAGACGACCCGCGCCAAGACGGCCGGCGGGTCCACCGACTCGGCCGAGCCCGCCGCCGCTGGCGCGCGCTCGGGTGCCGCCCGGGCGGAGATCTCAGCGCGCGCCGAAGCCGCATATGCGCAGTACACGGCGTGGGTGGAGAAGAACGGAAGCGAGCCGGACGGGTCGACCGTCGCGGGTTGGATCGGCTACCGCAACGCGGCGAACGGGCGGAAGGCTCGCGAGCCGTGGCGCGTGCGGATCGCCCAGGAGATCGCGTCCGGCGCGCGTGCCCGCCCCGCGAACCTGCCCGGTGAGGTCGCCGCGCTGCTGCCCCCGGAGACGCGGGCGCGCGTGCCGGAGCAGAGCGCGCCGACTCCGGCTCGCGAGCCGAAGGTGGCCGAGCCGACGGGTGACGACATCCTCGGCGCGCTGGCTCTAGACGCCGTTGAGGTGACGGCAGGGCCTGCGAAGGACGCGCAGTCGCCGGTCCCGGTGGCCACCGCGTAGAGCAGGGAACCCGCAGAGGGGCCGACCGTGTGACCGGTCGGCCCCTCTTGCATGTTCACATGTTCTCAGGTATCGCGCGCGCCTGCGCGCATGCGCGCACCTAACGTGTAGGGCCGCCGGGCGGGGTGACAGCCAGTGTGAACGTCGGCCTGTGAACCCCGCTCCCCCGCCGTCGCGCCGTCATGCGTTCATGACGGTCGTCATGCCGTCATGCGCTCATGACGACGGGCTGATGTGGAGGCTCCCCCGCCACCCCCTACGCCCGGGCGCCCGTCGGGCGAACCGGTCGACGTCTCAGCCGACGGCGGATCGACCGCCTGGTGGGCAGACCCGTAGCCGGTCTACCTATCGGGTCAGTGAGGGGTCGGGTGATCACGCACATCGGCGCTTATGCCATCTGAGCTGCCCCTCTGCGGGTGGACTTCGCCACTGGCCCGACCGTCAGGGCGCGCGCCTACTGCCCCCTCGGGCGTCGCGCTGCCAGAATGCGCGGAGGTATCCCACACCCATCGCAAGGAGGACTCATCTTGTGGCCGGATCGCACAGAAGGAGCGGGGAGCGCGTGATCCTCGCCGTGATCAACGAGAAGGGCGGCAGCACCAAGACGACCACCACGGTCAACACCGCCGCCGCTCTCGCGGCCGAGGGGAAGCGCGTGCGCATCATCGACGCCGACCCGCAGGCCGGCAGCGCTACCTACTGGCTGCCCCCGAAGGACAACGTGGGGGAGGGGCTTGTAGACGTCTTCAGGGACAAATCGACCATAGACGATGTAACGTCACGAACCGCCGTCGACAACCTCTACATCGTCCCGTCGTGGACCACCCTCCGCGAGGTCGAACGTACCCGCGAGCCCGGCAGCGAACTCGTGCTCCGCTCGGCCCTCGCGACCAGCGAGGCGCCCATCGACGTCGACATCATCGACAGCCCGCACACCCTCGACGTCCTGGCCGTCGCCGCGGTCGCCGCCGCCGAGGGCCTCATCGTCCCCGTGCAGGCGTCCGGCCTTGACGTGGTGGGCATGGAGGAGTTGCTGGAGATGGTCAAGACCGTCCGACGGCGCATCAACCCGGACCTGCGGATCAGCGCGATCGTCGTCGGCCGCGCCAAAGCCATCGGACCCGGCCGCTACACCGCGTTCGACCAGCAGCTCATCGACTCGTTCCGGGCCCAGTACCCGGACAGCCTCGTCGCGCCGATCGCCGACAGCGTGCGGATGCGCGAGGCCACCGAGGCGCACATCCCGATCAACCTGTACGAGCCCAACGGGCGGTGCGCCGGCGACTTCGCCTCGCTCGCCAGCGGCCTGATCCAGAGAGAGGAGGCAGTCTGATGCCGAAGCCCCAGCGCCCCACCATCTCCGCCCCGGGCGGAGGCAGCATTCTGGACGAGGTGACCGCCGCGACCGCGGCCCGCCCCGCCGGCCGGCCGCCGTTCGCCCGCGACCCGCAGCCCGATCCGGAGCCCGCGCCCACCCCGGCCGCGGAGACCACCGAAGCGAAGGCGACCGCGCCCGCCGCAGCTGCTCCGGCCGCACCTCGCCGGCGTGCTTCGGCCCCACCCCGCTTGCCAGCCGCTCCCGCCCGCTCCGCGCCGCTTCCGCCGGCGCCGGGCATCCCGCAGCCCCCACCGGGCTACGTCGACAGCACCAAGCCCCTCCAGGTCTACCTGCCGGGCGGAGACCACTGGCTGCTGAAGTACGGCGTCCTCATCCGTGGCACCGACATGACCTCGGTCGTGGCCGCGCTGGTGAGCGCCTACAACCACGACCCGGACGCATGGCACGCCCTGATCGCCCGGGCCGACGAGGAGCGGGTGCCCCTCGGGGAACTGCTCAGCCCGGCGCTCGCCCAGGCCGTCGAGGACGCCGGGTGACCAAGGGGTCCGCCGTCTACCTCCAGGTGCGGCTGTAGCCCGCATCGGCCCAAGAGGGGCGCGGCCAGATTCGGCCGCGCCCCTCTTGCGCACCCAGTTAATCGCCGCTACAGTTTGGGGTGTAGGCGGGTGAGCGACCCGCCCCAACGGGAGGAGACCCCCGATGACTGCGACGACTATCACCCCCGGCATCCAGGCCATCATCGACGCCACCGTCGCCTTCAATGCCCAGCACGGCCCTGAGGCCGCCGCCGAGATCGCCTCCGCCACTCCCGTCGTGGACGTCACCTGGTCGGCCGACAGCACCGGCCGCCGCGTCACCATCACCGTCACCCCGGGCGTCCTGTTCGACAACGGCGAGGTCGCGTTCGGTGCGGAGGGCACCGTCTTCGGGCCGGTCCGGGTCTTCGACGGCCGCGACACGCTCGGCACCGCCCGCTGGGCCGCCCGTAAGGCGTACGACATCCCCGCCGGCGTGCTGGTCCGCTACTTCGCCCCCCGCCGCACCGCCCCGGTCCACACCGAGACCGCCTGACCAACCACTCCTGGAGAGCCGCCCGGCGAAGGGCGGCTCTCCAGAGCCGTCTACCAGTGCTGAGGGGTGGGTCAGTGGCCGCCGCCGCGCTGGCCCTACACGTAGGTGTAGCCGTTGGCCACGGTCACGTTGCCGGCGTCGTCGGCCACCACGACCGCCACCGCCCCGGCCGCCTTCGCCGGAGTGGTCACCTTGATCTGCGACTGGCTGATCACCTGGAGGTTCGTGCCGGCAGTCCCGCCGAACGTCACCCCCGACACCCCGGACAGGTTCGTGCCGGTGATGGTGACGACCGTGCCGCCGGCCGCCGGGCCCGTCGCCGGGGTCACCTGCGTCACCGTGGCCGCCGGGTAGTGGGCGTCGATCTCGGACTGAGGGATTCGGGTGCCGGCCGGGTACGCCAGCACCAGCTGGGTGCCGTCCACGGCCACGTCGGTCGGCCCGTACGGCACTCGCTTGTAGACCGGGGCCGTGACCTCACGGATCTGCGGGTCCGGCACGTTGGTGGCCGGGAAGGACGACTTGGGGATGCGCGCGCCGCTGGCGTCGAAGAGAGCAGTCATGGCCCGGATGATGAGTCCGCGACCCGGGTAGCGTCCCCGCTCGGGGGAGCGGCCGACCTGCTGTCCTAGGACGCGCTGCCGGTAGTGACGTGTCCAGCGCGGCACCTTCCCACGGCGGTTAAGGACTGCTACAGTATGGGTGTGCGGGTGAGCGACCCGCCGGAAACGGAGACCCCCGTGTTGACTCTCCCGATCGTGTGCGCCGGCGAGTACGAGGACGACAAGCCGATCGCGGTGTTCGCCCGCGTCCAGGACGCCGAGGAGTTCGTCCGCCGCTACAACGCCGAGCGCGGCCACGGCATCCACGACGGCGCCCGCGCCCGCGTCGAGTCGATCCCCGCGTACCCGGAGGGCGACCCGGGCCGCTCCGGCCACAACACGGCCGTCCGCCCGGACGGCGGCTGGGGCTGCTCGTGCGGCGCCGGGTCGCCGTACACGGACGAGCCGACCTCCCGCGAGCAGATGGACGCGCACCTGGAGCACTGGGCGGCCGAGACCGGCCAGCCCGCCATCGAGCCGCGCTGACCAGCTCCCGCCACCCTGGCGGGACCAGTCCCTGTCCCTACAACCACCAGTCCCTGTCCCTACAACCAGACGCATCCCCGCGAACGAGGAGACCCCATGCCTTTCGGCATCACGTACGACAACCGGATCACGTTCTTCCTGCGCGACGTCGACGGCGCGGTGCTGCGCGTGCACCCCGCCACCCAGGCGCAGGTCATCGAGGCCCGCTCGAAGGTCGGCGACCCGACCGCCGTCATCGAGACCACCACCGGCGGCATGACCCGGATGCTGCCGATGCGGTCGGTGCTCTACACCGAGATCGACCAGGTGTCGAACCTCGACAAGGCGACGGTGGAGCTGTACCAGGACGCGGCCGGCTGCCTGTACCTGCGCGACCCGGAGGAGCCGACCGCCCGCTACATCGGTGAGCCCGCACCCAACCAGTTCATCCCCGACGCCCGGGCGCTGATCGAAGGCGACTGGGAGTTCGACGTGGAGTCGAACCCGCACCGCGGCCTCGACGGCCTGACGCTGATCGCCACCTACCGCAAGGGCATCCACTTCGCCGACGTGGTGTTCACCCCCGGCGACGACCCGACCCCCGTGGCCGGGGAGATGGGCGCGAAGTACATCGGCAAGCAGTGGCTGCGGCCCCGGCCGACTCTGGCCTGACCCTTCCCCGTGCGGCCCGGTGAGCGACCGGGCCGCACCGGTGGCGTCAGGAAGGAGACCCCGAATGAGGATCTTGACAGCCTTCACGGGGCGGACCGTCCGCCCCACCACCGCCGGACCGCGGCAGGCACACGCCGCCCTGGATCGGCAGGCGTACCGCACCTACGCCGAACTGAACCACCCGATGTCCGGCCTCGTCCGCGCCGGTCTACTCAGCCAGCTGGCCGCCCTGCACGAGCAGATGGGCCGGCTGCGGCCCGAGGCGTTCGGCCCGTCACCGATCGCCGACGAGGGCGGCCGGGACATGGCCGAGGCGGACCTGCACGCCGCGACGCTGCTGGACCTGCTCGCCGACGTCGAATACGCCGCCACCATCAACGGCCCCCGCACCATCACCGACACGTGGTTGGAAGCGCACGCCGGGCCGGTCCTCACCCGGATGGCCGCCACCCGCGACCCGGTAGCCCGGGGCCGGATGCTGGACAACCTGTACGACGCGGTGGTCGACGTCGTGGGCCCGCACGCCGCCGAGGTGATCAACGCGGTGCCGATGCCCGGCCACGAGCGGCCCGTCACCCTCCTGCAGCACCTCGCGACCCTCCCGTGGCAGGGCCTGGCGCGGGAGCTGCTGTGGGTCCTGATCGTCGTCTCCACGGCCGTCGTGACCGCCGCCGTGGTGTTCCCGCCGCCGGCACCGCAGTTCGGGCCTCCCGACGAGATGGCGGCCGTCATCACGATCCTGGCGGCCGCCGCAGCCGGTGTGGGCGCCACGCTCCTGCCGATCCTGCGCCCGCTCCGCCTGCCCACGATCCCCGCGCTGCTGTGGTCCACCGCGCTCGGGCTGATCATCGCCGACATGTGGCACGACATCGGCCCGAAGTCGGCCGTGACCGCCGTGTCCCTCACCCTCGCGGTCGGCGGCACCCTGCTCGCGCGACTGCGACACCGCTGATCCCATCCACACAGACCGGCCCGGGTGAGCGACCCGGGCCGGTCCCGCCCCCCGGGAGACCCCCCTTGCACCACAACGATCTTGGCCAGGACGTAAACCCCGCGCGGCTCCTACCGTCCGCCGACATGACGACGTTCCCCCCGACGCCGGCCGACGCGGACGCCACAGACGCCCTGCTCGGCCCCACCCGGATGCTGCCGCTGCGGATCCCCGGCGCCACCCTGCGCTCCGACCCGGACCTCCTCCTCCCGGTCCCCGCCGACGCACTCCTCG
Source organism: Micromonospora sp. CNZ296 (assembly GCF_007827635.1). Taxonomy (NCBI): domain Bacteria; kingdom Bacillati; phylum Actinomycetota; class Actinomycetes; order Micromonosporales; family Micromonosporaceae; genus Micromonospora; species Micromonospora sp. CNZ296. Next base: position 49,260 of record NZ_VISW01000024.1, read on the forward strand.
ATGAGGCCGACGCGATCGTGTGGGCCGACCTCGTCGCCCGCCTCGGCGACCCCACCACCGGCCCCCTCAGCCACACCGGCTGCCGCTGCGGCCAGCCCCAGCCCGGCGTCCGCGCCGTCGGCCGCGCCCGCGCCCGCACCGCCAAGGCCAAGATTCGCGGCCAGCGCCGACGCAACCGCCGCCGGTGAGCCACACCGACACCGGCCGCCGCTGGACCGAGCTGATGGACATCGACCAGCTGCCCGGCGCCCACCGGAACCCCCGCCGCCACAACATCCCCGAACTGCGCGCCTCCATCGCCCGGTTCGGCTACGCCGACGCGATGATCCTGGATGAGCGCACCGGCCGCCTCGTCGCCGGACACGGCCGCCGTGACACCCTCCGCGGCCTCCGCGACTCCGGTGAGCCCCCACCGAAGGGCATCGTCGTCGGTGAGCGCGGCGAGTGGCTCGCACCCGTACAGCGCGGCTGGGCCTCCCCGAATGATGTGGAGGCAGCAGGCTTCCTCGCCTCCCACAACCGTCAGGGCGAACTCGCCGGCTGGGACCTCGACGGCCTCGTAGACATCCTCGGCGACCAGGACGACTACACCGGCCTCGGCTGGACCCCCGAGGAAATCGACCGGCTCCTCGACGGCCCCGACCCCGCCAGCAGCGGTGACAGCGACGACGCCACCGACGGGGACGACGACCAGCAGGACCAGGCCGACGCCCCCACCCCCGCCGCCGGCGTCCAGTACGGCGTCCTCGTCATCTGCGCCGACGAAGCCGAACAAGCCGCCGTCCACACCCAGCTCCAGCTCGACGGCTACGACTGCCGGCCCATCAGCCGCTGACCCCGCGCCCCGGGACGTAAGCCACCACCCCGACCTACCGTCCGGCCGTCCAGCAACACCCGCAGACCAGCAGGAGGAGAGCGTGGGCAGACACCGCAACCACGCCCCCCAGCGCACCCTCAACCCCCGCTGGACCACCCTCAACCTCCGCGTGGTCTCCATCAGCGCCAGCCCCATCTTCTGGGCACTCCTCGCCGGAGCCGCCACCTGGACATGCATCGTCGGCGCCTTCCTCGCCCTCGGAACAGGCAGGTGACCTCGTGACCGTCACCGACCAGCCCGGCCGGCACGTCGCCCGCACCGTCGGCCGCCGATCCAAACTCACCCCCGAAACCGCCGACCGCATCATCAAAGCCGTCCGCCTCGGCAACTTCCTCGACACCGCCGCCAAGGCCGCAGGCGTCCACCCCGCCACCGTCTACCGCTGGATCCAAGACGGCGAAGCACCCGGAGCACCGAAGGCCAAGCGCGAGTTCTGCGAGGCGTTGACGCGGGCGCGTGCGGAGGCCGAGCAGCGGATGGTCGGCGCGGTGATCAAGGACGCCAGCGGCGGCTACGTGACGAAGAGGGTCACCCGGGTGCTGCGCAACGGCGACACCGAGACCGAGGAGACGATCGCCGGCCCCAACGGCAAGGTCGCCCTGGAGTTCCTGTCCCGGGCGTTCCCGGACCGGTGGGCGTCCCGCAAGGCCCTCGAAGTGACCGGCGCTGGTGGCGGCCCCATCCAGGTGTCCGCCGAGCGGATCAACGGCCTCGCCGACCGGGTGCAGGCCGCGCTGTCGTCCGCCGTGGTGGACGCCGAAATCGTGGACGACGAAGAGGAGGCGGCGGCCTGATGGACGCCTACGAGTTGCAGCTGCTCCACGAGGCCGAGGAGACCGCTGCCCGGGAGCTGGCGGTGTGGGATGCGCTCGCCGTGCATGTGGGCGGGCCGCTGGTGGCCTGGCATCGGGGTGCCGCCGTGTACCGGCTGGATGCCGTCAACGCGGCGCAGGTGCGGCATCTGGCGCTCGGTGTGCTGGCCGCCGCGGTCGCGTTGTACGACGAGCCGGCGGCGGCGGTCCTCGGCGACGTGATTTCGCCACGTCGGCGCGCCGACCTGGCGGCCGTCGGTGCCGCCTTCGTGCCGGTTCCCGCCGGTAGAATCGACCTGCGTGCCGGTGAGCGACCGGCCCGCGTGAAGGAGACCCCGTGGTGACCACCGGTCGCCGGCCGTACCGCCTCGTGCTGGTGAAGGCCGGTCTGGAGTTCCGCACCCGCAACGAGTACCGCAACGAGCACGCCGCCGTCGCTGATGGGCGGCACTTCGTGGCGTCCGGGTGGGACCTGGCGTGGGTGCGCACCGCCGCAGGGGTCGACCTGTACCGCATCGAGATGACCCCTCGGAAGGAGGCCGGCCGTGGCCGGTGACACCACCCTGACGATCGTCGGGAACCTCACGGACGACCCGGAGCTTCGGTTCACCCCTGGTGGGGCGGCGGTGGCGAAGTTCCGTGTCGCCTCGACGCCCCGCTACCTGGACAAGGCGTCCGGGCAGTGGAAGGACGGCGAGCCGCTGTTCATGGCCTGCGTGCTGTGGAACCAGCCGGCGGAGCACCTGGCCGAGTCGTTGCAGCGCGGCGCCCGGGTGATCGTGACCGGCCGGTTGCGGCAGCGGTCCTACGAAGCCCGGGACGGGTCCGGGAAGCGGACCGTCATCGAGCTGGAGGTAGACGAGATCGGGCCGTCGCTGCGGTACGCCACAGCGAAGGTGCAGAAGATGGGCCGCGGTTCGGGTACCCCGACGGCGCAGCAGCGGCCGGCGGGCGGGTTCGACCCGGACGACCCGTGGTCCACGCCTGCGGTGAGCGGCGGCCCGGAGACGCGGCCGTGACCGCCCCGGCGCCGGTGCGCCGCTACGGCGGCAGCCGCGTGGCCGACGTGCATCCCGACGACACCACGGCGCGGCTGCGCGTCGGTGAGCAGCTGCTCGCCGTCCGTACGAGCCTGGGCCTGTCGCGGCAGGCGGCTGCGGCCCGGGGCGGCCGGTCGAAGGCGTCGATCCAGTCGATGGAGCTGCGCGGCTACTGGACCGTCGGAACGCTTCAGCGGTGGGCGCGGTGGCTCGACCACCGGTTCACGTGGACGCTGCATCTGCCGTTCGAGCTGGAGCCGGACGCCCTGGCCGTCATGTACGCGGCGAAGACGATCGGCGCGCCGGAGACGGTCGACGCTTACGCCCGCGCCGGTCTGGTCAACGACATGCGGCGCGCCCGGGAAGCGGCCGGGCTCACCCAGAAGCAGCTGGGGCAGCGTCTCGGTGTCAGCCTGGACACGATCAACCGGGCCGAGCGGATCGAGGACAACCTCGACCTGGCCGCGGCGCAGCGGCACCTGCGGGGCTGCGGCGGCTGGCTGGAGCCCCGCATCGAGCCGCTGGCCGGTGTCCGGTGAGCGCCCCGTACGCGGCCCGGTTCTGGGACCTGCACCCCGACGATGCCCTGGCACGCCGGGACCTGATCGCCGGGATCCGCGGGCTGCGGGAGGAGGCCGGCCTGACCGGCCGGGACGTCGCCGCCCGGATGGGCTGGAAGAGCCCTCACGGCGCCCTGTGGCGGGTTGAGCGGGCCGACAACTGGCAGCTGCGGACCCTCCAAGCCCTGGCGCGCCTGTACGGGCGGCGGCTGGCTGTTGAGATCGCCGCTCCGCTGCCCGACGACGGTGACCCCCTCGCTGCGGTGTACGCGGCGATGCGCCCGGCCAGCCCGGCCGCGGCCGACGAACTCACCCGCGCGGTGCTGGTCCGTGACCTGGTTCGGATCCGTATCGACGCCGGTTTGCGGCAGGAAGATGTCGCCGCGGTGATGGGTGTCAGCGACAAGGCCGTGCAGCTGTGGGAGCAAGGCGCCGACGGGGTGATGGTCGCCCCGGCTCAGCGGTACGCCCGCGCCGTCGGTACCCGGCTGACATTCCGGCTCACCGCGGTTGACGCGCCCGCCGAGGTGACGGCATGACGGCGGGCTCCTTCACCGTGTTCGTGTCCTGGCAGGGAAGCAGCACTGTCGCTGCGGTCGAGACGCGGGAGCCGCTCCTCGACTGGCCGTCCGCGCGGTCCCTCGCGCTTCGTCTCGCCTGCTGCAACGGTGCCCGCTACGTGACCGTGCAGGGCCCGGGCGCCGTGGTGGTCGGCGACTGGGACCGCTACACCAACCGGTGGCGGGAGTACGCCCTGCACGTCGGCGTCTGCGACAACGATCTGGAGCCCGACGGGGAGCCGTGCGGCGGGCAGCTCTACGCCAAGCCGAGCGACGTGCAGGTCCGCTGCCCCCGCTGCGGCGGCTGGACCGGCTACCGGGCGCGCGGCATGCGCCAGCCGTTCGAGGCGGCAGCATGAGCGCGCTGGTCACCGACGCGGAGACTCCCGCCCTGGGGGAGACGGCCACCGCCGTGTTCGGGCCCGCCCAGCCGTGCCGCCGTCACCCCGGCCGGCCAACGACGGTGTGCGCCGGCTGCCACCCCTACCGGTACGAGCTGACCCGCACCTGGGACCGTCGCCGCCCACCGGCCACGTTCCTGATGCTCAACCCCAGCACGGCCGACGCGCTCACCGACGACCCCACCATCCGCCGCTGCATCGGCTACGCCCGCACCTGGGCCTGCGGCGGCCTGGTCGTCATCAACACGTTCGCTCTCCGGTCCACAGACCCGCGCGCCCTCTACGGCCACGCGGACCCGATCGGCCCGGACAACGACCGGGTGATCGGCCAGCGCCTCACCCGGATCGCAGCCAACGGTGGGCCGCTGATCGCCGCGTGGGGCGCCCACGGCGTCCACCTCGACCGCCACCGGCAGGTCGCCGCGCTCACCGCGCAGCGGGGCGTGCAGATGGCCGCGCTGGCCATCACCAAGGGCGGCCACCCCGGCCACCCGCTCTACCTGCCCCGCACCGCCCGTCCTGTTCCGTACGAGCCCCTGGAGACCCGATGAGCCACGCCGGAGACGAGTCGACCGCTTCCCCGGACAGCGCAACCTGGGGCGAGCGTGAGGTCATCGCCGGCCTGCGCACCGGCGCCGCCCACCCGACCCTGCAGAAGGGCGCAGCGAACCTGATCGAGCGGCTGCTCCGCGAGCGCGGCCACGCGCAGCCCACCGTCCTTCGGGATGCGCCCTTGACGGACGAGTACCACACCGCCGGCGTCTACTGCGGCGAGTCGGCGCACTGCACCCCGCCCTACCCGGGTGCGCTGCCCGGCACCCCCTATCAGCGCGGGGAGCTGCTCACCGAGCTGGAGCACAAGGCGATGGGGCTCACCGCTGAGCTGTGGGAGACGCTGTGCCACGTCGTCGGCACCGCGGCGTCGGCCGGGCAGGATCTCGCCGAGCTGGCCGCGCCGATCAACGCCCTCCAGCACGCGATCCTCGCCCAGGCGGCCGCCCGTGCCTACCCGGATCGGTACCGGCTTCTCGGCGGCGCCATCACCCGCACCTCGGCGGCCGGCCAGTGAAGCGGTCCTGGCGGGCTGGGTGGCTCGGGCGTCTCCTCGGCGTCCACTCGCCGACCGCGGAGCAGCTCGGCTGGTGCTGGTGTCAGCGGTGATCGTGCTTCGGGCGGACACGCGAAAGGCGTGCCTGCTCAGCCTTGCGGCTGGCGGGCACGCCTGGGGCCCGGTTGCCCGGGCCCGGGGGTTGTCTCAGGCGGTGGCCTGCCAGTCGGCGTTGGCCTCCGCGTTGCGCCGCCGGGTGGCCTCGGCCAGCGCGCGGCCGGCGCTCATGTCGGGGTTGGCGCGGAGGAGGTCCAGGGCGACCTGCTCGTCGGGGTTCGCCGTGGCGCGGCACTCGGCGAAGGCCGACGGGGTGAACCGGGCGATCCGCTTGAGGTTTCCCTCGACCTTGATCTTCATCTCTGGCTCCTTCGTTCGCCCTCACCTGCTTACACCCCAAAGTGTAGCAGACATTCACCACGAGGGGAAGGGGTAATCCGATGCCCGCACCGAAAATCCCGGTCGACCCCGCCCGCACCAGCGGCCAGCACCTCGTCACCGACCTACCCACCGGGCCGATCCCGCTACCCGGCGACGTCCTCACCGTCACCGACCCGCACGGCCGCACCGGCCTCGCCCGCCTGGCCTGCACCGACCTGGCCCGCAAACGCCTCTACCTCGCCGTCACCTGGCCTCACCCGCTCGACCGGCCCACCCCGGCCGAGCCTCCCGTCCGGTGGGTGCAGGCCCCGGCCCTCACCGCCGCGGTGTTCGCCGCCGGCGGCACCGTCCACCCCGTCGACCTCGCCGCCCACCTTGCAGCCGACCAGGAGACCAGCCGTGTCTAACTCCCGCGCCCTGCGCCGCCGCATGGCCCGCTTCCAGCAGGCCCTCACCGACCACCGCGCCAACCGGCTCGACACCCGGCCCGCCGGTGTGACAGCCCTCTACAAGGGCCGCCTCAACGCCTACCGGTGCCCCGCCTGCCAGAGCTGCACCGTCACCATCGACGTGGACGCCGGAGTCACCCCGTCCACCCTGGCCTGCCGCGCCACCGACAGCTGCGAAGGCACCGCCTTCTCCCTCGGCTACCCGATCCCCGAGGCGTGGCCCGCCGGAGTCACCACCCAGCCCGCCTGGGAGTGGTACCGGCCCGGCGAGCGGCAGCTGTCCCGGCTGCGCCGCCGCGACCCCGAGGCGTACGAGCACGTCGTCAAGGGCGGCCTGCTGCTCCGCCCGTACGGTGCCGGCCGCGGCCCCGAACAGGCCGACTTGGAGCCCACCGAGCCCGATCCGGCCCCGGCTTCCCAGGCCGCCGCCGACAGCACCGGGCCGGACGTCCGATGACCGCCACCAGCGCGCTGGAGCGCCTCCGCGTGGGTCTCGCCGACCGGGGCATCACCGTTCCCGACAGCGGCGACCCGGCCGATACCGTGCAGGCCGCGCTGACCGCGATCGACCGGCTCCGCGGCCCCCTCGCCAACCTCACCCAGCCGGCAATGCAACTGCACATCCACCCGGCGCCGCCCCCGCCGGTGATCGTGCCCGTCCCGTACGACCCGCGCACCGGCCGGATGCTCGCGTGACCGCGATCGTCGGCCTCGTCCACCGCGGCGCCGTCCACATCGGCGGGGACTCCGCCGGAGTCGGCCCCGGCTGGTCCAGCAGCGTCCGCGCCGACGCGAAGGTGTTCCGCAACGGCCCGTACCTGATGGGCTTCACCGACAGCTTCCGCATGGGGCAGCTGCTCCGCTACGCCCTCACCCCACCGAAGCTCCCCACCGCCCCGGCCGCGCTGGACCGGCACATGGCCACCACGTTCATCGACGCCGTACGGAAGACCCTCGTCGACGGCGGCTGGCTCACCCTCGACTCCGGCCGGGAACTCGGCGGCACGTTCCTCGTCGGCACCGCTGGCCGCCTGTTCCAGGTGTACGGCGACTTCCAGGTCGGCGAGCCCGCCGACGGGTACGCCGCCGTCGGCTGCGGCCAGGACATCGCCCTCGGCGCTCTCCACGCCACCGTCGGGCAGCCCCCGGCCCGGCGGGTGAAGGCCGCCCTCGAAGCCGCCGCGCACTTCAGCGCAGGGGTGCGCGGCCCGTTCATCCACCTGCACCAGCGACCCCCCAAGGAGACCCCGTGAGCCTGCCCGACGATGCGGTCCAGACCCGCCGGGCCCGCTGCTGGAGCTCGCGGTGCCGGGCGGACCCTCGCTGCGGGTCAGCAGCCCTGACGGGCGGCTTCTCGCCGCAGTGCACCCCTCCGGCCGGGGGAGCTGCCCGCAGACGCCAGCGAGGCGGCTACGGCGTTCTGGACGGCCATTGCGGCCGCGTTCCCGGGCCTGGAGGCGCAGGGCCAGCCCGGCCTGTAGCGCGTACGACGGAAGGGCCCGCAGGGACGTCCCTGCGGGCCCTTCCGTCGTACGGTCTACTTCCCGGCTTGCTCCAGGATGCTGCCGGCCTCACCGAGCGCCCACGCGCCCGTGTTGAGCGCCTTGCGCGCCTCTGTCAGGCGGGAACGGGCGGAGACAACCCCACCGTAGGGCGGTGAGGGCAGATCCTCGCCGTCGAGCCGGTGGACGATCGTCTCCACCGCGCGGACGGTCTGGTGGAGGAGCCACGCCCGCTCGCCGATGGTGGGGGCGGGCATCGGCGCGGCGGTGCGGCCGTCCAGCCAGGAGTGCGCGGTGGGCTGCGCGATGCCGAACTTCGCGGCGATGGCCCGCTCGGACAGGCCGGCTTGGGCGGCGGCGATGGCGGCGGCGCGGGCCTCCTCGTCGGCCTCGGTGATGAGGCGGGCGAGGGGGGCGAGGGCGTCGCGGAGGTTCCGGGCCCGGTCGAGGCGGGTGAGGGCGTCGCTGAGCTGGTCGGTGTTGATGGTGTCGGTGGTCATGGGGTCTCCGATCGCTGCGCGGCACAGATGCCGATTGGCAGCCTATCGGCATCTGCTAACTCGCGATAGAGGGCCGTTCGCCATCTGAGAGCGTCGACATGACGTCATGCGCTCATGGCGTCATGTGCTCATGGCGGGTCGTCTGAGCAGGGAGATTCGTTGACCGATCAGATGAATGGCCAGTGGCGCGGGGCCAGTCCGAATTGCGGTGTGACGGAATGCGTGTACCCAAGCAGAGGCGTTCCTACTAGAGTCGCCACGTCACCCTGGGCAGCTTCTCGCGGTCCAGCTGAGGGGGACCGGCCGCCATCACGACCCGAACGCTTATGCGGCCGGTCCGGCCGGTGCACCCCACCTGACGGGCTAGCCCGTCAGGTGGGGAAGCATCCAGCCAGGGCGCTCACCAGTGTGGCCACCGCACCGAGAAGAGCCGCCCAGGCGTACAACCGGGCTGTCTTCCGGTCGGGGGCATGACCGTCCTGACTCGCGTCCACCATCATCACCTCCTTCCGCGCGTGCGTCGGATTCCGGCAGGCGCAGCCGGAGGAGGTGCGAGGAGAGACGGTATCGCCTCCCCGCACCTCGTGGGTACTCCGGCCCCCAGGCTGTCCAATCGGGAGCGGTTGCTCCCGGCGGGCGTTGGGGATGGCGGATGTTCCCAGCTAGGAGCAGTGAAGGCGCGTCATGCGTGGGGGTGCAACCAAGCGACGGTCGATGATGGCCTGTGCGACGGATGGCCCCGTTTCGACAGATCGCGAAAACCGGGACTTATGCGCGTGCCCTCTCGCCACCTCGCTCGTTATGCACTTACATCCCGTGAACGGGACTGTCGCGCAGACCTGGCGAAACTATGCTACGCTTCGGGGTGTGCGGGTGAGCGACCCGCGCAGAACAGGAGACCCCCGATGAACGAGGCCGCCCGCATCGTCCGGACCTACACCTTCACCGTACGCACCCCCGAGCCCCTCGCAACCCCCGAGAGCGCACAGCAGGTGCGGGAGAAGCTGGCCCGGACCAGCGTCGGCTACCAGGCCGCGATGGCCGACCCCTTCGGCATCCTCGCCAGCAAGAACACCACCGACGACATCCCGTTCTGACCACCCCCGGAGGGCCGACCCAGCGTCGGCCCTCCCACCCACCGGAGGCACCCGTGGAGGCCCTGCCTGACCGCTCCGACACCGTGACCATCGTCCTCGTCGCCCGGATCCCCGGCACCACCTGGAGCGACCAGGACGCCGCCACCACCGACCCGGCCACCCTCGCCGCGCACCTCGGCCAGGCCGACGTGCTGTTCGGTGCCGTCGAGCGCGGCATCAGCACCGCCGCGATCGACGCCGGCGCGCACGCCGCCACCACAGCCTGACCACCCGGGCGGGAGAGCGACCCGCCCGCGGCCCACAGGAGACCCCGTTGCCGAAGACCGTCCAGCGCAAGAAGCCCGCCGTCACGCCCGACCGCCAGCTGATCTCGACCACCCTCCGGGACATCGCCGCCAGCTCCGGCTACACCCTGAGCACCATCGGCGACACCGCGGCCGCCTGCGACTACCGCACCGACGGCGACGGGGTTCAGCAGCTGCGGTTCGCCGTCATCGAGATCCCCGGGCGCAGCGAGTGGAGCAGCCAGGCGTACGGCGTCGTCAGCCGCGCCCGCGAGGACGGCAGCGCCTGGAGCGTCAGCGACACCGGCGGCTGGCTGGAGGCCCAGTTCCCCACCGCCGAGGCCGCCGTGGCCGCGCTGCGCGACCCGAAGCAGCTGAAGCAGATGCGCCAGTACACCGACGCGGTGGCGGTGATGCTGGAGGCGCAGCGGCGCGTACGCGAGTTCCCGCAGCCCGAGGGTGCTCTGCCGTCCTACTGGCAGAGCAGCTGACGCGGGGCCGGGGTTGTGAGTGCCCCGGCCCGCGCAGTGCGGCAGACGGAAACCTGTCTTATCCTTCACCCTTTCTCCATTCGGTAACCGTGTCGCAACGGACGGCGAGGAGGCAGTGATGGGCGTACTCGACAAGCCTGAGATCGCGCCGAGGCTGCCCCGCTCCTACCACCTGCTGGTCGACGCCGTGCACGACGCCGGCTGGGACTGCCGGATCACCACGACCGGGCCGCTGCGGTGCGGCGACGTCCACCGTGAGGTGGTGGAGCTGTCCGCCGCGACCCGCTCCGGGCGCCGGCTGCGGGCGTGGTGGACGGCCGACGCGCCGTCGGGGGAGCCCCGGCCGGGTTTCCGGCCGGGTGGTGCCCTCGTCGGCCAGGGCAACGCGGTCGGCGACGCGACCGCCGCCCAGGCTGCCGAGTACGTGCGCGGGCATCGCGTCGGGGGCTTCCCCCCGTGAGTTAATGTTTGCTACACTCCGGGGTGTAGGTGGGTGGGCGACCCGCCGGAACGAACGGAGGCCATCATGGAGCGCACCGCCGAGTGGGCGATCAGCCAGATCCGCCGCGCATACGACCTGCATGCCCACCAGTACGGCGCCGGCTCCTGGATGAACATCCGGACCGTCGCCGAGGCCCTCGACCTCACCATCGAGGAGATCCACGCCGCGATCCGTCACGCCGCGAAGGTCGACAAGCGGTTCACCCTGGCGCCCGAGTCCAACCAGAAGACCATCACGCCGGAGCAGCGCGACGCCGCGCTGTGGTACGGCGGCCAGTGGAATCACCTGATCGGCTGGCACTGACCCAACCTCTAAACTGTGCTACACTTTGGGGTGTGAGCGGGTGAGCGACCCGCTCCCGAACGAGGGAGACCCCGTGCAGCAGACCCGCATCCAGCCCGCCGCCGACCGGCCCGCCCCCCGCCCGGTCGCCGAGGCCGACGAAGCCGCCGCGCGTCGCATCATCGCCGAGCGGCAGCTGCGCACCCTGGCCCGGGACATCCTCACCCGCGAGGCCCGCCGCACCGCCCTCACCCTGATCCGCAGGCCCATCAGCCTCGCCGAGCCCACCCAGCAGTACGGCGTGTTCGACGGCGACCGCTTGGTCGAGACCCACGACGACCCGACCCTCGCCGAGCTGGCCGCCGCCGACAACGCCGACGCCACCAACCGGCCCGGCGCGTACACCGTCGAGCCTCTCTGCCCGATCCACCGCGACCTCCCCGTCGGCGACTGCGACTGCTGACCACCCAGGCCGGGCCGCGACCACGCGGCCCGGTCACCGCCGTACCCGAGTGGGTGGGCGACCCGCCTCGAAGATCGGAGTCCCCTGGTGAACCAGTACACCGTGATCGCGCAGGCCAGCGACAGCACCGGCCCCCTGTCCGTCATCGCCGTGCTTCCCGGCGAGCACACCATCGTCGGCGAGTGGCGGCTCCCCGGCCGCCGATACGTCCGGACTCTCCGCGCCGACAGCCCGGACCAGGCCGCGGGGATCCTCGCCGACGCCGCCCGTCTGCTCGGCGGCACCCCGACCCAGCCCGACGCCGACGACGCGCCCGCCTGGCAGGTGGAGGCCGCCAGCGGCAAGTGGACCGTGATCGGTCTCGCCGACAGAGACCACCTGCGGCTGTTCGCCACCACGCCCGGCGAGGTGGACGTCCACGGCCGGTGGGGCGCGATCCTGGACAGCCGGTGGGTCGGGGTGGTGGAGGCGGCCACCGCCGACGCCGCGTACGACGCCGCGTACTCGTCCTGGATCGCCGAGCACGGCGACGAGTGGTGAGCCCGATGACGGAGAGCACGCGCCGGCCGACCCTCAACCTGTGGAACCCGCCGGCCCGGCGCGTCGGCGTCGTCCTGGTCGACACCGGGCCGGGCGCGGAGCCGCTGCGGCTGTGCCGGGTGCGGATCTCGGGCAACGGCATCCTGGCGTTCTGCTGCCCGCACGTGGAGGGCCACGCCGGGCTGCACGGCTACCCGGACAACTCGTGGACCGACGTCGACCCGCGGCGGATCGCCGACGCCACGGGGGGCTTCCCTCTCCGGTTGTGTGAGTACCCGTGTGCGACGTGCGCGACCGCGCCGCCCCAGCCCGGGTGGACCTGACACCGCCTTTAATGTCTGCTACACTTTGGGGTGTGCGGGTGAGCGACCCGCCTGAGACCGGAGGACCCTATGCCGCGCAGCTTCTACGCCACCCTCGCCGCCACGTTCGGCACCGCCGCTGTCCTGATGGCCGCGATCGGCCCGGACCGGGTGAAGGCGTTCATCGCCGCCACACCGTCCGTCGTCCTCAACGCGCTCCACCTGATCTGATCCACCCCGGCCAGCGGGCGAGCGACCCGCAGGATGGAGACCCCCGTGACCACCACGACCGTCGCCCCGCCGGCCATCCACCCCGCGCCGGCCGCCCCCGACTGGTGGGAGATCCAGGGCACCGAGCTGCCCGACGACATCGCCGGCCCCGCCCGCTACGGCGACCCCGCCGACCTCACCAACCTCGAACGCGCCATCGTCGCGACCAACGCGGTCGACGCGATCGCCCGCTGGCACCGCATCGCCGACGACGGCCGCGTGCCCACCCCGGCGTGGAAGCAGCTGCTCATGCCCGACTCGTGGTCCGGGCACAAGCTCTACGCGCCCGCCGCGACCCTCGCCGACGTACGCGCCGCCCTGACCGCCGTGTTCCCGACCGCGTGGGCCGCCGGTCTTGGCATGAAGGCCGCCACCAGCCCCACCGGCCTCCTGCACGGCAAAGGCGTCGTCATCTACCTGCCCCGCCGCGTCACCGTCGACCGGGACACGTCGCTGGTCGCCGCCGCGCTCGCCGACTACCGGCCCGCCCGGCCGGTCACCTGCACCGGCGCTACCCGGCTCGCCGACGGGCTGTGGTGGCGGCACGAGTTCGGCGGTGTCGACCTCGGCTACGACGTGTACGACCCGCGCGAGTACCGCGCCCGCTACGCCCCGGCCGCCGCAACGCGGTGACGGCCGGGCCGGCCGCCGCGCTCGACGCGGTGGCCTACCCTGCAACCCGTGGGCCGGTGAGCGACCGGCCCGGAAGTGGAGACCCATCCATGCAGCAGCAGCCCACGACCGACCTCGGCGCGCGGATCCGCGCCGCCGTGGACGCCCCGCTGCACCCCGCAGCCCTCGCGGCCACGGTGTGCACGGCGATCGCCGAGCAGTTCGAGCTGTACGCCCTGCACGAGGGCAAGACCGCGAAGCGTCACCGCGACGCCGGCTCGGCCAGCGGCGCCGCCCACCACGACGGCACCGCCACCGCCTACACACGCGCCGCGACCCAGATGCGCGACCTCGCCCGCCGGCTCACCGCCGCTCCGGCCGACACCGGCCTCTGGGCCAAGGCCATCACCACCACGCCGGAGCCGTACCGGGAGTTCTTCCGGCAGCTCACCGACGCCGAAGGGTCGGCGCTGGCCCAGGCGGGCATGCCCCTGGAGCCGACCATCACGTACGTGGCCCTGTGGGAGCAGCACATCTGGCCGGCGCTCGTCGCCGACCTGGACGAGCTGATCCGCGAGCACGGCGGCGTGATCGCCGCCCGGATCGACGCCGGGCAGCCCGCATGACCGCCCCCGCCACCGTCCGGACCTGCCCCGCCCCGAAACTGGACGCGGCCGGGCCCTGCGGCCAGCCGAACGCCGACAGCAGCCCGCTCTGCCCCGACCACACCGCCGAGCTGGCACACGCGGTCCGGGTCCACGAGGCCCGCGTCGAGGCCGCCCAGCACCTGACCGAGGCCGCCCGACAGGTCCGCCTGGCCGTCGCCGCCGGCCGGGTCCTCGGCGACATCGACTCCGACTGGGTGTCCTGGACCGACCTGGACCGGGCGCTCGGCCAGGCCCTCACCGGCGTCCACGCGGCCAAGCACCTCACCCCGGAACCCGAGCCGCTGCCCGACTGGGTGATCGCGTTCTGCACCACCTGACCCACCGCTACCAGCGGCCCCGCAACCTGCCCGGGTGCGGGGCCGCTCCGCGTCGTGGGTGACTGCCCGCCCGTACGGGGGTATCCTGCCCACATGGCCAACCAGAGCCCCGAGACCGGCACCCGCAGCGAGGACGTCCTCGCCGCCGCCGGCATCGTCGTCACCCCGGAGGGCAAGGCCCGCGCCCGGGAGCGGCTCCGCGCGGCCGACCAGCGGTGGACGCCCGAGCTGCGTGACGAACTGCGCGCCCAGATCGGCCTCCCCGCCCGCGCCGCGTGAACGACCGCCCGATCCGGATCATCCTCGACGCCTCCGCGATCCTCGCGTTCTGCCGCGAGTCGATCCACGTCGGCGAGGTGATCGCCGAGCTGGCCGACGAGGACTGCTGCTTCGGGGTGCCGGTGATGTGCCTGGCCGAAGCATCCCGCGCCGCCGCCGACGGTGACCGGCTCGACCTGCTCGTCAACCACCCCGCCGCGGTGGTGCTCACCGTCGACCCGTCCAGCTGGCGGGCACTGGCCGTCGTGTACGACACGGTGGGCCGCCTCGACGCCGCCAGCGCGTTGCTCGCCGCCGTCGACAACGAGGGCTACGTGCTCACCGGCCAACCCGGCCTGTACGCGGGCCTTGCCGGCGGCGGCCCCGTCATCACGTTCTGACCGGCCTGCCGGGCGCCCAAAGGTACAGCCAGGGCGGGCCCGTGCCAGCTACCGGCTCCAGCTCGTACGCGCCGTTCACGTCCGCGTCGAGCAGCTCGCCGCCGTACTCCACCCACAGCCACGACTGGTCGATTACCTGCGGCGGCACGCCGTCGTCGTTGACGGGTACCAGCAGGGAACGGCCATCGACTGGCCCGCCGATGCACGGCACGTCGACCCGCTCCCACACCCTCTGATCATGGGCCGTCTGCCCGTCGACCAGCAGCTCATTGGCGGGAACCGCTGCCGCTGTCGAACGAGTGTTCGATAGCCTGCGGGCATGTCGGAGTGGGTGCGTCGCTGGGAGGTGGAGGTCCGGTGGCGGCCCGGCCTGCCCGGCGACCGGCTGTCCGCACGCCGCGTCGACACCGTGGCCGAGCTCCGCCAGCTGGTGACCTGGGCGCGCGGCCACCCCGACATCACCGCCGTCCGGCAGCGCACGGTTCGGGAGCTGATCGGGGACCAGCCGGCCGGGTGCCCGCGCGGCCACCTCTACGACGGCGGCTCCGCCACCCGGGCCGTCCGCGGCTGGACGAACTGCTCCTGCGGCGGCCACATCGTGCTCGCCTGTCGCTGGCCCGGCTGCGGCGACGTCGCCCACGATCCGCTCGATCCGGACTGCCAACTGGAACAGCGGGCGGCCCCGCCCGAAGGCTGAGGGCGCCGCCCGCTGCGCTGTCGCAGGTCAGATGTCGCGCCAGCGGACCTCCTCGCCGCGCTTGCCGTTGCGGCCCAGGGCGTAGCCCGCAGTCGTCAGCTGCTCCTTGCTGACTCGGCTGTCGCGGTCCGCCGCCCGGCGTGCGCCGTCGAGGTCCTCGAAGACGTTCAGGGTCGGCGGCTGGTCGGCATACGCCAGGGAGTGACGGACGTAGACAGCGATCCGACCGCGCGCGGTCTCCGCGACATACGTCTCCCACCGCTCTTCCGGCTCGTCGTCCCAGCTGCCCTCACTGCTCCAGCCGCAGCCCACGAACGTCGGAGCATCGGTCAGCCATCGGCCCTCGAACGCTTCCCACCGCAGAGGGGTCGACTTCTCGTACATCGCCACCCGGCAGGTGTCGGTGGTCCCCAGCTTGTCGGCGAGCGCGGACGCGACCAGCGCGGAGACGCTGGTCCGTTCGTTCCGCGCCGCCCGCTCGGCGCGCTCCCACAGGGCGAGGTCTTCCTCGCGGACGCTCAGCGTCTTGTTCGGCATCAGCTCTCCTCCTGGATACGTGACACTCACATGCTATACGTGGTACTCACATGAACGGAAGGGATGGATGTCGAGAGCAGGGACGCTAACCCCGCCCGGCGGCCACCATGCAGCCGTGCCGTACCCGCCGAACCTCGCGCCCGTCACCGTCACCGCCACCTACAAGCTGGCCGACGACCAGGGCGGCACGCCCGCGGCCGGCACCGTCACCTTCCAGCTCCGCGACACCGTTCAGGTGCCGGCAGACGACCTGCTGCTGATCCCGCGCAAGGTGGACGCCGAGCTGGTCGACGGGCAACTCCAGGTCGAGCTGCCCTCCGTGGCCAGCACCGCCGTCAGCCCGCAGGGCGTCACCTGGTGGGTAGTCGAGCGGATCGCCGGTGCCCAGCCGCGCACCTACGACATCCACCTGCCCGCCGGGTCGGCCACCGTCGACCTGGCCGACCTCGCCCCGGCCAGCCCGTCCCGCGGCGTCGTCTCCTACGTCCTCGCCGCGCAGATCGGCGAGCCCGGAGGCGTTGCCCCGCTCGGCCCGGACGGCCTGGTCCCCGCCAAGCACCTCCCCGCCGGTAGCGGGGGACCGGGCGGCGGCGGGGCCGTCGACTCGGTGGACGGCCTCACCGGCGCCGTGGACCTGTCCGACCGGTACCTGGCGAAGTCGGCGCGCGGGCAGGCCGGCGGGGTGGCGTCCCTCGACGGGGCCGGTCGGATCCCGGCCGCGCAGCTCCCGCCCATCACCGCCGGGCAGGTCGGAGCCGCCCCGGCCGTGCACAGCCACGACGACCGCTACTACACCGAGTCCGAGGTGGACGTGGCGCTCGCCAGCCGAGCCCCGGCCGACCACGCCCACCCGTACGTGCCGGCCAGCGCGGTCGGCGTGGCGGGCGGTGTCGCACCGCTCGACGGGTCCGGACGGTTGCCGGCCGCGCAGCTGCCCGCGCTCACCGCCGCCGACGTCGGCGCGGCCCCGTCCGTGCACCAGCACGACGACCGCTACTACACCGAGGTGGAGGTCGACGCCGCGCTCGCCGGGAAGGCGAACGCCCACGCGCACCCGTACGTGCCGGTCGTGGAAAAGGGCGCAGCCGGCGGGGTGGCCACCCTCGACGGATCGGGCCAGCTCACCGCCGGGCAGCTCCCCCCGATCACGGCCCCGGACGTGGGCGCCGCCCCGGCTGTCCACGACCACGACGACCGCTACCCGACCGAGACGGAACTGGCCGAGGCGCTCGCCGGGAAAGCCGAAGACGTCCACGCGCACCCCGAGTACGTGCCCACCTCCACCGTCGGCGTCGAGGGCGGCCCTGCCGGCCCGCTCGTCGGCGGAGTGCTGCCCACCAGCCAGCTGCCCGCGCTCGCCATTACCGACGTGTTCACCGTGGCCAGCGAGGCGGAGATGCTCGCGCTGCCCGCGCAGCGCGGCGACGTCGCGATCCGCACCGACCTGCCGGGCGCGCTGATCCTCGCCACCGAACCGGCTACCACGCTGGCCAGCTGGAAGCAGCTGCCCACCCCGGCGGACGCGGTGCTGTCCGTGAACGGCCGTACCGGCGTGGTGGTCCTCGCCGCTGCCGACGTCGGCGCCGCAACGACCGACCACACGCACACGCCGGCGGAGATCGGGGCCGCGACGGTCGGGCACACCCACACGGCCGCGCAGGTCGGGGCCGCCGCCGCCAGTCACGGGCACACCGCGGCTGAGGTCGGTGCGGCCGCCGCGGGGCACAGCCACACCGCCGCGCAGGTCGGCGCGGCAGCGGCGAGCCACACGCACAGCCCGGCCGAGGCCGGGGCCGCGCCCGCCAGCCACACACACAGCCCGGCCGAAGCGGGCGCGGCGGCCGCATCGCACTCCCACCCCGCCTCCGACATCGGCTCCGGCACCCTCGCCGTGGCCCGGCTCCCCGACGCCACCACCGGCACGCGCGGCATCGTGCAGCTCGCCGGGGACCTCGCCGGTACCGCCGCCGCGCCGACCGTGCCCGGCCTCGGCGGCCGGCCCACCGTACGGCTGTGGAACGGCACCGAGTACCAGGCCGTCACCGGTGCGGTCATCTACATCGGCGGCAGCAGCGACCCGACCGTCAACCCCGGCGACATCTGGATCCAGCCGTCATGAGTCTCCGCTACCGCACCCCGGGCGGCCTGGTCGTGGCGGCAACCAGCGGCCGGTACCGCAACGCCGCCGGCGCGTCGGTGCCGTTCGGGCCGCCGGCCACGCAGGTCACGGTCGTCGGCACACCCACCTCCGGGAACACCGGCGGCGGCACCCGGAACACCCCGTTCGACCTGACGTTCCCCGACGGGTGGGCGGCTGGGGACTTCGCCTTGCTGTTCGGGCACGGGTCCGCGACCGCGCTCACCCTGTCCGCGCCCTTCCCGGACTGGACACCACACCCGGCGGTGTCCCCACTCGACCAGGGCAGCAACTCCCGCCTCTACCTGTGGTCCCGGACCCTGCAGGCCGGTGACAGCCCGCCGCCGCTCACCCCGTCCGGAGCGATCACTGCCGGATGGGAGCTGATCGTGCTGCGCGGCGCGAACCGTGTCCGCCAGGTCGCCAACTCGACCGCGGCGAACGCTGGCTCCCTGGCCCTGCCTGCCCTGACCGCCGCGCTCGCCGGGTCGGTGATCCTCGCGAACGTGCACTCCCGGATCGGCTCCGGCACCCCGCCCACCGCGCTGAACCTCGCCGCCGGCTGGACGAAGCCCGTCGACCACGGCACCAGCCGCAACACCAGCAGCGCGAACCTGCGGATGGCCCTCGGCCACCGCGACGCGACCGCCGGCGCCGTCTACGGCGGTGACACCGCGAGCACCAGCCCCGCCACGCTGTCCTCCATGATCGGCCTGCTTGTGGAGGTCGGATCGGTGTCCACCACCGGCTGATCTAGGGCCGGGACGTTAACCGGCGGCCGGGGTGATGGTGCCGGGCATGGACGCCGATCCGATTACCGAAGACACCGCCCAGGCGCCGGACATCGAGCCCTGGGAGAAGACGGACGAGGCGCTCGACGCCGCCGCCGAGCTGATGCCGGAGTGCCCGGCCGACGACGGCGACGAGGGCGAGGGCGACGAGCTGGCCGACGGAGGCGACGCCTGATGGGCGCGCTGACCGGCGGGACGGTCTACGACACGTACTACAAGACGACCCGCAGCTGGCGGCCGGCCGGTCCGGTCGTGGACGAGTGGCAGTTCTACACCGCGTCGGCCGACGACGGGTACGTGTGCCTCGGCGTGGTGGGCAACGCGGCGCACTGGAACAAGAAGAGCACCGGCGACCACACCTCCCGCAGCTCCCACAGCACGGTGATCGGCGGGAAGACCGTCCACCCGAAGTCGGGCTGGGTGTACGCCATCGACGGGCGGGTGCCCGAGCCGCAGAAGTTCGAGACGTGGTTCCTCGGACGGCTGAAGGCCGGCGCGTACCCGCACGTCAAGTATTGGAACATCAACAACCGGCACTACAACCAGAAGGCCGGTTGGAAGCCGTCCTACAGCGGCGACGTGCACCTGCACCTGTCGTTCGATCCGGGCAGCGAGTACGCCGACAGCACGATCCTCGCCGACTACGAGCGGTACCGCACCGGTAAGCCGCCCGCGCCGGCGAAGCCGAAGCCGCCCGCGCCGAAGCCGTCGACCTCCGGCCGTCCGACGCTGCGCAAGGGCTCGAAGGGCGCGGCGGTCGGCCGGCTCCAGGGCGCCCTGGTCGCGCACGGCTACCAGTTGAAGGTGGACGGCGACTTCGGGGCGCGTACCTACGCGGCGGTCCGGTCCTTCCAGGCCCGCAAGCGGATCACGGTCGACGGGATCGTCGGTGACCAGACGTGGGCGAAGGCCCTCGCCGGTCAGTCGACCATCCGCTCCGGCGCCGAGGGCTTCGCTGTCGGCCTCGCCCAGGGGCTGCTCGTCGCGGCCGGCTGGAACATCGCCGTCGACCGGGACTTCGGGTCGAAGACCACCACCGCGGTGCGCGCGTTCCAGAAGGCCAAGGGCCTCACCGTGGACGGTGTGGTCGGGCCGAAGACGTGGGCGCGGCTGGCCAACGGCTGATGGAACAGCTGGGGGCGGGCAAGGCGGAGGTCTGTCCACACTGCCCGCCCACCGGCTGCCCGCTGCGCCCCGGTGGGCGGCCGGACGGGATCACCGTCAAGGCACCCGGCCCGAAGGCTTGCCACACCTTGGGGTGTCGCATAGAATCGCATACATCGGTATCGGGTGAGCGACCCGGCACCGCGAGGAGGCCCCGGTGAGCCACACCATCACCGCCCCAGCGGCGGACCTGGACCTCCAGCAGCGCGCCCACACCCGTGGGTCCGCTGTCACGCGCAGGGCGGTCATCGCCGCCGCTGGTGGAGCCCCCGTCGGCAGTGGCAGGGACTGCGGTGCTGGCGGGCTGGTGGGAAAGCCTCGGCCGCGATGACCGCCCTGCGCCGTCAACTCGACGCCCGACCGACCCCTCTTCCCCGGGGCCGGTCGGGCGTCGTCGTCTTCCAGACCCTGATCGGAGCGTCATGATCGACCGCCTGTTCGCGCTGCGCCGCGACGCCGACCCGACCGGCATGTCCGGCACCGGGACCGTCGCCTACGGCGCCACCCTTCCCGGAGGCCGCGCCCTCGTGCAGTGGCTGTCCGACCGGCCGTCCACCGTCGTGTGGCGGACCGTCGCCGACGCCGAGCACATCCACTCCCACGGCGGCACCCAGCCCACCGCCATCGTGTGGCTCGACCCGACCAGCCCCGAGGCCGCCACCGCCCGGGACGCCCTCGACGCCGGCATGCAGCTGCTCACCGAGGTCACCGGTACCGCCGTCCTCGCCGAGACGTTCCGCGCCGCCGCCGACGGCCGCCGCGAACTGGCCCGGGGCGTCAAGGAAGACCACCCGGTCATCGCCGACAACCTCAAGCTCCAGGCCCTCGCCCTGGACGACGCCGCCCGCGTCGCCGGAGGTGACCTCACCCCGCTCTACAACTGGCTGCCCCCGCACCGGTGGACCGAAGACATGCACGCCCGGCTCTACGGCAAGCGCCACCAGCAGCAGCCCGGCTGAGGGGTGTGCACACCCCAGCCCTGTTCCGTCCACCGCCCGCCGCCCCACGACGGCGACTGACCTGCCAGCAATGCGGCGCCCGGCGGCGCTCCAGCGAGGAGTCCGCCCGGGCCGCCGGCTGGCGTGTGTGGACCGGAACCACCGAAGGCGGCAAACCCGCCCGCGTCGTCCTCTGCCCGTGCGCCACCTGACCGATCGGAGAAACCCGTGGCTCACACCGTCCTCGTCGGCCGGTGCCGCCGCTGCCGCGCCGGCCTGTCCGGCTGCTGCCGCCCCCGCCTCCGGACCGCCCGCCGTCACCAGCGGCCCCGCCGCTGCGGCCCCTGCCACGGGGTCGCCCGGTTCGGCAGCGAGTCCGTCGCCGTCCAGGTCGCCGCGTCGATCGCCGCCGCGACCGGCGCGGCACCCACCGTCCGCCCGTGCCCGCTCGGGCACGGCTTCCACATCACCTTCCCCCGAGGAGCAGCGCGTGAGCAGTAACATCGGCTGGACCGACGAGACGTGGAACTTCCTCCTCGGCTGCGAGCGCGTCACCAAGGGCTGCGACGGCTGCTACGCCATCACCACGGCGAACATCCGCAAGAGCAACCCGAACCCGAAGATCGCCACCGCGTACGCCGGACTGGTCGAGCGGAACGAGACCGGCCGGCTCGACTGGACCGGGCAGATCCGGGTGGTCGAGGACCGGCTCCACAAGCCGCTCACCTGGCGGAAGCCCCGCCGGATCTTCGTCAACTCCATGAGCGACCTATTCCACGCTGACGTGCCGATCGGCGTGATCGCCGAGGCGTTCGCCGTCATGGCCCTCACCCCGCAGCACCACTACCAGCTGCTCACCAAGCGGCACGCCCGGATGCGTGCCGTACTGCGGTCGGCGCGGTTCGCCGAGATGGTGCTGCACTGGCTGCGCACCACCGACCAGTGGCTGCCCGCGAAGGTCCGGGTGTCGGCCGCTCAGCGTGCCGTCGCGATCAAGACGCTCAGCGACCGCGCCGAGACCGAACCCATGAACCCGCTGCCGAACGCCTGGATCGGCGTCAGCGTCGAGGACCAGGCCACCGCCAACCTGCGCATCCCGGCGCTGCTGGACACCCCGGCGGCCGTCCGATGGATTTCCGCCGAACCGCTCCTCGGCCCGGTCGACCTGACCGCCTGGATGGCACCCCGCACCCCGGCCGACCCGGCCGACGCCCCGTCCACCTGGCACGAGTGGACCTGGCCGGACTGGGTGCCGGCCGACGCCCGCCAGCAGATCGAGTCGTTCTGGTCGGAGAGCATCGGCCGGGGCCCGCGCCGCTGGCTGCAGAACGCCCACGACAACGGTGCGCCCGCCTTCGGACAGGAGTGGACGACCCACCCGAGCATGCGCCCGGCCGGCTCTCCCGCCGACCGGCACACCGGCCGGTACATCCACGCCTGGAACAACATCGGTCGCCTCGCGCTGCCCGACGGCAGCATGGGCTACACCTCCTTCACCGAGCGGCACGTCCGCGACCAGCTCGGCCTGCACTGGGTCGTCGTCGGCGGCGAAACCGGCCCCGGCTGCCGGCCGATGCACCCGGCCTGGGCGCGGTCGCTGCGTGACCAGTGCCGGGCCAGCGCCGGCACCAGCTTCTTCTACAAGCAGCACGGCGACTGGCACCCCGCCCCGACCCAACTGGTCCTGAACGACCCGGCCTGGACCCTGATGCTCTGCGGCGACACCAAGGAGTCCTGGACCTTCCAGCGCGGCCCGCGCCACCACAACGAGCTGGACGGCGAGGTCATCGAGGAGTACCCGGTCCTGCTGGGAGCCGTCCGGTGAGGCGTCGACCGTGGGAGCGGGAACTGGCCATCCGCGAGCCGCGCACCCCGGATGAAGCCCGGCAGCGGGCCACCCGGGGCGGCGCCCTCGTTCGGGAGGCCCTCGCCGCCGCCCGGGAAGGTCGGCCCGCCCCCGCCCTCCCGGCCCCGGCGGCGTCCTCCAGCCCGCGCCCCGCCGGCTACGAGTACGTCGCCTGCGTCGAGTGCTACCGCCCGATCCTGGCGCTGCCCGGGTCGCGGTGCCCGAGCTGCCCGCCGCGCGCCGAGGCCAGCCGTGACTGACCAGTACGGCCTGCTGCTCGTGTGGCCGATCACCGCCACCGACTACGACCGGGACGCCCTGATCGCTGAAGCCCGCGAGGCGCTCGACACAGGTGACCTGGACTGGCTGAACGGCGTACCCGGCCGCCCTACCGCCGGCCCGTCGACCTGGCGGGTGATCAACGGCGCTGACCTCGACGGCTGGGAGTGGTGGAGCGGGCAACTGCTCGTCGCCACCATGCCCGGCACCACCGCAAGAACTGGAGGTAGTTGTGCCTGACCGTATCCAGCGACAACGGGTCAAGGGCTGGCGGAAGCCGGACGGCGCGGTCATCGTGACCCGGCCGGGGAAGTTCGGAAACCCGTTCACGGCTAGCGAGGTGGTCAAGGCCGGCCTGGCCGAGCCGGGCCAGGAGCGGGCCGCCTCGGTCGAGCTGTTCACCGCCTGGCTGGACACCAGCCTCGGCGTCCCGCGACCGCCCCAGGGGAGGGCGCGGAGAATCCTGCTGGCTCACCTGCACCAGCTGCGCGGCCGGAACCTGGCCTGCTGGTGCCCGCTACCCGCCCCAGGGGAGCCCGACGTCTGCCACGCCGCGGTGCTGATCGCCCGCGCGAACCGGCCCTGCACCCCGGAGAGGCCAGCGGCCGACGGCGGGCGCCTGATCCGGGCACAGCGGGCCTGCAACGGCTGCGGTGAGCAACTGGGCGACGCCAACGACGCGGAGATCCAGGCCGCCATCGCCGGTCTGCCGATGCCCGACGTGCGTGGCGAGTGCGTCCACTGCGGGCCTGCGTACGCGAAGGCGCTGATGAAGGAACTGGCCCGTGGCCGTTGACCCGCGCGCCGTGGCCGCGCTGATCGGGGCCCACCGCTACCGGTACGCCGACGAACTTGAGTTGCACGACGGCATCGACCAGGTGCTCCGCGCAGCCGGAGTCGTCCCGGACCGGGAGGTGCGGCTGACCGCCCGGGAGCGGATCGAGTTCCTGCTCCCGGGCGGCCTCGGCATCGAGGTGAAGGTGGCCGGCAGTCCCGGCGCGGTACGCCGGCAGCTCGGCCGGTACGCGGCCTGCCCGTCGATCGACGTGCTGCTACTGGTAACCACCCGCCCCACCCACCTGACCGGGCTGCCCGGCCAGATCGGTGATGTGCCCGTCCTGTCTGTCCTGCTCAGGGGAGGAATCTGAGTGCGTACGTACGGAAAGTTCAAGCACCTGCCGGCCGCCGAGGTCCGCGACGGCCGGGCCCGGTGGGCGGTGACCGCCGAGCCGCACGTCCTCGGCCGGTTCAAGCGGGTGTTCCCCCGCGCGGACCAGGTGCGCTCGGGAACGCTGCTGCTGTCGGACACCCCGGAGATCGCCCGGGACCTCGCGTGGTTCATGGACCGGTGGCCGCTGGAGCCGGTCAACGCGGCGTCGCTGGCGCACCTGGAAGCCCGCGACACCGCGTACCGGCTCGCCGAGGAGCAGGTGCTGCGGATCCTGGAGGGTGGCACCGCGCCGGACTTCGGGTGGCGGGAGACGGCGCTGCCGCCACGCGCCTACCAGGAGACCGTGGCGCACCTCGCGCACACGACCGGCCGGGTGCTGTGCGCCGACGACGTGGGACTCGGAAAGACGGTGAGCGGGTCGCTGGTGCTGCGGAACCCGGACGCGCTGCCCGCGCTGGTGGTGACGCTGACGCACCTCACCCGGCAGTGGGAGCGGGAGCTGAAGCGGTTCTTCCCGTGGCTGACCACCCACATCGTGCGGAGCAGCCGGGCGTACGACCCGGCGCAGCGGCGCGGGTCCGGCGGGAAGCAACCCGACGTGCTGATCATGAACTATCACAAGCTCGCCGGGTGGGGCGACCACCTGAAGGGCAAGATCGCCACGATCATCTTCGATGAGATGCAGGAACTGCGGCACCGCGACACCTCGAAGTACCGGGCCGCCGCCATCATCGCCGACCAGGCCCAGACGAAGATCGGCCTCACCGCCACCCCGGTCTACAACTACGGCGACGAGATCCACAACGTCATCTCCATCCTCGACCGCGACGCGCTCGGCGACCGGGACGAGTTCATGCGCGAGTGGGGCGCCGACGAGTACGGCCAGAAGCGCCGCAAGGTTGCCAACCCCCGCGCGCTCGGCGCGCACCTGCGGGAGACCGGCCTGATGATCCGCCGTACCCGCAAGGACGTCGGCCGGGAACTGCCCGAGATCATGCGGATCGAGCAGCCCATCGAAACGGACCGAGAGAAGCTGGAGCAGCTGTCCGGCGACGCCGCCGACATGGCCCGCCTGATCCTCGACCAGAACGCCAACCACGAGCTCCGGTTCCGGGCCGCCGGCCAGCTGGACATGAAGATGCGCCACGCCACCGGCGTCGCGAAGGCCCCGTTCGTCGCCGAGTTCTGCAAGCTCCTGCTGGAGACCGAACAGAAGATCGTGCTGTTCGGCTGGCACCGCGACGTGTACGAAATCTGGCTGGAGCGGCTCCGCGCCTACTACCCGGTCCTCTACACCGGCAGCGAAAGCCAGAACCAGAAAGACCGCAACGCGGAGGCGTTCATCAACGGCCCCGCCCGGATCCTCATCATGTCGCTGCGCGCCGGCGCGGGCCTCAACGGCCTCCAGGACGTGTGCTCCACCGCCGTGTTCGGTGAGCTGGACTGGTCCCCGGCGCAGCACCACCAGGCGATCGGCCGCCTCGCACGCGACGGCCAGAAGTCCCCGGTCGCCGCGTTCTTCCTCAACTCCGGCGACGGCAGCGACCCGCCGATGATCGAGCTGCTCGACATCAAGCGGCAGCAGTCCGACCCCATCGTGGACCCCGACGCGCAGGCGATCGAACCGTCCGCCGCCGCCGCGATGGACCGGGTACGCGCGCTGGCCACCGACGTGCTCCGCCGCCGCGGCGCCCAGCCGCCCGAGCCGGCCACTCCGGCCAAGCCCCGCCACCTTCAGCCCGCCCTCATCTGACCCGGAGGAAGCCATGACCAGCCCGACCTGGCCGGAGAAGGCCCAGACTGCGTGGGACGCCCACGTCGCCGCCAGTCAGACCGGCAGCCTCCCTGAGCGCTACGAGACCGCCCGGCAGGCCGCGAACACCGTGCCGTACCTGCTGAGCCTCATCGGCGCGCTCACTGAGGCCCTGGACGACATCGAAGCCCGGCCGCTGCGGTGCACGACGTGCGGCGAGGCGGTGTCCGCGCCGATCCCGGACACCGTGGTCCGCGCGGTGATCGAGTGCCCCGAGTGCATCCGCCGGCGCGGCGACGACGGCGAGGTGACGAACCTCCGCGCGCTGGTCGCCGAGCTGCAAGCGGAGGTGCCCCACCTGGTGCGGATGGGGCCCTGCAGCGACGGCAACTGGGAGGTCGTCGTGAAGCGCGGCCCTCGCCTGGTCGAGGCGATGGCCGAAGCGATGGAGGGGTTCCTCGACGCGGCCGGCGCCACGAACTACGTGGAGACGGCGATGCAGCGTCCGGACGGGCGGCCGTTCCGGCTGATCGTGGTCCGGCCCGATGGTCTGTCCCCGGACGAGCTACGCCGGCAGGCTGAGCGCGAGCGCGACGAAGCCCGCGCCGAGCTGACCCGGACGAGCGGCGGTACCGCCTGATGCGCGCCATTACCGTCCAGCAGCCGTGGGCGTGGGCGATCGCCGAAGGACACAAGCGGGTCGAGAACCGCAGCCAGAACGTCCGGTACCGGGGTGAGATCGCCATCCACGCCAGCATTGAGGTGAGCGACGCGCCGCTGCCCGATCGGGAGGCGTGCGTCGCCCTGGACCGGCTCGGCGGCCGGGGCAACGTCTGGGATCCACGGTGGTACCCGGCGCCGCTGCGCCGGCCAGCCACGCCGACGCTCGCTCTGGGATCGGTGATCGCCGTCGGGCAGCTGGTCGACGCCCACCGCGCCGTCGTCGCCGGCGAGAGGGCGTGCTGCCAGCCGTGGGGACAGGCGGTGCACGGCGCGAATGGCCGGACCGCCTGGCACCTGGTGCTGGCCGATGTCCGGCCGCTCGCCGAGCCGGTGCAGTGCCGAGGGATGCAAGCCGTCCCGTGGCCTATCAAGGACGAGAGCGTGGTCGCCGCGATCCGCGCCGGACTGGAGGCAGCCAGGTGAAGCCCCGCCTCGGCGAGGACATGAGCGAGAACGACCTGAAGAAGGCTGTCCTCGCGCTGTGCAAGACGATGCACCTGCGGACGGCGCACTTCCGGCCGGCCCGTACCGAGGAGGGCTGGCGCACGCCGGTTGAGGGAGACGGGCAGGGCTGGCCCGACCTGGTGATCGCAGGCCCCGGCGGCGCCCTGTTCCGGGAGCTGAAGAGTCAAACCGGCAGAGTCGAGCCGGACCAGAAGGTGTGGCTGAGCGTCCTTACCGCTGCCGGAGAGAACGCTGGCGTGTGGCGGCCGATCGACCTGTTGAACGGCACCATCGGGCAGGAGCTGAACGCGATCCGGCGCCGACCCCGGCAGGGTAGCCCCGCGCGTTAAGTCTTGATACAGTGGAGGGTGTGCGGGTGAGCGACCCGTACGGGACGGAGACCTCATGTCCAGCAGGAGCAGGGTTCGGCGCTGCGAAGCCGACCTGACCCCGGAGCACCAGGCCCTGGTCGAAACGGTCGAGACGCTCCTCGGGGAGTGGTCCGGGCCCGGCGCGGTGCGCCCTCACGGCGTCGCCCACCAGGACCCGCGCACCCAACTGCTGACCTGGCACCTCCACGGCCTGCCCGAGCAGCTGGAATACATCCTCGCGGCGCTGCGCGACCACGACACCCCCGAGGTGCGTCTCGCCCGCACCCTGGCCGAGATCGCCGCCGTGGACCCGTCCCGTACCGGCCACTCCGGCCCGGACACCCCGGAGATCGTCGCCCGGTACGCGCGCCGCAACGCGCTGGTTTGGGCCGCGCTCAGCCTCGCCCACGAGGTGGGCCTCCCGGCCGGTGTCGGCCACGACCCGGCCGACGAGGCGCACCCGGTCGTCGTCTACATCGAGTTGCCCGGCGGCGGGCAGGTGTCGTGGCACCTGCCCGCCCACCCGGCCACCTGGGACGGCCACAGCACGGCCGAGAAGTACGAGCGGGCGACCGCGTTCGCCGAGCTGATCGGCGAGCGACCCGCAGGACGTTAACCACCGTTTCGCCACACGGTGCGGGTGAGCGACCCGCACCGAGATCGGAGACCCCCCGTTGAGCATCCATCCGCGCCCCCAACAGGTCGACGCCCTGACTGACCTGGCCCGAGCGTTCGCCGTGCACGACCGCGCCCAGCTCGTCATGGCCTGCGGCACCGGCAAGACGCTGGTCGGCCGCTGGCACGCCCAGGCCGCCGAAGCGCAGCGCGTGCTGGTGTTCCTGCCGTCCCTGTCGCTGCTGGCACAGACCCTCGCCGAGTGGCGGCGCGTCGCGGGTTGGCCGTTCGAGGCCCTAGTGGTCTGCTCGGACCCGACCACCGCCGCTGGCGCGGCCGAGCGGCGCGGCGACGACGGCGAGGTCGATGAGGTGGCCCGGCCGGTCTGGTCGCGGGTCCAAGCCAAGGTCACCACCTCACCGCAGGACGCCGCGAAGTTCATGGCCCGGAAGGTGGAAGGCCGACCGCAGGTCGTGTTCTCCACCTACCACTCCGCCCCGGTAGTGGCCGCCGCCCAGGCGAACAGCGGCGCCGTGTTCGACCTGGCGATCTGCGACGAAGCGCACCGGCTCGCCGGACGGCCGCGTGAGGAGTTCCGGGTCGTGCTGGACCGGCGGGCGATCGTCGCCAGGAAGCGCCTGTTCATGACCGCAACGCCGCAGGTGATGGACGGCGACGACGTGACGTCAATGGACGACCCGCGTCTGTTCGGGCCGGTCGCACACACCGTTACCTTCGGTGAGGCCATCCAAGCCGGGCTGCTCGCCGACTACCAGGTTCTCGTCATCGCAGCGAGGGAGCGGGACGCCGACGACTGGCGGGGCCCGGAGACGGTACCGGCGGCTCTGCTGGACGCGGTGGACCGGCACGGCATCCGTCGGATGCTCACCTTCCACAGCCGCGTGGCCCGTGCCGCCGCGTTCGCTGAGGCGGTCGACGCCGCGCACACCCCCGGGCGGAACTTCATCCGCGCCAGGCAGGTCAACGGGCGGCAGAGCGCCGCCGAGCGGGCGGACACGCTGAGGTGGCTCGGCGAGCGGGAGGACCGGCAGGTCCGGGTCGTGTCGAACGCCCGGTGCCTGACCGAAGGCGTGGACGTGCCAGCCGTCGACGCGGTGATGTTCGCCGACCAGCGCAGCTCCGTGGTGGACATCATCCAGGCCGTCGGGCGTGTTCTCCGTCCGGCGCCCGGGAAGACGCGGGGCACGATCATCATCCCGGTGGCGTTGCCGGCCGACGGCGACGACGACACCACCCTGTCGCTGTCGCCGTTCGCGCACCTCTGGGCGGTGCTGCGGGGCCTGCGAGCCCACGACCAGCGGCTCGCCGACGAGCTGGACCAGGCCGTGCGGGAGGCCAGCCGGCCCGGCTCGCGCCGTAAGTCGCCCACCGCCCGGGTGCAGTTCCTTCTGCCGAGCGACGTGGATGAGCCTGCTGTGCAGTTGCGGCTGGTGCAGGAGGTTGGGTCCGCCTGGGAGCGGTTCTACGCGGCGACGGTGGAGTGGGCGTTCCTCAACCCTGAGCAGCGGCTGGGGCGGAACACCTCGCACCGGGCCGTCGGCATCGGTGAGTGGGCGTACAAGCAGCGGCTGGCCCGCTCGCACAACATGCTGCCCGCTGAGCGGGTCCACCGGCTCGAAGAGATCCCCGGCTGGTATTGGGACCGGGAGGAAGCCGACTGGTCCGACACCTACGGCCTGCTGGAGGCGTACGCGAACGCCTACGGCACGGTGGCGGACCGGGACAGCGGCGAATCGCTGTTCGCGAAGGCGCACAGCCGGGGCATGACCCGGCAGCGGCTGGGCGTGTGGATGGCCGCGCAGAGGCAGGCGTACCGCGACGGGATGCTCGACGCGGACCGGGCCCGGCTGCTGGAGAAGCTCCCTGGCTGGGCCTGGGACGGCGGGCTCCGCGACCTCGACGTGTCGATGATCCAGGCCCTGCGGCTGTTCGGCGAGTTCGAGAAGCACGCCGACGTGCCCGAGGACCACCAGGAGGAAGGGCTGCCGCTCGGCCGGTGGGTGTGGGCGCTGCGCCGCGCGAAGCTGCTCGGCAACGTTACCCCGGCTCTGCTGGACGAGGTGTCGGCGGCGACCCCGCGAGGCCACAAAGGGGCGGAGACGTTCAAGTGGGAGAAGTCCGAGACGCAGTGGCGGCTGAACTACTCGGCGCTGCGGCAGTACGCGCAGCGTGAGGGTAAGGCGACGCCGACCGCGAGCACCGTCGAGGCAGTCGACGGGGCGCGCGTGCGGGTCGGCCAGTGGGCGGCGCTCCAGCGGTTCAAGCACCGGCGCGGCGAGCTGGACGCACGGTACGTGGGCTGGCTGGAGGCGTTGCCCGGCTGGCGGTGGGAGGTGCCGCTCGCGACCGCCGAGTACGGCGAGCCCATCGACCTCGGCGGGCACCCGCACGGCACGGCCAAGGGCATACAGGCGAGGTGCCCTTGCAAGGTGTGCCTCGACGCCCGCCGCGCGACCGACCGGGAGTACCTCGCGCGCAAGCGGGAGCTGACCGACCCGGTACCGGCCGGTCGGGTCGCCCACCACCTGGCACGGCTGGAGGCCGCTGGCGTGAAGCGTGGGGCGATCGTCGCCGTGTCGAAGGTGCCGCTCGGCGTAATCCGCAAGGTGGCCTCGGGGGAGTGGCAGCAGGTCGAGCGCAGCCATGAGGAGCTGCTGCTCCAGGTGACTGCCGAGATGTGCGAGACGGCGGCCTCCACCCGGGTCGGTTCCCGGGGCCGTCTTACCTCCATCGACAACGAGCGGATTCCCGCAGGCCCGACGTGGGAGATCCTCAACGACCTGGCCAGCCGGGGTTTCGGCAACAACTGGGTCGCCCGGGAGCTGGGCTATGCGGGCGGGTTGCAGCTCCGCCGCGACACGGTGACCCGGCGAATCGCGGAGCAGGTCGCGGCGCTCGCCGAGCGGGTCGGTGACCTGCGGTCGCCCGTCGGCCGAAACAGACGGGTGCCGCCGCTCGCCGAGCTGCTCGCCGAGGCGCGTGCGTGATGAGGCCCCTCGATCCCACCCGTCACCACGCCGACGGCTGTCACTCCGAACATGCCGCCTGGGATCCCGACGGGACCTTGGTCGTCGCCATCGGCGTCGGCCCGATACCGAAGCGGGGCAAGTACGCGCCCGGCGACTGGGTTGTCGTGCACGGATGCGACGGCGCGCCGCCCGGGAACCAGCGTTGGGGCTTCCGCGGCATGGTCCTCGGCGGCTGCGGGGGCGGCTACTACTACGGCATCACCGACGACGGCCGGCAGTGGTGGGAGCGCGCTGGCGTGCTCCACTCCGACGGAACGCCGTCCCGGGACGTGTGCGCCTGCTGCCCTCCAAGGCCGGAGCTTCAGAAGATCAGCTCCACGACCGTCAACGTGCAGCTCGACCTGCTGGTGGGTGTCGACCTGTTCGGGGGCGGCCGGTGAGTGGCGAGGCCCAGGCTGGCCGGGGTGCGTGGCTCGGCGCGAGCCGCGTCCTCGGCCGGCCTGTGGCGTTCGAGGAGAACCCGCACGTCTGCGGTAAGTCGCTGACCGGCACGATGACCGGCCGGTCGGTGCTGCTGACCTGGCGGGACTGCGCGGCGTGCGCGGTCGCCCAAGCAGCGGACAGGCCGGAGCGCCGCCAGTGACCGGCCCGGACCCGGGGTGCCCGGCCGGGATGCACGGCGACCTGCACGCGTATCGGTGGCACGGCTGCCGGTGCCCCGAAGCGAGACGTGCGCGGGGGATCGACTCGGCCCGTTACCGGCGGTCGCGCGGCACCGAGCCGGCACCTGAGACGGTCCGGGCGGCGCGGTACGTGCGGATGCTGCGGCAGCTGCTCGACGGGCGTACGCAGCGGGATCTGGCGGACCGGCTCGGCTGGTCGACCAGCCGGCTGTCGGCGGTCCTGCGCGCCGAACGGATCCAGGAGCCGACCGCGGAGCGAATCGCGGAGCTGCACTCCATCCTGCTGCGCGGTCGGCCGCTCGCGCGACGGCGGTGGGCGCCGTTCGACCCGGAGGTGGTTGAGCGGGCCGCCGCCGGGGAGGTGGCGTGGTCGGACCTGAACGCGGAGCACCGGCAGGCCGTGGTGGCGAAGCTGCGTGGGGAAGGGCTCCGGCTGGAGGAGGCCGGCGCGCGGCTGCGGGTGTCGCAGCAGGTGGTGAAGAACTGGTCGGCTCGCGCTCGCTCCGCCGCTGGCCAGGCTGTATGACTCCCCTTCCAATGTCTGCTACACTTTAGGGTGTGCGGGTGAGCGACCCGCCGGAATGGAGCCCCACGTGAGCAGCACCATCCTCCACACGATCGACCAGGCCATCGCCGACTCGGCGGTCAGCGACGACGCCATGCGAGGTATCCCGGACGCCATCGACGGCATCCGCGTCGTCTACATCGACCCGGACGCCGACCAGCCGGTCAGCTTCCGCTACCTCGCCCGCCACGACGACGGAAGCACCTTCCGGGCCATGCAGAAGCTCGTGGGCGGCCTCGTGGACGTCGTGCGGGTCACCGAGGGCGTGGACGTGTGGGTGAACGACGAGGGTCTGCTGATCGGGATGCCGCTCAACGAGCGGGCCACCGCGTTCGTGCACGCCGTCAAGTACGCGCTGGCGAGCGACGAGTGGCCGGGCGGCCGACCTGGCTGGCTCAGCGTCGCGGACGCGCTGGAGGACGCCGTGCTGGCGCAGCGGCACACGCGCCTGGTCGGGCCCGCGATCATCGCCGGCTGCAACGACGAGGGCGAGACGATCTCCGTGCCGGACGCCGCCGTGACGTTCATCAGCGAGGCAATGGGCCTGATGTAGCGACACTGGTGGGCCGTCTGCGCCAGGGCGGCCCACCAGTGCATCAGTATCTAACCTGTGCTACACTTTAGGGTGTAAGCGGGTGAGCGACCCGCTCAACTGAGGGAGACCCCATGATCACCGACACGATGTTCGCCCGGGCCGCCGAGATCCTCAACGACGGCCTCGCCAGCGCCGTCATGCAGGGCTGGGGCCGCGAGGCCCGCGATGTGCTCGCCCCGGTCCGCGCTCGCCTCAACCACAGCGCCGACGAGGCCCGCGCCACCATCACCGACATGCTCCGGTTCGTGGCCGCCGACGAGTGCGCCGCCCGGGGCCTCTACCTGGAGGCGATCCTCCAGCGGGTCATGGACGCGCTGACCCCGGAGGCGGACCGCGAGGCCGACGAGCGGTGGGAGGCGGAGCTGCTGGCCGACATGCGGTCGTTCCTCTACCCGTCGACCACGATGGCTGCCGAGCCGGTGGCCGTCCCGGTGGGCGCGCTGTTCTGACCGCTCCGGCGGGCCCGGCCCGCTCCCAGCATGGGTGACGCAGATCATGCGTCACCCATGCTGTATTCCGGCCTCGTGAGTGCCGATACGTGAGTAAGAGGCGCGAGAAGCGTGCCCACTCACCAAGGAGGCACTCATGGCCAAGTCGAATAGAAGTAGCCGGCGACGGCGACCAGGCAAGCGTCAGCGTCCCGGCGCGGATTGGATGCTGACGCTGATCAGGGCCATCGTGACGGCGGTAGACATCATCACCAGGTTGTTCTGGTAGCGGCGGCGAAGCGGCGGGCGCGGCGGTCAGCGATCTGGCCGGCGCGCTTGCCCCCGAGCGTTAATGACCGCTACATTGAGGGGTGTGAGCGGGTGAGCGACCCGTTCCGGACGAACGGAGACCTCATGGACGCCATCGCGACCGCTGCACGCGAAGCCGCGCAGCTGCTCACCGAGCTGGCCGACGGGCCGCCCCGGATGCACGCGAAGCCGTCGCGGCCGGCCAGCACGATCCCGGAGATCAACGTGGTCGGCGTCGCCCGCCGGTCATGCCCGAACTGCACGCCGACCACCCGAACCCCCGTTAACCTCTGATACGGTAAGGGGTGGGGCGGGTGGTCAGCTGCCCGCCCCACCCCGCCGCTGACCTGGCAACACCTGAACACAGCCACCCCCGGCGCCCCGCGAACTTGGAGACCCCCATGAACCCCGCCATTCACACGTACCGAGCACGGCTCGCCGAAGCGGCCGAGCGGGCCGGACCGGACCGCGCGATCACCGGCCGGATCCTCGCCGGTGAGTTGCGCGCCGAGCACCGCAAGGCCCTCGGTGTCCGCGACCGGCACGCCGCCGCTCTGCACTTCCACCACGGCTGGTCCTGGACCCAGCTGTGCACCGAAATCCACGGCCGACCCAACAAGGTCGCCCAGGTGCGCGAGGCCATCGAGAAGGTCACCCCGCCGCGGCGGGTGAGCGCCGGACGCGCCGAGGAGGCGTTCAAAATCGCGCAGGTCGACGTGCGTGAGCTGTGGGCGCTCTACAAGCAGGCCCGGGCGCTCGCCAACGAGCCGGCCGTGGCCGCGAGCCCTGACGCGGACGTGGTGCTGGACCTGCCCGACGTGCCGATCGCGCGGCTGGAGGCGGCCGCCGGTCAGCTGGAGACCGCGAACCGGGCGTACGCCGACGCGGTGGAGGCCCGCAACCGTGCCGCCGCGGCGTTGACGAAGCACGCCGGCTGGTCGAACCGGCAGGCCGCGCAGCTGGCCGGCGCGGCCGTGCGGGACATCTACCCGCACCAGGCGTCGGCGCCCCGTTCGGAGGCCGACCCGGAGCTGGTGGCGGAGCGCGCCGGTGAGGTGCGCAGGCTCGCCGCGCTGCGGGCCGCGCTGACGCGGGCTCGGGACGGCGCGATCCGGGAGTTGTCGGCCAGCATGGGTCCGGCGGAGCTGGCGCGGTTGGCGCGGCTGACCGACGAGCGGGTGGTGCAGATCCGCGACGCGGCCTGACCGGGGAGCGGGGCGCAGGGGTCGGGGCAGTACGCCCGGCCCCTGACCTGCATCTACAGGCAAATTCGTGCTACACTTTGGGGTGTGCGGGTGAGCGACCCGCCAGAGAGATCGGAGACCCCATGGAACTCCCCGACGTGCTCCTCCTCACCGGCGACGACCGGCGCAAGCAGGAGTTCGCCGTCTACGCCGAGCACACCGGCGCGGCCGTGGCCACCGCTGACACCAGCGGGTCCGCCGCCGACGGGTGGATGTCCGCGCCGCTGGTCGTCGTGGCCCCCGACATGGTTGCCGCAGTGCTCACCTCGGCGCTGCCGACCGCCGAGCACTGCGGCGACATCGTGCTCCTGTCCTCCGACACGATGCCCCTGGCCGTGCAGACCGGCATCGCGATGGGCGCGGGCTACATCGTGCACGAGAGCGTCGGCGCGGCGTGGCTGCTCACGATGATGCGGAAGGCCGCCGTGCGCGGCGCTGACGCCCGCCGCGCGCTGGCCGAGGCCCGCACCGCCGACCGCTGACCCACCCACCCCGGGGGCGGGGAGAGCGACCCCGCCCCCGGGCCACCCCTTCGGGAGATCCCTCTTGGACAGCACCACCATCCAGCTGACCGCCCGCCGGTCGATCACCTTCACCGCCACACCCGATCAGTACGGCCGCTGCGTCTACCAGGTCCACGGCATCGGCGCGTTCACCATCGAACCTGACCCCTACGCACACATCTACGACGGCCACGACAGGGTGCAGGTAACCTTCGGCCGCGTCGAGGGCGAACACCGCTGGGTCCGCTACGAGCAGTTGCCCGACCGGCCCGTCGTCAACCGCGTCACGCTGTACGGCGGGCCCCGCTTCAGCCCGGCCACCATCAACCCGGCCAGCCCGTACGGCTGGCTGTCCCTCCAGCGGGACAGCGGCATCCGCAGCGTGCCCGACGGCACCCGCCGCTACACCGGGCAGATCGTCCACGCGCTGGTCCGGCATTGGCTCGGCCGCGACGACCACCAGGAGCTGATCGCGCTCCACCGGTGGCACCTCGCCCCCGAACGGATGCGCATGCACGCCAACCAGGTCGACCTGCTGAACGTCAAACTCGCCGAGCTGCTGAAGGATCTGGCGAAGCAGCACGCCGCGTACGCCGAGCAGGCAGCGATCCGTGACCGGCAGCCCTTGGACCGGCGGTGGACGCCTGACCCGACCACCCGGGAAGGCCAGGCCATCCTGCTTCTCCGCGAGCAACTGGCCGCTGTGAAGGCCGAGCACCGCGAGCTGCCCGGCGCAGACGTTGTGCCCCTGCTGGAGCAGTGGCTTACGGCCATGAACCTGACCCTGCTGGACCGCTGACCCCGCGCCGCCGGGTCGGCTTCGATGTCGGCCCGGCGGCGGGCACCCCCTACCGGCATAGTTCTGCTACACTTTGGGGTGTGCGGGTGAGCGACCCGCACGGGACGGAGACCCTGATGACGGCCGTCGAGCTGACCGACTACCAGCGATCACGCGCCTACTGGATGGCCGACCAGGCAGTGCCCTGCCCCAAATGCAAGGTCAAGTTCGGTTCGTGCGTGTCCACCGGCGGCGGGCACTACGCCCAGGTCGCCACCCACAAGGCACGCAGGGACCGGACCGCTGACTGGACCACCGAACAGCGCCACCGGTACGGCGGACTTGTCGTGCTCTACAGCCGCGAACAGTGGACCGCGCCCGCCGACCTGCTCGCCGAGGCCGAAGCCGCCGCCAAGCCGATCCCCACCAAGACCACGAAGCCGCCCACGCCGAGAGGCGTACGGCTGTCCGAGAACCAGGCCGAGGAGATCGAGCGGGCCGCCTGCAACGGCGGCAAGATCACCACATCGACCGGCCACTTCCACGGCGACGCCGCCTACCGGCAGACCATCCACGCCCTCCGCGACAAGGGCATCCTCACCGAGGGTGGCCTCGTTGACCACGGCCGTGGACGCGAGTACACGATGACCAACTTCGGGTGGGACGTGTACCTCAACCACCGGCTAATCATCCGCCGTGAAGAAGGCGACCGGTGGGCCGCCGTCGCCCGCCCACAACCCTGACCCGCGCCCGCCGAACCGACCCTGTGTCAGCCCGGCGGCCTATCCTCACCGAGAGCGACCCGAAGGAGACCCCCCCCATGAGCGACCCCACCAAGCCGTTCTGGCTCGACTGGGACTACGACCAGCGCAACGCCGACACCGGCACCGAGTCCCGCTACGGCAACTACCTGCACCAGCGCAGCGAATCGTTCCGCGACATCTGGCACGACGACCCGAGCGGCGAGTTCGCGCGCATCGCCTGGCGCATCGCCACCGGTCCAATCATGTCCCCGCCGCTGGTGCGCAGCCACCCGCGGGTCATGGGCGTCACCCTGGAACGCAGCGAATGGAACGGCGAGACGATCGCCGACGTCCAGCTCGTCTCCCACCGCCCGCAGCCTCTCGGCAACGCCAAGACCGCCGACGGCGCCTACTACCGCGACTACCGGCTCAACGCCTTCGACGAGTACGACAGCATCGGCTCCGAAGACCTGACCCGCAACTCGTACCTCCTCACCGCGGTCCGGGTGATCTGGCAGATGCCCGCCGGCACGCTCCCCGTAATCAAGGAGGTCCCCACCGGCAGCGCGGCGCTGTTCCGTCAGGCCGTCGAATGTCTGGAGGCTCTGGTGGGCGCGCTCAACCGCGAGGTCGAACCTGTGATCGCCCAGCTGGAGCGGGGCTAAGAGGAGACGACGACGATGAAGCCCATCGACCCCGCGACCGCCGCCGCTGAGCTGCACGCCCTGGCCGACTCGATCGCCGCCGGCACGACGCGCCTGCCCGTGCTCCGCCACGACGAGGTGGACGGCTACCGGCTCCGGATCGTGCCCCGCATCATCCACAACGTGCTCTGCGCCTGGCGCGTTGCCAGCCCGCAGGAAACCGACCCGGTTGTGCTCGGGTGCGCTGGCTGCGGACTCGCCTACCCGCCGGCCAGCGTCGACCCGACCGGGTTGACCACGGGTACGCCGGTGGACCCCACCATGCACGGGCTGGTCCAGCAGATCAAGGCCACGCACGCCCAGCTGGCGGAGGCGGCGCGGCGGGAGTCCGAGCAGTGATCATGGACGGGTTCGGCTTCGCCATCGCGGTCATGGGGCTCGCCCCCGGGATCCTCCTCACCGGCGCGGTCGTGCACCTGCGCCGCCGCGGCCGAGTGACCCGGGCCGCCGTGGCCATGGTCGCCGCCATCACCGCCGTGTCAGCGGCCGGCGCCGTCGTGCAGCTGCTGCCCGGCCCGTCTCCACTGTGGCTGCCCTGGGCCACCGCGGCGGCCTCCCTGGTGATCGGGTACGGGTTCCTCACCCATCAGCTGGTCCGGGATCGAAGCACGATCGCGAGGAAGCGGCCGGCGCGGTGACCGGTAAAGCCGCTGCCGCGTGGGCGGGTCTGAACGACCGGCAGCGCACGTACCTGACGGCGATCTACAACGCCGACCAGGAGCGGGAGAAGGAGATCGCCGGGAAGCGGCTCGCCCGGATCGAGGTTCCGCCGGCGGCAGAGTGGCGGAAGCTGCGGTTCTCCCTGGAGCTGCCCCGGACGCTGTTCGGGTACACCACCGTCCAGGACGTTCTCCGGGCCGCCGGCGAGCACGATTCCGGTGCCGGGGCGACGCTCGCGGCTCTGCGACGGCGCGGCCTGGTCAAGACCGAGCACGGCTGGGCGGACCTGGGCATCATGGTGGTGAAGTGCGTGTACGTCACCCTCACCACACCCGGCCGGGCAGCCGCCCGCGCGGGGCTTCCGGCCGCCGCCGCGCCAGCGAAGAAGCCGGCCGGTCTGCTCTCCGAGTGGTTGTGGGAGTCCCTGGCCAAGCTGTACCGGGCTGGCGAGGACGGCATGACGATGGGTCTGCAACCGCGCGAAATCCCGCTGTCTGAGCGCACCCCGACGTGGCGGGCACTGCAGAAGCTTCGCGACGACCAGCGCGACGGGCCGTACATCGAGGAGTTCCACCCGGGCGGTCGCGGGGACTGGTGGGTACGGATCACCCCGGCCGGGCGCCGGCACTACGACCTGCACCACGCCTGTTACCGGGAACTGCACCCCGACGTCAAGGCCGCCGATCCGGAGCCGGTCGACGGCGCGCACACCGGCCTGGCCGATCACTCGCCGACGCGCCGGCCGAAGCACCTGGTCCGGGAGCCGGACTGGCGGGTTCTGGCCGAGCTGGCCGGACTGGAGTCCGGCGGCCGGTGCCCACTACTGCGGCGGATCATCCAGGAGTACGACAGCTACAACCGGTGGGTGTCGCCGGGAGAGCGCGTTGAGATGCCAGCTGAGGTGGCAGCGATCCCGCCGGGGATGACGCTGCCGCACGTGAAGAAGACCGCCCGGTCGACGGCCGTGGTGAACAGGTTGAAGGCGTATCCGGGTGGCGCCTTGGTCGAGGTCCTCGACGTTCAGACGGGCCGTCGTCCTGGCGTGCATCTCAACCTGCCAGCCAACGTCGCGCTGGTGTGCCTCACCGACGCCGGCCGCGCCCACGTCGCCGAACACCGCGCCGCCTACCAGCGGCTGTATCCGGACGTTCCGGTGCTCGCCGAACCCTTCGTACCGCGAAAGGACGAACTAACCCGATGACGACGACTCGCCACGGCGGCCCCCTCACGGCCGACCGTGTGCTTCAGGCCCTCGCTGCGCTCGGCACGCCGACGGTCATGCTGGACGATCCCACCCCGGACGACCTGCCTGCTCTGCTCGGACAGCTGACCGCCTCCGTGGAGGCCGGGCTGCACGACCACGCCAGCGACGTACACGAGATCGAGCAGTTCGCCGAGGGGTACGCCCGTCAGCTTGACAACGATGGCCTGGGCGCCGCTCGCCTGATGGACGCGCGGCTCCGCGTGATGGCGTTCCAGCTGCGTGACACCACGATGGATGACGGCGCCGAGGTGCTGCCACTGAAGGCGGCCGGACAAGCAGCTATGGCCGCGTCCGGCTTGATCGGCTATCAGCTGCTTTCCATGCCGGACTCGACGGGACGACCCGCCGACGAACGATTCCAGCGAGAGTTGCTGCGCGGTGCGCGTCGATTCCTGGGCGAGGCCCGACGCTCGTACGACCGCTTGGTCGCGTACCTGAAGGGCCGTGGCTTCAACGTCTGATCGTCGGGCGGGCACCGGCGGCTGGCCGCTGGCACGATAGACCTATGCCAGAACCGGTCCCGGGGTACGCCGGCCCTGCGATGCAGATGCGCGAGTCGGCGTTCGAGTTGGCCGCGTGCCTCCGAGGTGACGTTCAAGTCGACCATCCCGACGTGCTGCTCGCGCTGATCCGGGCCACAGCGATTGCTCTGGGGAACAGCATCGGGGAGCTGGCCGATGCCACTGACGCTGCTGGGCGCGGCAGGGCGGCGGCGCTGCTCCGCAGGGCGCTGACCGAGCAGCAGTCGTCGGCGCAGTCGCTGGCCGAGGCTGTGAAGGCCCTCAGCCAGCCTGAAGCCCTCCGCTGACACCGCGAGCCGGCACCCGTTCCCGGGTGCCGGCTCGTTCTGCGACGGTCAGCTGCCCGACGTTGCGGCGGCCACCAGCCACGACGGGTCGCGGTCGAGGGCGCCGCGGTTCCGGTCGTACCTCTGGGTCGTACGCGGGTCGGCGTGACCGAGGGCGTGCTGGCGGTCTTCCAGATCAGCGCCCCGCTCCCGGGCGATGGTGTTCCAGGCGTGCCGGAACGAGTGCGGGCTGATCTTCTCCCAGCCGGCCATGCCCGCGGCCTTGGCTAGCCGGCGCACGAACCGGTACACCTCGTGCCGGCCGATCCGCTGGCCCTTGGCGTTGAGGAACAGCGGCCCGCGCAGCTGCTCGACCGGCATCTGCTCCCGGCCGGCCCGGAACTCGAGGTACGCGTCGACCACCTTGGCCACGGCTGGAGGCATGGACCGGGTGCGCCGCTTCCCGCCCTTCATGGCGAGCAGGTCGACGGTGCGGTGGCCTTCGCGGTGGCCGAGGTGCTCGACGTCGAGGGCGCACAGTTCGGACACCCGGATGCCGAGGTCTACCAGCATGGAGGCGACCGCCGGGCCGGCTGAGCCGATCCACCGGTCGCCCCGGGCGGCTGCGGTGAGCATCGCGGTGGCGTCGGTAGCCGTGAACCCGATCGTGGGGGAGTGGTCCCGGTCGACGCGGGGCCGATCGGCGACGGCGGCCGGGTTGGTGGCCACCGCGCCGAGCTTCGCGAGGAAGTCGTACCAGCTGGACACGGCCGAGAGTCGGCGGGCGACCGTGGCGGGGGAGGCGGGCTTCCCGGTGCGCGGGTCTGGCTGCTCCAGGTGCCGGCCCCACGCGTTGACGTCGAGGAACGTCGCCTGCAGCGGGTTCAGTCCGCGCTCCGCGCACCAGGCGGCCCACAGGCCGACGTCGCGGCGGTACGCGGCCCGGGTGTGCTCGGACAGCCGCCGGTTGGTCAGCCACCGCTCGGTGAAGTCCCGCAGGGCGTCCTGCTCGCCGGCCACGACCGCCGTGGTGGTGAACCGAGCCAGGTCGGTCACTCGCTCTCCTCCGCTGGCGGGAAGATAGCGTCGATCGCGCTGCGGATGCGACGGTTCCGGTGCTGGTCGAAGGTGATTCGGGAGAGCCGGCCGACGTTCACCGAACCGGCGCCGACGACGGAGGCGGCGAACCGGAGCACGAGCAGGTCTTCGTCCTCGCCGGTGATGTCGCCGGCGTCGAGCGCCACGGCAACGTCGTTCCAGCGCACCTCGGCGGTGAGCATGCCCCAGTGGTCGTACCCGGTGGCAACGTACCGGCGGAGTTGGGGCCAGGCCGGGTGCATGAACAGGACCTCGATCGCGGTCTTGTCGTCGCCGGACGCACTGATGCCCAGGATGGCGTACGCCTGGTGGTGCTCCAGCCGCTTGAAGGCCGATGCTGACGCGGTGGCGAGGTGCTGCTGGGCGGGCAGGTCGGTCCCGTCGCCGACCTTGCCGCAGGAGCACGTCCAGGGGCTGTCGGGGCGGGCGTCGATGGGCCGGTCGACCACCCATGTGATCTTGTGGGTCTTCGGGCCTCGCCAGCGAGGGCGGGACGTGTCGGTCGTGGTCACTGGCTCTCCTCGGCGTACGGGGTGAGGCCGAGCCCGGCGGCGGCCTGGTCGACGGCGGCGGCGAACGACTCTCGGGGCTGCGGGTAGACGTGTCGCCGCGTGTCATCGCCGAGGACGAAGCCCCGCAGTCCGGCGGGCAGGTATCGAGCGGCCCAGGCCAACTCGTCGCGGCGAGTCTCCAGGGCCTTGTACTGGCGGCGGAACTCCACCTCGACGTCATTGAACCGGCGGGCGTTGACGTCGCGCTCGCTCTCGGCCGCGGCGACCCGCGCGGCGGCTTCCTGTTCGATCTTGGCGATCCGGGGCGCGGCGATCTCATGGGCGCGCTGCTCGATGTACGCGGAGAGGTTGGCGGTCGTGTCCCGCAGTGCGTTGGCGAGGCTCAGTTGCGGAGGGCTGGCGGGCGCGGGGGCGCTCGGCAGTGGGATCGGCTGGGTCTCCAGGTCGCGGTCGCTCACCGCGTCGGGGGTCGTCATGCCGTCGAGCCTACGGTCGGCGGTCGGCGAATCCCCTCCGACGCGCGGACATAATCGGAATTATGCGCGGCCCTGCGAGGCAGGGACCGCCCTACCCGATCGGAACGCCGGCGCTTCTCATCAACTCCTTGGCGTACCCGGTGAGCAAGATCCCGAGCGCGCTGGTGGTCGAGCCTTCGATGACGTCGAGCGTGCGGCGCATCAGGTTTTTGACGGTGTGCTGGTCAGGCTCCGGCTGCTCCAGCTCGCCCTCGATGACGTCCACGTTGCGCCGCACCGCCGCCTGCTGCTCCTCGGACAAACCGAGCACGGGGATGGCCTCAGCGATGGCGCGAACCAGTGCGGCAAGTTCGTCGCCGGCCACGCCGGTCGTGGTGGCCGTCTGGGTGACATGGGTGCTGTCCCAGCTGACGTTGCCGGACACCGGCCCGTGGAAGTTGGTGATGTTGGCAGCGCGATCGTTGCGTCGCCGCAGGTAGTCAGCCACGTCGCCTCCGGATTCGATGCAGTCTTGGCCGGCCGACGTGATCTGCAGGGTGATCGGCCCCTCGATCTCGGCCACGCCGCTGTCGCCGCGAACCAGACCGTTCTCCTGAAGGTTGAGTGCGGCGCGCCGAACGACGCTCTCGGGGAGGCTCTCCCCCTCGAAGACGGCGTGCCCGCTCGACAGGAACTGGTCGACGTACAGCCACTTGCCGCCGTCGGGATCTTGATCGTAAGCCCAGCGCAGCAGTCCGTTGCTTGCCGCGGCACGGCGGAGTGCAGGATCTGCGCGCCGACGCGCTTGCATCTCTCGCTCGGCGGCTTGGCGATGACGGCGTTCCTCCACATTGGCTCGCCCTGCGTCTGTGAGGTCAGCGGAGGTATGGGTGATCTCGTACGTCTCACCCAGGATGATCAGGCCATCCTTGAACAGCCTGCGGAGAGTGCCACGCCACAGCTCTTCGGTCTTCTCGTCAGGAACCTCGCCGAGGAACTCGTACATCGACGGCATGGAGGCGCCGTCGTGCTCGTAGAGCCATTCCAAGAGCCTGATACGGCGCTCCTCGGAATTGGTCACGCTGGCTCCCAGGGTTCTTGAGGGGGTCGGACGGCCGCCACTCGCGGGCAGGTGAAGACCCAAGGCCGCCGTATTCCTACCCTACGACGCAGACGATCGACAACACATCGTAGTCTTGCTACACTTTGGGGTGTGCGGGTGAGCGACCCGCGCAGAACAGGAGACCCTCGTGGCCACTCGCCCGGTCGACGGTTGCACCCTCTGGTGCTGCACCGTCGACAAGCTGACCGCCATTCCCCCGAAGCCGTCGAACGTGGCGTGGGTCGGGTACGCGCCGCACCTCACCGGCAGGCAGGTCATCCGCCTGGCCGAGCGCTGGCAGGCAGCCGGGCAGAGCCGAGAGTCGGCGACGTCCTAGTAGACCCGGCGCCGGGTGAGCGACCCGGCGCCACCAGCGATCGGAGACCCCATGCCCTTCTCCCCCGAGGTGCACCAGCAGCTGGCCCGCCGGCTGCGTACCTTCACGGCCGGCGCGTTCGTCGTGCTCGCCGGCAGCACCAACTTGAAGCCCACCCGGCAGCTGGTGTACCTGGCGGTGCACCAGCACGCCGACCTGATGCTGCGGCACCCCGACGGCTACCGGCACACCACCGCCGGGGACGTCGCCGCGCTGATCGTGCTCGACCGGTCGACGGTCAGCGGGCACCTCGCCGCGCTGGCCCGGTCCGGGGTGATCGCCCGGGTCGACACCGACAGCCGGGAGGTCGGATACCGGCCGCTCCCGGAGATGGCGGACTGGGTGGGCTGACGCAGCAGGTTGCCGGTGGGCTGGGCGGAGTTGCCGTCCGGCCCACCGGCACACTCACGTCATGGCACTTACGTACGGCCGGGGTGGCCTGGTCCACGTCGCCGTACCTCAGTGGCGGGACGTGTGCTGCACGGCTCTTCCG
Source organism: Micromonospora sp. CNZ296 (assembly GCF_007827635.1). NCBI lineage: Bacteria > Bacillati > Actinomycetota > Actinomycetes > Micromonosporales > Micromonosporaceae > Micromonospora > Micromonospora sp. CNZ296. The sequence continues at coordinate 93,689 of NZ_VISW01000024.1, forward strand.
GTTCGCGCGCTGGGTCGGCATCGCCTCACCGCAGCCGACTACCGAGCGCTCCGCGCCACTCAGGACGGGCAGTGCGGCATCTGCCGACGGGCCAACTTCCGGGGCGACGGCCCGGCACCGCTCTACATCGACCATGACCACGCATGTTGCCAGGACCATCACAAGACCTGCGGCAGATGCGTTCGGGGCCTGCTGTGTAGCAGCTGCAACGGCTGGCTCGGGGAGCTTGAGCTGTGGGCCCGGCTTCCCGGGCTGGAGAACTACGACTGGTGGGAGCCGGCGGCGCGGGCCTACCTGGCGCGGGCCGGCTGCGACCCGGATGACCCGGCGCGGGTGGCGGCCCTCGCGCGGCGCCACCGTGAGCGGCGAGCGCGTCTCGGCCTGCCTTGCAGCTGCCAGCACTGCGGCCCGGACGGCATCCGGACGTAAGACCCCGCCGGGCTGCACGATCTTCGGCATGTCCACGACGGGGGTCGCTGCTGCCGCGCGCCCCGGTGTGCCTCTCCCCCGGGTGACGATGTGTTCGACGTCGCCGGCGCCGCCCGGGTAGCCGCAGGCCGCCGGGCTGTCCGGTCCACGGCCGCGGCGCGGATGCTCACCGACCTGATGGCCGCGCCCGTGCCGGCTCGGCGGCGGGTGCTCGCCGCGCTGGACCGGGACGATCTGGTGGCGCTGTTGGCGGCGTCGGCGGTAGAGCTGGGCACCCCGTACGCGGTGTGGCAGGGCGACCCGGTGGGCTTCGCGACGCAGGTGCTCGGTGAGGCCCTGTGGTCGGGGCAGCGGAAGATCCTGCGGTCGATGGTCCGCAACCAGGTGACGGCAGTCCCCTCGTGCTTCGGATCCGGGAAGACGCGCTCGATGGCGCTGGCCGCCACCTACTTCGGGGCGGTGTACCCGCCGGGCACCGCCGTGGTGGTGACGATTGCGCCGCGGTGGCGGCAGGTGGCCCGGCAGATCTGGCCGGAGATCCGGGGCGTCACCAAACGCGCGGACTTGTTTGGGTCGGTGGACACGACGCAGTGGAAGGTGCCTACCGTCGCCGGGCAGGAGTACGTGGTGGCGTACGGCATCGCGGCGGCCCCGCACGCCGAGGACGCGGTGCAGGGTATCCACGCGCCGAACCTGCTGCTGGTCGTGGACGAGGCCGGCGGTATCTCGCAGACCATCGGCCAGAACATGCGGGGTCTGCTGACCGGCTCGAACGCGGCGATGGTGTGCATCGGGAACCCGCCGACCGACGAAGAGGGGTCGTGGTTCGAGCGGCTGTGCGCGTCGGACGACCGGACCAGCGTCATCCCCCTCGATGCGTACGGCACCCCGAACTTCACGGGCGAGGCGACCGCGACGTGCCGGTCGTGCCCGCCGGCCACCCCGCCCCATCCCCTTGCGACGCACCTGGTCGACAAGCGGTGGGTGGCCAACGCGATCGCCGACCACGGCGACGACTCCCGGTTCGTCATCGCCAAGGTCCGCGCGCAGTTCCCGAAGGGCGGGCCGAACACACTGATCCCGTGGTCGTGGGTCGACGCCGCGGTGCGCGCCGACGAGCCGGACGGCCCCGACTTCGTGCGGCTGTGCGACCTGGGCCTGGCGGCGGAGACCGCCCAGCACCGGGTGCAGCGCGGCGCCTGGGTGCGCCTCGGTGTGGACGTCGCCGCGGACGGCGGTGACGAGCTGGCCATCACCCGCTGCGTCGGCGACCTGATCACGATCGAGAAGACGTCCGCCGGGCAGGCCAACACCGACAGCGTGGCGGTCGCCGGGATGGTCCTGGAGCAGATCAAACGGGCCACCGACCTGGCGCGGGCGCTGGGTACGCCGGCGCGGGTGCGGGTGAAGGTCGACATCATCGGCGTCGGCTGGGGTGTGTTCGGGCTGCTGGAGGCGTGGGGCCGAGAGGGCAAGCACCAGGCGGACATCGTGGCGGTCGACGTGCGGGAGTCCCCGAACCGGGCAGCAGACACGGCGACGCTGCGGCCGGCCCGTAAGCGCGACGAGATGTGGCTGGCCATGCGGGGGCTGCTGGCGTCGGCGGCCGGCGACGGCGATCCGATCATCCGGCTGCGGGTGGACGACCGCACCGTGAGCCAGATGTCAGCGCCCCGCTACTCCACCGACTCGCAGGCCAACACGGTGGTCGAGTCGAAGGACAGCATGCGGAAGCGGGGCGTCCGGTCACCGGACCGGGCGGAGGCGTGCTGCCTGGCCGTGTACGAGCCGGCGGTGCACCGGGCCCGGCTCATCGCTTGATGCCGAGCTTGTCCAGTTGCTGGTCCACCCAGCTACGTTCGGACTCGCGCCGCAGGTCCAGTTCGTGCAGCACCTCCCGTACGACGGGGTGGCGGAGGTGCTGGGACACCCGGGCGAGCCAGCGGATCTCCCCCGACATGTCGGCGCCGCCCGGGTCGACGTGGGTGCCCTCGCGGGGCTGGTCAGCGCGGTCCTTGGCGCGCAGCGCGGCGGCGATGACGGCTGCCTCGACGGCGGCGTGCAGGTCGTGGCCGGTCAGCCCGGCCTGCTGGCATTTGAACAGGGCGAGGTTCATGACGTCCTGGTCGAGCCAGGGCCGCAGTTCCAGGTATCCGTCGCGGACCTCGATGACGCGGCGGTAG
>NZ_VISW01000025.1:0-80675 GCF_007827635.1 Micromonospora sp. CNZ296
TCCGGCATCGCCAACCTCCACAACATCATCCTCGCCGGCTGACCACCGGCCCCATCCCACGCAACGCCTTCACCCAGTTACGAGACGTCCCTTAGGCGGCACCAAGAACGCTGATCTGCTCTGTACGTACGCCGGTCGCACGCGGCTGGTCGAGGTGAAGGGTGTCAGTGGCAGCGCTCCGGAGCGCGCCTACCAGGATCTCGTTCGTCACCTTCGGGAGTGGGAGAAGCTAGCAGGTGTCACTCCAGTGGTGGGCGGCGCCCTGATCCTGGGTCACCAGCTCCGGGTCGCCCCGCAGGAACGGAGTCGGCAGCCATACGGCCGCCCCGAGTTCCTGGCCGCTCAGGCCGAACCGGTGATCACGACGCTAGATCTCTTCGATGCCTGGCGTGAGGAGGACGCCGAGGAGATTCGTCGGCTGCTGTTCGTTCCTGCGGCGGAGAAGCTGGTTCAGCCTCTGACCGGTGACGCGCAGCCGGTGCCCGCGGCGGGGCAGGATGGCTTAGGAGCTGGCTGGCGTCGTTGGTTCCGGCGAGGTTGAGGACGGCTTGGTGCGTCCGCCTTGACAACATTTGCGATATGCCCCTCTCGTCCCTGGTACATCTGACTTCAGCCTGACGAGCGCGGATCAGGCAGGCCGAAAATGGCTTCCTGGGCCGCTTGGGCGAGGGTGGCTTGGGTGGTGGCGGGTGGTCCGAGCCTGTTCCAGTGGAAGATCACGTGCAATGCGATTACTGCCCGTAGGCCACGGGCGAGAGTGCCTCTTTCTCGTTGGTGATTTAGGGCTGCGCCGACGTTCTTGAATGCGGCATGCCAATCGCCGGTGGTGCGAGGCGTGCCGAGCAGCAGGCGCCGAACGTCTGCGTGAAGCTCTCCCAAGCAGGGGCATTGGTTGCGGACGCCTGGTTGCGGCGTGCTGCGCGGTGCTCGACGACTTGTGCCATACGTGGGACTGTAAGACGTTCGTTTGACAGACCCCTGCCAGGGGACCGCAGGCCAGAAAGGCGGGCGCCTGATCCAGGCGATAGTGGCTGATCTTGGCTTCGGCTTGGTGTTGGCGTCGGAAGATGGACCAGCACCCCTTTACCTACGTAGTGGGCTACTTCCCGATCCCCCGCCACTCAAATGCCTACAACGCAACTCATGCCGCCGAGGCCGCCCGGCAGGGCAAGTTCGAGCCGATGTACGAGAGGCTGTGCGACCCCGCACGGTCTGGCCCGCCAGCAGCAGCCGCAGACCACAGTCTTCGAGAGCAACGCCGAGGAACTGGGCTGGACATGACCCGCCACAAGGCCTGACGTCGCTGAGCGCTGGAGAGTGAAGCTCCACGACTTGGCATCCGTCTCACCTGCGCTCGTCACGGAACATCGACTAAGCTCGCTACGCTTTACGCTCGGCTGCTATTGACCAGAAACGACGTCGCCGCTGCCTGGGGCATCAGTCGCAGTCTCTACGCCCTCGTGGAGCAGGGCAAGCGAGCCGCCGGCGCATCCGAAACGGACGCACTCGCCGCGGCTCTGCACGCCCCGGTAAACCAGATCCACCGGGCGATGCCGCCGGCGTGACTGCTTGTCCTGCAGGCGCCGCACCGCAGGACGATTCCCGGGGGCGGCCGGGCTGTGATTCCCTTCAGTGTGGCTTTCACCAAGCGCAAGGTTTCTGCATCGGTGCCGGCATCTCCGGAGGCGCTTTACCCAACCCTCCCTCACGGACCAGATGCTCCACGTGAGCTGTGGTCCAGGCAGGCCGACATCCTGAGGGCTTACCACCCGCTACACGTGTCTCAGGGCGACGTCGCGCTCGAGCTCCCGACCGGAGCCGGCAAGACGCTCGTCGGCAGCCTGATCGCCGATTGGCGCCGGCGCGCGTACGGGGAACGGGTGGCCTTCCTGGCCCCCACCCAGCAACTGGCGCGCCAGGCCGCCACCCAGGCCCGGATCTACGGCATCCCGGTCGCGGACCTGGTCGGGCCTAACCGGAAGTGGAGTCCGGCCGACCAGGCGAGCTTCACCCAGGGCCAGGCCGTCGGGTTCGCCACGTACAGCGCGGTGTTCAACGCGAACCCGCACGTCAACGCGCAAATGCTGGTCCTCGACGATGCGCATGCCGCTGAGGGATTCGTCGCCGGAAACTGGAGCGTGGAAATCACCCGCGGCTCCTTGGCGTTCGATCTGGTGCTAGCCATGCTCGAGCGGGCCGGCGCCATCTCGCCGATCCTGGCACGCCGGATCCGGCACGAGGATCAGGAGGCTGCCGGTCCCGCCCCGGTCTACGTTGCCGGGGTCGCTGAGCTCGCGGCGGCCGCCGACGACCTAGAGCGCGCGCTGGACCAGGCCGTCGCGCAGGGCGCGCTGCCTGACAAGGCGAAGTTCCCGATCGCGATGCTGCGTGGCCAGTACGCCGCGTGCCTGGTCTACGTCAGCCGTCGACAGATCCTGATCCGCCCGCTGGTAGCCCCGACCAGCTACCACGAGGCGTTTACCGCCGCCAAACAGCGGGTCTACATGTCCGCGACCCTCGGCGACGGAGGCGAACTCGAACGCGCTTTCGGACGACGGAAGATTACCCGTATCCCGGTGCCGACAGGTTGGGAACGGCAAGGCACCGGCCGGCGGTTCTTCTGCTTCCCCGATCTGGTCACCGGCCTCGACGCTGAGGTGAGCCGCGATGCATTCACCGGCCAGGTGCTGACCGCGTTCGGCAAGGGCGTGCTGATCGCGCCGAACAACCGCGCGATGGAGAAGGCGCTGGCCGCAATTGTTCCCGCAGGTACGCCGATCCTGCGGGCGGACCAGTTCGCCGAGGCTCCCGACGGCTTCGCCAAGGCTCCGGTGGGACTGCTGGCCCTGGCCAACCGCTATGACGGCATCGACCTGCCCGACGAGACCTGCCGTTTGGTCATCCTGGCAGGTCTGCCTGCGGGTGCCCACCTGCAGGAGCGTTTCCTGCACGAAAGCCTCAGCGCGACGGTGGTCCTCAGCGAGCGGATCCGAACTAGGCTCACCCAGGGCGCGGGGAGGGCGACCCGCAACAGCGCCGACTACGCCGCCGTTCTCGCACTCGGCAAGGACCTCTGGGAGTTCGTGGCCCGCAAGGAGGTGCAGGCCACGATGCACCCCGAACTGCGAGCAGAGATCGTCTTCGGGCTGGACTACTCGACCGGGATCTCCCCGACTGAGGCGGCGGAGAACCTGGCGCACTTCCTGGCGCAGGACGCCGAGTGGCACGAAGCGGAGGAAGGCATTCGCGCCGATCGCGATGCCGCGCCACGAGCCGCCGGGCCGGGTACCGCCGAACTCACGGCCGCTGTAGAGCACGAGGTCGCCGCGATCGACGCCGCCTGGCAGGGTGACTGGCCGCGCGCTGTCGAGCAGGCGAAGAAGGTTGTCGAGGCTGTCGCCGGTGGGCAACAAATCCGTCGATACCAGGCCCTGTGGCATTACTTGCTCGCCAGCTGGGCGGTCATCGCCGGGCGGCGCGACAACCGCGAGCACTGGCTTTCCCTGGCGCAAACCCATTTCGACGCTGCGCGTGCCGCTGCCCATGGAACGAAGTGGTTGTCCGAGCTCACCACCGACGCCGCCAGCTTGGTCAATCCGGCCCCGCCAGACCTGAGCCCGGTCGACCTCGAGGTGGTACTGCAGATCGCCATCAACCCGATGCGAGCGGGCCGGACTAACCAGTTCACCAAACAGGTCCAGACAATCCGGAACGGGCTAGCCCAGACCAAGGCCCCACCGTACGAAGCAGCCCTAGTTGCACTCGGCGAGCTCGCCGGTGCCAGAGTCCTGAAGCGCACCGGTGGCGACGCCGAACCCGATGCCGTCTGGCTTTTTGGTGACGAACTCTGGGTCGCGTGGGAGGCGAAGTCCGACGCCAATCCGGACGGCCAGCTCAAGGCCACTCGCGTCCGTGAGGCGGGCGGCCACCTCAACTTCGCCGCAGCTCAGCAGGGCGTTGCGGCCCCGCTCGGATCGGTCACCCTGATCGTCACACCGCAGAACGCGCTGCATCCGGCGGCCGTACAGGTGTCCGACGCCGAGACCTATCTCGTCACGCCGGGACGGGTTCTCGACCTTGCGGGGCGGCTGATCGAGGCGTGGGAAGCGATTCGGACACAGACCGCGGGGTTTCAGCCCGTCGACGCGGAGCAGGTTGTCGCGGAACTGCTGCGGGCCCGACGCGCCCTCCCCTCGCAGTGGTTGTCCGACTGTACCGAGCGAGCCGTCTCCGACGGTTGATCCGGACGACGGGGTAAGGCACGGTGGGGGGTCGGGACGGCGGGCAGCACCTCGCCAGACAGGGCGGTCGATGGATCCTCCGTTCGAGTTGTTCGGTGCGCTGGCGCCGGGTGCCAGCGGGCGTACCGGACGCGGCCGTCGCCGACTTTCGGCACCGGCAGCGCGTCGTCGAGTGGCACGTACTGGCCGCAGCTCACGGGGATGGTCAACGTCGGAGTTGGGGCTGCCTTGTAGCTGCGGATGTCGATGCCATCCGGCGGACGGGTGACGTGGTCGCACCGTCTGTCTGTTGTGGTTGGTCGTAGGGCGGGCAGGCTGCCGTGCTTGTGTTGATCGATGAAATTGTGGGCTGGCGAGCGGGTCTGGATGATCTGCTGGCGCGGTTCGCGCACCGGTTTGGCGTGCGGAACCTCGCCGGCCGGCGCTGGCCTACCTGGTCGGGTTGCTGTCGCCGTTGGCGAGCAAGAACGGCTGGACCCTCGCCGAGGCCGCCAGCGACACCACGCCGAATCGGATGCAGCGGCTACTCAACCGGTCCTCGTGGGATCCGGACGCGGTTCGCGACGACTTGTTCGCTTACGTGTCCGAGCACCTCGGCCATGACGACGGGGTGTTGATCGTCGACGAGACAGGGTTCCTGAAGAAGGGGATCAAGTCGGCCGGGGTGCAGCGTCAGTACTCCGGCACGGCCGGACGGACGGAGAACTGCCAGCTCGGGGTGTTCCTCGCCTACGCCAGCCCTGTGGGACGCACGCTGATCGACCGGGAGTTGAATCTGCCCAGCCGCTGGTGCGACGATCTCGCCCGCCGCGAGGAAGCTGGCATTGAGGCGGGCGTCGGCTTCGCCACGAAGCCTGCGCTGGGGCTGCGGATGGCCGAGCGCGCTGTCGCGGCGGGACTGCCGGCGCGCTGGATGACCGCGGAATGAGGCCTACGGGCAGGACTCGAAGTTCCGGACGTGGTTGCAGCAGCAGCACATCGGCTACGTCCTGGCCGTGCCCCGCAACCAGCGGATCCCGACCACGGCCGGCAACTCCCGTCCGGACGTCCTCGCCGCCGCCGCGCCGGCTCTGGCTTGGAAGCGCCACAGCTGCGGCGACGGCGCCAAAGGGCCACGGCTCTACGACTGGGCCGTGGCCTCTCTGCCCGGCACCGCCGACGGATACGGGCATTGGCTGTTGATCCGCCGCAGCATCACCGACCCCACCGACCTGGCCTACTACCTGTGCTTCGGCCCCGCAGGCACGCAGGACGAGGACCTCATCCGCATCGCGGGGACCCGGTGGGCGGTCGAGGAGTGCTTCCAGACCGCCAAGACCGAGGTCGGTCTGGACCACTACCAGGTCCGCCGGTATAACGCCTGGTACCGGCACATAACGCTGCAATTAGGGGAGCCATCCTGAAATGCCTAGCGAACCCTCCTTTGAGCGAAGTTGGTCAGGAGTTCGGGGATCGAGGCGACGGCGGAGGGCACAATCCCTGGTAGGGGCGATGAGGACGTCGGTGACGCCGTCGCCGGTCGCGCCGACGACGAGGTGCCGAAGCACCACTCGCAGCGCTCGCGCAGCGCATGCAGCTTCTACCTGCTCAACAACCCGGACCGGGTCGGCTGCAGACCCTGCACGACAGGCTGAGGTGCTTGTCGGTCAGTGAACGTGGTCGCCGAGGACGGCACCGCCCACGTGGTGAAGCTGTCCAAGCGGCTGCCCACCCGCACGGCGCGCGTCGCCACGGCCGGGGCGGTGCGCCGCACCGACGTGGCGGTCAACGGCCACGGCAACCAGCTTGTGAAGCGCTGATCGCCAGCACGCCAGCGTTACGCGTTACGCGTTACGCAGAGCCTGCTTGGCGAACCTCACGCGAGCCTCGATCTGCGTCCACAAGGTCTCCACGGTGGCCGTCGGGATCGGCTCGTCGTACCCGACGGTCTGGTCGGCATTGACCCAAGTGACGATCATCCAGCCGGCGTCGTAGACCTTCTGCGAGATGAATCGCTCGATGGCGGTCGCGTACTGGGTCGCATAGGTCATGTTTTGGAACGCGGGGTCGATCGCCGGCACGCGCAACTGCCTCGGTGGAACTGGCTTGATCGGTACGCCGCTCTCGCAGTCGCGGTTGAACGTGATGCACCAGGCGGACCAGACCCCGAGCGTGCCGAAGGCCTTGGTCATCTCCTGGACGGTCTTGGCGTCGACGGAGCTGCCGATGGCCTCCTCGATGCGGTTGTTCGCGTTGTTGCCCGGGCTCGACGCCTGCGACTTCAGCTCGACGACGCCTACCAGGTGGCCCTTGTGCATCGCCACGACGTCCCAGTTCTTCGACCGGCGGAAGTAGCCGGGGACGACGCTGTCGATGGTCACCTCGTTCTCGGGGAGCCCTGCGTCGATGAACATCTGGCGGACGAACGCCGCGATGCTCTGCATGTGCCTGGCGTCGCGGGCCTGGGCCCCGGTGTTCAACTTTCCGTCGGCGGCCAGCTTGGCGACGGCGGCGTTCTTCGCCTTCCACCAGTTCTCCAGCAGCGGCTGTACATCACGGGCCATGGGTCAGAGTCCTTCGGTGAGCTCGAAGCTGGAGAGGTCGATGTCGTAGGCCCTGGCTGCGGCCTCCGTGGCCGCAAGGACGTCCCGCCTGCGGAATGCGTCACGGAGCGCGTTGGCGATGTCACCAGGGATCGCCTCGGGTGCCGGCACGCGGATTTGCTTGAGGTACTGCGCCTGGAACCGGAGGGTTCCCCCGCGCATCCGCACGCAGTAGGCCTCGATGAACGCCTGCGCGACCCTGGAGAGTAGCAACCCTCCGAGTACCTCCATGTCCCAAGTGTCGGAGACGACGTAGTAGAGGTTGTGGTGCGGGTAGTAGCCGCCGGTTTCCAGGACGGGATGGATATTGGTCTTCATGTCCTGGATCAGTAGCTTCGGCCTGTCCGTAACCGTGGCGTTCACCTTGTCGATGGTCCGGTACCAGGAGCCCGGTGCCTTCTTGGCGACGAAGCGGTCCTTCAGGCCCGGGTGCTTCCCTAGGTACGCCGCCATCCGGGGGTAGTCGGCGAGGTCGACCAGGCGGCCGTCGGCGTCCCACGGGTTCACCAGGTAGTTGCCCTGCCACGCGAACGAGCCAGTTTTCAGGTCCTGTCGCATCGCGAGCGGGAGCATCCGATCCGGCTCGACGGCGTCGTGATCCTTGGTGACGTACGCCTTGTCCGCGCCGGTCGCGATCCCGATAGCCACCCTGGTGCCGGTGGCCGGGTCATGGAGCGGGCCGAACTGGTCGTTGAGCAGCTCGATCAGGGCGAGTCTGGCCGGGGATCCGGTCGGCCAGAGCGATCCGCCGTTGAACCAGTGCGGCAGTCGGTGCGCCTTGACACCGACGTCGAGAAAGTCGTGGAACGAACTGTCCGAGGCGGCCTTCGCGAGTGCGAACGCCTGCGCCGCTCCGAAATCCGCGGTCGTGTCCGCAACGACCGCAGGGCCCTGCGGCCTGTTCGCGAGGACGGTGATCGCCGGGTAGGCGGATACCTGGGCCTCGAACGCATCGACGTCGTGCATCGTCCAGATGTGCTCGACCGAGTAGCGCGCCGCGACAAGCTCACGCAGCGCAGCACCGTACTGGTTGCGCATCCACCTGTCGGCGCAGATGAAGCCGAGTCGGCCCTCCGGCTTGAGCATGGCGAGACAGCGTTCGATGAAACCAACGTAGATGTCCCCACGGCCGCGCATCGTGGACCAGGTCCGGCGGTACGCGGCGGCGGTCACGTCGTCGAGGTCGTCGTAGCGGATGTAGGGCGGGTTGCCGATGGCGACATCGGCCTCGCGGTCTCCCACATCGTCGAGCAGGAAGTCAGTGTTCCGGACCCAGGTCGCGGCCAGCGACGTCGCGGTCGGCTGTGCTGCGCCCGCGGCAACGAGGAGATCCCGGCACAGAGCCCGCGACGTACGAACGTGCTCGGGCTGCAGGTCGTAGGCACGGATCGCATCAGCCAGGGTCGCGAGGTCTCGCCCGTGGGAGCTCGCGGAGGCGATCAGACGCTCGACGGCGGGCCCGAGAAATGCCCCTGAGCCACAGGACGGTTCAATGAGGTAGAGGCCGCCGAGGTCGCGATCAGCCGTGTAGCCCGTAAGGTCGAGCAGCACGTCGACGACCCATCGCCTGGTGAACACCTCGCCGTAACTCACTGGGAAGACCGCGTCGCGCTCCAGAAACACCTGCTCGACTACGCTCACTGTCTTCCTCTGCTCGCCCGATTCGTCACTTCAGCTCGTATACGAGCAATGATCTCAGGTTACCCAGAGGGGTTGACATCGATGGGGAGGCCATCCGTGTCGGAGTTCGTCGTGTCCCGCAGCGTGATCCGCAACGGCTGCGGATCACACCCGGATGCGGTGCGGAAGCCGGACGGCTTGCTGTCACGCATCCGCCTCGAGCGACGCGGCCTCCTCGTCAAGGCGGTACAGCAGGCTGCAGGCGAACATGAGTCCCTGGACCGCATGGTGGCGGTAGGGCCCGGCGGTGACGACGACATGCCCGCCGGGCCGCAACAGAGCCCGGCAGCCGGCAAGGATTGCGGTGAACCCGTCGGTGAGTTGGCCTTGGCTGCGGTAGGCGAGGTTGTCCACGCCGCCGTACTTGTGGTTGATCTTGCAGACCTTGCCGCGTCTCGGGCCAGGGGTACGGCCGTGGCCGTGGGTGGATGATCCGTAGGGCGGTGAGGTGATCAGAAGGGAGACCTGATCGTGCAGGCTGGCCGGCAGCGCAGTCGAGTCCCCGTGGTAGATCTCGCCCCGGCCCGGCGCCCCGGTCTGGACGGTGTGGCGGATGTTGTCGGCGCCTTGGCGACCCATTCGGCTTCGTACTCGACGCCGACGCCGTGACGACCGAGGCGCATGGCTTCGATGACGGTGGTGCCGATGCCGGCCATGGGTCAAGGACAACGTCACCGGGATTGGTGTAGGTGCGGATGGCGTATCGGGGGGATGGTCGGCAGCATTTTGCGGGGTGGGTCAACGACTCGGGGGTGTATCGGCCGCGTCGCAGGTCGAGGCCGCCGGCCCATGGCGGCCAGGTAGGCGTTGCTCTTGGCGTTTGACGTGCGCAGGTGCGAATCACCCGGACAGAGACAGACGCCCTCCCGCACGCGACCCGTGGGGGGTGCTCCGAGTGCTCATGGCGTCTCACCGGACGATGCTGCCGATCCCACTTCCAGCATCTTCGCCCAGCCGCGCGCGGCGGCGTCCTGAAGGAGTGGATTGCGAGGCTTCGGCTCGCCGAGATGGGCGGCGTGCGCGGAAGCCACCCCGTTTGCGTCGATGCCGTTAGGGCCCCAGTCGGTCAGGGCGCGGAGCAGACCCGCCGGGTCACCTACCAGGGCGGCTGATACTGCGAATTCCAGTTCGCTCAAGGACAGGATGACGGTTGGGTAGCCGGAGTCCGGCAGCAAGGAGCGGAACATCGGGCTGTTGAGCATGTAGTGCGGCTCCGCTGTGACGACTATGCCGCGGATCTCGGCGCCCGGGTCGATCCCTCGGAAGGCTGGATGCCCGGCCTTGATGAGGTCCGCCGTGGCTTTGATCTGTCGCTTCATCGCTTCTCCGACGTCTTTCTCGACGTCAGCGAGGTACCCATCCATGTCGAGCCTGCCGGGGTGGGCCACGCGGGCCGACTTGACCTCCACGATGATCGTGAGGCCGGGGTATCCGATCACGTAGTCGGAGGCGCGCTGGCCCTTCTTGTACTCGACGTCGTGCAGGAGGACGGGCGGGTTGATCAGGTCGAGCTGCTCGCCGACATAGGCCTCCGTGACCTTGCCTAGGTCCCGGGTGAACTTGTTCTTCCACTTGTCCCAGCCGACGTAGTACAGCGAACCCGGGCTGACCCGCTGCGCAACCAGGTGCACGCACGGGGCCAAGTTGGTGCCGTCGGGCATGCGGACGAACGGCGTCCCCAGCAAAGGGTTCGGGTCGAATCGCCGCAGATGCGGATCAGGGTTGCGTTTCGCTGCCGCCTGGGCACGCACATCGCCGAAGTCGGCCACGAACACCCGGTCAAATACCTCTACAACCTCGGCGGGGACCATGTCGTACGCGTCAAACACCGGTGCGAAGTGCGGCATCGACAGCCAGTCCGGCTCGAATCGTCCACCATTACACAGAGCGCCGACCAGGATGAAGAACGCCGAGCGCATGAACCTCTCCAGCGGAGCGCCCAGGACCTCCTGCCACGCGGCGACGGAGAGTACCTCGCAGTTCAGCGAGGAGTAGTCCCGGTCGAACAGGAGCAGGATGCGCGACAGATCCTCGAAGCGGGAATGAGCGAAGGGGAACTGCTCGAACACCGTGCGGACCATCAACGACTCCACGGCATCAGGCTGGCCAGCCGCGTTGAGGAAGGGGTCGTGCATCTCGTGGTACGTGTTTCGGAGCCGCAGAAGGTCCTTGCGGGTCACCCTCTGCTGCCGGAACTCGTTGCCATAAGCGATGTTCTCCCGAGCTGCCGCCGCGATGATCCACGCCTGGATCACCTCGTCCGTACGCGGACGGTAGACGCTGCTGCCGCGGAGTTGCTGGATCGATGCCTCCGCCAGCACAGGCAGCATGACCGACGGCGCGACGCGCCGAGAGGCGGCGACGAAGTCCGCGTAGCGCGTGCTCGGAACGGAAGGCATGGCGTCCATGATGCGGAAAGCGGCGAGACATCTCAAACAGTGCGGGCGGCCTGGTAGTGGTTAGGGCCTCCATGGGCGTCCAGCGGTTGCGTTTGGCGAGGCGACGCAGAGCCCGCCCGACGAGCAGCGGGCCACCGACGACGCCAGCGCGGCCGAGGTGCGTGACGAGATCACAGCCTCGGCAGTGGATCGACGCCGATGAGAGTCCGGGCGCGGGTGGCGTTGTCGTAGGTCCACTGCTCGTGGCAGATCAGGTTCCCACCGCCGGGCACATGCAGCCCGCAGGGCTCGCCGACTTGGTAAAGCGCCCGGCGGCGCAGTCGCTGCCACTCCGACCGTGGCAGCACGTCTCGCAGGTTGCGGCCCCACAGCGGCCGTGGAACAAGCTTCACCCGCAGCCGGGCCGGCTCACCGCCGCGGTGTGACTCACCCCCACGATGCCTGATCATCGCCCAACCCGACCAGGGCCAGCCGTCGGAGGAGACGGTGGGCGACCGGCTGGACAACGACACCCGTGGTCGACCGGGTACGCCGCCGTGACGCCGCTGGCGGGGATCTACGAGCATGTTGCTGGGCCGGCAAGGAGTGCCGCGTTTCCCGAGGTTAGGGTCGCGAGCCGGTTGGTGCTGCTCCCAATCTGCTCCCAATTTAAGGGACAACAACGCGAAAGCCCGTTACCGGTGGTTCCGGCGACGGGCTCGCTACCTGCAACTATTTACGGTGGGCGATACTGGGATCGAACCAGTGACCTCTTCGGTGTGAACGTAGTCGTCTACTCGGCCGGAACCCGGACGACGAAGCCTCGTCATCGCCGAGTCGTAGAGGCGCATCCTTGCCTTCCCACGGCACAGTGCCTGGTGAGTGTCGGTCGTTGGTCTCGCCGTGGAGGCTGCTGTACGCAGAGGTGGCCCTTGCTGTTGGTGGTGACAGGGGACCGGCCCCTGCCACCACCTGACATCAGGTCACGCTGGTCGTGGGGTCGGCTCCTCACCCTGCGGTTTGTGGCTGCTGAGCATGCGAACGGTGGTACTGGGCTTCACCGGTGACTCGGCTGGCCCTTTCAGGAATGGGTTGATGTAGACCGGGCGGCGAAGCGATCGGCCTGGGCCGTGGGCTTGGTTGCGCCAGTGGCCGGAAACCCAGAACCGGCTACTCTGACGCCGGCCGTGCTCCCCCGGCGTCGTCTCTGCTGCGTCGCTCGGGCTGCGGCGCCCGCGGATCCGCACGATGCGCACCTCTGGTTGGTCCCGCTTCGTACGGGCATAGGCCTTGGCGATGGTTTTGTCGACTCTCGCGACGTCGACCTCTGCGGCCTTCTGAGTGATCAGCAGCCATGTAGCGAACAGGGCGGCTGCGGGGTGGTCGGCATCGATCAGATGTTGCTCGGTGAGGTGAGCGGCCGTCATGGGTACGAGCCAGCCGATTTGCTCCCGGAGCCGTTGCAGGGGTTTGCCGTCGAGTCCGGCTCCGATGGCGCGGTAGAGGACCACCTGCCAGCCGTCGTTGGCCAAGGTCCAGGAGGCGGCGGTGATCTGGTGTTGGGTCACGGGCCGCGACCAGGTGATGAGTACGTTTGCCGGCGGGCCGAGGTCGTGGCCGATGGTGAGGGCGGTGAGCTGGGTGGCGGCGTGTTCGGCGAGGTCGGTGAAGTCGTCGTCGATCCAGTAGAGGCGCGACTGGTCGAGTCCGTCAGCGATCTGGCCGCGCGCTCCGGTGAGCCCGAGCGCAGCGGGCACGTCGTCGTTGCCTCGGTAGAGGTGGGTGAGCCGGTCACGCACCTTGGGCAGGTCCTTCGCTGCGATGGATGCCGCTGGCCAGGGGGTTGTGGTGAGGAGCGTGCGGTCGGGGAGGCGGGCTTCGAGGAATGCCAGGTGCAGTTCCTGGATGCGCCCTCGTACTTCCGGGTTGGTGCCGACGTCGAGGGCTTGGACGGCTCGGTCGACGACCAGGTCTGGGCGGCCGTCGTCGATGTGGGTTTGGCAGGTGGCGCATGCTGCCCACGTCTCGCCGAAGTTCTGCACGAGGGTGGCGGTGGAGCCGATGGCGACGGCGGTGACGTTTGCGCCGTGCAGCGTCCAGATCGGGTAGGGGTCGCCGCAGAAGTCGCAGGTCCGGCGGACGGTGGCGAGTTGGCTGACCGGGACGGGCACGGGTGCGTGTCCGTCGGTGGCGAGGTGGACCGGGTGGACGTGGGTGGGTGGTGTGCCGAGGGTGTTGAGCGGGACCAGGCAGGTGCGGCAGGCCATCTCTTCGGGTGGGGCGGTCATGCTGGGGCTCCGTCGATCGGGCGTCGGCGCTCGCGCAGGCGTGGTCCGCGGCGGTGGGGCGCGGGTGGCATGGTCATGCCTGGCTGGTAGGTGGCGTGACGGATCCGCTCGTTGCGCTTGGCGTGGTACATGGCGACGTCGGCCCGGTGGAGCGCGACGTCGGTGAGCGGGTCGGTGGCTTCGACGATGGCCAGGCCGATGCTGGCGGTGACGGAGTGCTCGTCGGCACCGAGGGCGACGGGCTCGGCGATGATCGTCGCGAGCGCGTCGGCGATGCGGTCCGGGTCGCCAGCGTGGGTGGGTAGGAGGACGGCGTATTCGTCGCCGGCGAGCCGTGCGGCGGCACCGCCGTAGAGTTCGGCAAGGTCGGTTATGCGCTCGCCGATGGCCGTGAGCAGGTCGTCGCCGAGGTCGTGGCCGTGGGTGTCGTTGACGGTTTTGAAGTCGTCGAGGTCGATCAGGGCGACGGTGATCGGCTGAGCGAGGGCTGGTTCGGCGAGGGCGGCGTGGGCGGCGTGGAGGCCGGCGCGGTTGAGCATGCCGGTGAGCGGGTCGTAGAGCATCGAGCGGTGGGTGTCGGCGAGCTGGTGGCGTAGGCGGTGGATGGTCGGCCAGTCGGTGAGCCGGCCCAGGGTGTAGGCCACCACAGCGGTGGCGATCATGAGCAGTGGTCGGGACACTGGGGTCCTCCCTTGTTGGAGAACCCGGGACGCGGTCGTTTCCAGGCGGCGCGTCCCGGGTCTTGATACGACGACGGCCCGCCTGCGGCGGGCCGGTTTTGGTTCTTGCTGCAAGGACTCGCGGCACTGGTGGCCAGAGCGTTCGGCCAGGGTCAGGCCAGCGGTATCGGACAAAGGCACGTCGCACCACACTTCAGGTACGACAGCAGCCCGTCACCTCGTGACTGGTCGCGAGATGGTGTCAGCGGCGTACCGGGTGTTCGGCCTGGTCGGCGCGGAGTCTGGCCGGGAGCTCGGCGGGGATCTCGGCGTAGGGCTCAAGGGCCGAGAGCACTTCGGCCGGGTCGAGGATGGTCTCGACCCGGCCGAGGTGGATGACGTCGGGTTGCCGATCGGGTTCGGTCACCGGATCCCAGGTGAAGTCGACGAGGGTGGCGACATAGGTGCGGTGTGGGCTCCAGCCGACCTGGATCGTGTACCGGTCGAAGCCCGGCTTGGGCATGAGGGTGTAGAGACTCATGGGTTCCTTTCGCGGAGATCTCGCGGCGTTGCCGAGTCGCTGCCTCCCACGACCTGCTGGCTGTCGAAGGCCGCCCGGAGGCCGCCAGCGGCACTGGCGCTCCGGCGCCGCACTCCCCTGCTCTTGACCCCGGCGGAAAGGCTGGCGCCGCTCGGGCCTGTCACGCGCGTACTGCGGTGGGCGCGACGGGAGACTGACCTCCCTCGTAGCAGGCGTCGCGGCGAGCTGGGGCTCAAGCCGGACGGTGTCGGAGACGTTCCTCCGCCGCCTCGATGATCTTGTCTCGGCGGGCGGCGGGCAAATCGGCGAGCAGGCCGACGTAGTGCTGTTCCTGTGGGGTGAGCGGTTCGGCAAAGGCCTGCTTGTAGGCCAGTCGGGCTGCTTCGTATTCGGCCTCGATCGGGCCGCTGTGGTCGTAGGCGGAGGCGACCTCGCGGAGTTGCGCGGCTGCGGCGAGAGGATCTCGGGACAGCGAGGTGTCGTAGAGACGGAAGTTCGCGGGCAGGTCGGCTGCGGTGATGGCGGTGATCAGGCAGAGGTCGGCTTGGACGCTGTAGGGCCACGCGTTGCCGTGGGTGGGTGTCTCGCCGCGGGCGCGCAGCGCGGCACGCTCGGCATACCAGCGCAACCGCGCTTCTTCCGCTCTGCCGGCGAGGGCCAGCAGGATGGCGCGAACGGGATCCATGATCGTTACTCCTGTTCCATCGGGTCGTCGGGCAGAGCGAGGGGGTCGGAATCGACGTCGGCGAGGACCTCCTCGACGACGGTCGGGGGCACCCCGGCCTGTAGGGCTTGAAGGACCGTGTCGGCGAACTGGTAGCTGCCGTCGATGTGGAGGGCGTGTTCGGCGGCCATGGCGGCGAGGACACCGTCGCCGCAGCGCCAGGCGGTGACGGCGAGCAGGGTGGCTGGCGCCGGTACGAGTGGCTCGTCGGCGCGGCGGGTGATGTCGGCCCAGAAGTCGACGTGCCGGCTGTGTGGCTCGGTGAGGCCGACGGCGAGGTCCCGGATGTCCCGGTCGACCAGCAACGTGGTCAGCCACGCCACCTCGTCATCGGTGAGTCGCGCTCCCGCGTCGTGCCGGCCTAGCGCGTCGCGGACGGCCTGCTCACCGGCCTCATACACCGTGGTGCCGCCGACGGCCTGCAATGCCTCCAGTCGGATGCGCGCCTCGCGGCTGGCCCGTTGGATGGCGTCGCGCGCGGCGCCGCGCACCGGCGTGATCTGGCCAGCGACCGACGCCCGGTCGGGCCGAACAACGACGCCCGCGATGGTCGCCCGGACCGCAACCGTTGATGCGATGGGGTCGAACGGGGTTCCCTGGGGCGGGCAGCAGGCAGGGTTGGCGCAGATCAGGCTGAACAGGCGATCCGCAGCGATCCGCAGCAAGTCGACGACGGGCAGTCCGGCGGCGACGAAGGCGTCGTCGAGGGCGCGCAGCGTCGGGTCGATGGGGTCCGGCGTGCCGTAGCCGATGATCACCACGTGGGTGAGCGGTTGTTGCCGCTGCACGACGGAGATGAGCTGATCGGCGAAGGCGTCCAGCTGGTGTGCGTACTCTGAGCCGGCGGGCAGGTCCCCACGTACGGCGAAGGCGATCCGTCGGCCGTTGCAGGCGATGACGACGACGCTGCCGTCGCTGGGATGAAAACCGATGAGGTAGGGCACTGCAGCGGCCAGATCGGCCGGCGAGCGGACTGTCACTTTGTTCTCGGGTGACGACACGATGACCTCCACGATGTGACTCGGGTCGAGGGGATGGGATTGCCGACGGCACGCGGGCCGGGCGGGGTGCGAAGACCTGATGCCGGCTGGTGGTGCCGGCGGCGGTGGCCGGCTGGTGACAGACGGCAGCGGCGGCCACCCGAGTGGTGGCCGCCTGACCGACGGATGGGGCTCCCGATCACCAAAGGGCGCGAGCGGGCTTGACGGATTGCGGCGTGCTGAGGCTGGCGGTGGCGGCCGACCGGGAGCGGTGGGCGCGATGCCATCGCGGACGCGTCAGACGAGCGCGAGAGGAAGAGAAAGAAGGAGCCCTCAGGCTATTCGGGCTCCCAGAGGCAGGGCCCGACGTGTCAGACCAGGCCATCTGTCAGGATCTGACAGCCCAACCGCCGCGATGCTGGTAGCTCGGCTGCGGCACCGACGGAGGCGTCTATGGTCGCCGTAGCACAAGGACGTCCTCGTGCGCGATCAAGTGCATGGGAATGCCGTCGTTGCGAGCGCGGCGAACAGCCAGCAGCACGAACATGTTCGCCCGGTGGACGATATGCCCGTCGCGGACAGCGGCGAGCATCGCCGCACACCGCTGCACCGGAATCAGCCCAACCGACCGGGCGACGGTGAGCAGCTCGCCAGGCAGGTCAATCAGGTCGTCGCGCTGGCGGCGCACCGGCCGGCAGGTGATCACGACGATCCCGCCGGGGCGCAGAAGCCGGTAGCTGGCGGCGAGGATCGCGGCGAACCCGTCGAGCAGACGCGACCAACCACCGTAGGCAAGGTTTCCGCTGCGCCGGTCCCCGTAGTGGTGGTTTCGCTTGCGCACGCCGGCGCTCGTCGTCTGGACCAGTCCATGAGTGCCGCGGCCGTAGGGCGGCGAGGTGAGCACGAGCGCGACTTGACCGACGACGGTGGCGGGCACCAGGTCGAGCAGGCCTGTGGCATCGCCGGTGAACACCCGCGCGGTCCCCGGGGCGTTCTGCCCCATGGCAAGAGCGATGTTGGCCTCGGCGATGGCGGTGTAGCGAGGTTCGATGTCGATGCCGAGTCCATGACGGCCGAGGTGCATGGCCTCGACCAAGGTGGTCCCCGAGCCGCACATCGGGTCGAACACCAGATCCCCCGGCCGGCTGTAGGTGGCGATGGCATGAGCAGCCGCGTGGGGGAGCATCTTGGCCGGATGGCTCGACGTCGTCGGAACGTACCGGCCGCGCCGCTGGTCACGGGCGGGTATCTGGCAGGTCAGCCACACCGAGGTGACCGGCAGCGAGTCACCCATGGCCGTCGCCGAGCTGCATGGTGCCTCTGGTCAGGATCAGCACGTCGGTATGGATGTCGAGGTGGGCGCGCAGGCCGCGCCGGGGCGGACGGTCAGCAGCCACGATGTGCTGCAGATACATCAGTCCGGTGCGCTTGGCGGCGACGACCACGTCGACAGGCAGGGCAACGTCTTCGTGCGGCAGCAGCACCGCGACGCAACCACCAGGCACCAGACTCGCACGGCAGCGGGTGAAGAACTCCTCCGGCACGGCAGCCTCGTGAGGCGGCCAGCCGGAGACGATCAGCGCCGCCGGTTCCGAGCCCCGCCCTCCGGGACCCGTCAGGATCAGATGAGCACGGCGCTGCGTGCCGATAATCGCGCGGGCCAACTGCGGCCCCACCGCCAAGTCAATGATCAGATCGGATCGGCGGCTGAGATTGTGGACCAGCCGCACACCCATCGCGTTGGACATGGTCTCCCCCACCTGCGGCGCGGGGACCGGCCACACGGTGATCGGCACAGGCGGGTCGCCGGGCACCACATCCCCCACAGGATCGGGTGCGCGACGTGGATTCTTGTCGGTCATAGGCACGGTGGCCCCCGGACCGGCGGACGTACTGACGATTCCCAGGACCACGCTGACAGGCCGATCGAACCCACCCCTGGTCTGACAGGATCCATCAGCTCGACGGCAAGCGGCGCCCGGTCAGCAGGCACGGCCCGCCCTGAGGTGTGAACCTGTCAGGGTCGGACACGCCCCGTCCGACCCTGACAACCGACTTTGGTGTCAGGTCGAGCTGTCCCAATCGAGGGCCTCGGGAACGTCGCAACAGGCGACGTCCTCCGATCGAGGGGACCTCACTGTGGCACCAACGACGTACGCGACGCCGACCCACACGGCGTTGACCACCGCCGAGAAGGCGTTCGAACTGCTGACCTGCGAACCCGCACCGCTAATGTTCGACGCACGGCCGGTGCCGGGCCTGCCGGACAGACCACTGCCGCTGGACGAGCTACGCACGTTGCTGCTGAGCGAGCATCACAGCAGCGACACCACCGACGTGCTGTGGCGACAGCTGGCCCACCACGCCCGCGCGTGGGGACCGGCCTGGGTCGTAGGCGCGATCGGCGTCGCGCTCCCCGCGCTGACGCACCTTGCGGCAAGGATCAGCCGCGGCAGGCCGAGGCACGCCGACGATGTGGACTCCGAAGTCCTCGCTGGCTTCCTCAACGCTTTGCGCACCGCAGACCTGGCGCCGCCGCGGTTATGGCTCCGGCTGTGCTGGGCCGCCTGGCGCGCCGCAGTCGCCGTCGTCAAGGTCGACGATAGTGAGGAACTGCCACCCGAGCTTGCAACCGGCTCGCGGACACCCAGAATGCCCTACGGGCACCCGGATCTACTGCTCGGCCGGGCAACTGCCGTCGGCCTGATCACCCCCGACACGGCCGAACTGATCAGTGCGACCCGTTTCGGCAACGCCCTGATCGAGCACCTGGCCGCCGAACAAGGCGTGACCGCACCTGCACTGCGGATGCGCCGACGTCGCGCCGAGCACCTCGTGGCCGCCGCTGTCAGCCGGGGCGACCTGTCCGGCCCGATTCCTTCCGGATACCGACCTCACAGGCACTGACCATGGCTGTCGAACCCTCCGGGGCGGGGCGCCAGCGGCATGAAACCCACAAGGAACCAACCCGCGCCTCTTCCGCACGTAGGCGGCATTTGCGGGCCTCTCCGGTCACGGGCGTGCCTGGTTACACTGCTCGGCTATGCGCTCGGTCGAGGTCCTCGAACAGTTCGACGCCGCAGCCGAGGAGTTCCTGTTTCCGGACCTGGGCCACGGCTACAACTACGCTGTTGACGTTCGGCTACATGGATATCGCGACGCTGAGCAGTGGGCCCTCATCGTCGAGGCGGTCGGCTATTCGCCACGGGCCGGCAACCTCACCGACGTGCTCCACGTGTTCGGCAACTGCCTAACCAGCGGCGAACCTGGCTATGGCAACGGTGACTTTCTCGACCGAGTCGACAACTGGAACGAGATAGAAGATCCCGACGAGCCCGAGACCTACCAGGGAGGACCGGTAGTGGTTCGTGGGCAGACGATCGCCCTTGCCGCCGAGCCGGGCGAGGACCTGGTCGACGTGCTGCGCCGGCTCGTTCCACGCCACCGTGAGCTTCTCCTAGCCGACGAGGAAGAACTGCGGCGCCGAATCCGGGTCGACATACCCGAGGTGCTCCGGCTGGACCAGTGGAACCACCCCGACCTGGCCGGCGGGCTACGACCCAGCGAGTCTGAGACCTTCCGCCAGATTGCCGATGTCCTGACAACCGGCGACCTCAGGCGATACGCGCCGAGCCTGCCGCCCAACACCCACTGGTCCAACTGGCCGGACTCGGGAAGCCTGTAGCCGGGCCGGACCAAGCCACTCACCTCGTAGCAGAAGAGCCTATGACCTGTACCGTCTGCGCTCGTGATCCCGCCCTGCCATGGCTGCGGTGAACCGGCCGCGCCCGTCGGCGGCATGAGCGGATACCCGACGAGACGACGAGCAAGCCGCGCTGACCACGAAGGGACGAGCGTGCGGGACGACTATCCGGCGACGGTTCGGGTCCGCGGTCTCGTTGTTCCTGACCTGCTACTCGTTCTCCTGCGGGAGGGCAGGTGGAACCATCCGGGCGAGCCTGCTGTCGCTCGGGTCATGCCCTGGTTCCACGATCTGCTGGACTTTCTCGGCAGCATCGAGCAGATGGAGCGGGAGTCACAGTCGCTCGACCGCCTGATCCAGGATGACGAAACGGCGGAGCTGTTCCGATGCGCGCGAGAACCGACGGCAACCGGTGCGGTCGAACTCCCGTGGCTTGACGTTGACCGCGCCTTCTTCATCGCCGTGGCGCAGTACGCCGGTGACGACACCGCGATTGCGCTCGACTACCGAACGAGTTCGGCTGATCCACGAGTCGTTGCCAGCGATGTTTGGACCAGCTCTGCGCCTTAGGCCTGGCGAACGGTCGCCGAAACCTTCTCCGAGTTCGTAGCCGAGCTGCGCCTCGACGGAGCGGACGCCGAGCCGGCCGGCTGAGCGTGAACGACGCCGGGCACCCGCAAACGCGCGGCGGGGATGAGAGCGACGAAGAGGGTTTCGCCGTCTGCCGTCGCAGGCGATGACGCACGAAGAATCCGCACTGGTCAGCGACCGATGGCCGCGACTCGCAGCGGAACTTGCCGGCGCGCTCCGTGAAGCCGACGAGGATGACCTGGCGGGGCAGGTCGCCGACCTCCGAATCCTCCAGCATGTGGCTGCCGCGACGCCTTCTGCCAGAGCTTCTACACGCAGCCTCCACCGGACGGCGCCTACGGCGCCGGCCACCGGAACGTCGGGCTCAGCCCGGACCGGTCGGGCATGCTCGTCCTTGATGTGGTCGACAACCTGATCGTGTACGTAGAAGTCGTCGACCGGCCACCTTTCAGCTGACACTCCGTGATTCCTGGGCGCAACAGGCCCCGTCACCGCGCCCAATACGCGGCATGAGAACGCGCCCGCAGCACCACATCTAGGGTGTTGCCGTGATCCTCTCGGATTGGTCGGATGTACCCGATCGCCTGGCCAGATTGTCGACGCACCCGTTTGCCGGCATGGTCTTCGGAGCCAGCGGTCATCAGTGGCGACGCGAGCCTCCTCTGACCACGGATGAGCTGGCCGAGCTGGAATCACAGTTAGATGTCGAGCTACCTGCCGAGTACCGTTCCTTCCTCCTGCAGGTCAGTCGCGGGGGCGCAGGCCCGGCGTACGGCCTCTTTCCCGTTCATCGGATAGACGGCCGCTGGCGTTGGGAAGGCGGCGGTGCCGAACTCACCGACCTGAAGACGTTGAGCCGGCCGTTCCCGCACACCGAAGCATTCAACCCCGCAGACGACCTGCCCGATCCCCCTGGTGAGGCGGACTTCGACTCCGAAAACAAGTTCAACGAGGCTGAAGACGCTTACTGGCAGCAGCACGAAGCTGTCGTCTTCTCGCCCGAACACTCCATCGGGCTGCTCTATCTCTGTCACCTTGGCTGCGCCTACCGCGAAGCCCTCGTCATCAGCGGACCAGCTCGCGGTCAGATGTGGGGCGACGACACCGCCAGCGACGGCGGGTTCCTGCCTCTGCACGAGCCCGACGGGAAGCCGACAGGCTTCACGCGCTGGTACCGAGGCTGGCTCGAACAGGCCGAAGAGCAGACCCAGTCCCGATGGAGCCGGAACGCTCTGTAGCACGCAAGGCGGCAAATGCGGACGCCTCATCAGAGTCGGCCCCACAGCGACCACTACGGTGAGGGCGTGCAGATTCCCGATCTCGGTACGGTGGTCAAGGACGCCGATCTGGGTTGGTATCGCAGTGCGCCGATACCGGTGCCGGTGTTAGGCGGTGGACCCTGCCTCATCATGATCGACGGCTACGACGACGACCCGGCGCAGGAGGACTTCCACGCCGCGATTCGCAACTTCCTCGCGCTCGACCACTCGGCGTTGGCCGAGGCCGCGTCGTCGATCTACGCCTACTACCGCGACGTCCTGGATGACATCCTGGCCGTTGGCGACGACGAGTGGCACGTCGAGATCAGCGGCCCCGAAGACGTCCTGGCCCACGTCCAGCTCGGCAACGAGCCGATCGTCGTACGCGATTCCAACGGCGATCAGCACGTCTATGTCTCGGTCGAATGCGAGTGCGCCTGGGAACCTGAGCACGGCCTGCAGATCGTGTTCCGCGACGGCGCCACGGTGACCAAGGTTGGACCGTACGATGGCCACCTCACCAACTCGGCCGCCCACGCCGACGACGAACTCGACGGCGTCGTGTACCACCGCTCCCGGTGACGGTTGCAGTTAGATTGGGCCGCGCTCGATGCACTCGAAGCGACAGAGGCCGCGCCACAGAACTTCGGGAGTCGACTGAAGGCGACAGGAGCGCAGGCGGCGCTGTGCCGGATCCAGATGACGAACCCTGCGAGCTGGGACCCTGCCAACTGCCAAGATCGGATGCAACTGTCATCGGCAGTTGAGCGCGTTGTAGGCGCATCAGCAGCCTGCGCTGAGCGGGTGCCGGGCCGGCTCGAGCAGGGTCAAGGGTCGAATGTTTGCCCGCTCGTTGACTGGTCGTGTCGGGGCGTGACAGGCGGCAGGCGGGTTCGATCTGTCTGACAGCCCCGTTCTGGGCGGTGCATGTCCTCCATGGCATGCCCGCCCGGCGGGGGTCGTTTGCGCGGCGGGGTCTGAGGTGAGTTCGGCATGGCTGGCGCGGCGTACTGACACCGCTATCCCTGCGCTAGACCGCAAGGGAGGAGCGCCCCCACCGACCCCACATCAGCCCTTCGTCAAGTTCCCGCCGGGCGGCACACAGAACCGTTCTGGAGTGCCGTCATGCACCTGACGCTGTCCGTCCTGTCGGAGATCGCCGCCGCGCCACAGCCGGTAGCGGTCAATTCCATCAATCAGGTCATTTCCAACATCACCGGCTGGATCATGGGCATCATCGCGTTGGTCGCGACGATGTTCCTGGTCATCGGTGGTCTGCGGTACATGGCCGCCGGCGGTGACCCGGCCCAGGTCGAGCAGGCCAAGGGCAACTTCAAGTCCGCGTTGGTCGGCTACGCCTTGGCGGTGTTGGCCCCGGTGATCCTGCAGGTCTTGCAGGGCATCCTCGGCGGCTGAGGATGACCACCTGGGTGATGAACGATCTGGTCCGCTGGCTCGCCGAGCGAGTAATCGATCTCCTCGGTGGCCTGCTGGCTTTCCTGACGTCCTCGATCTTCGTGTCGCCGGATGTGACCGGGCTGCCGCAGGTGCAGTCGATCGCCGGGAAAAGCGCCCTCGTGGTCGACGCCTGCTTCATCCTCGCGATCGTCGCCGCGGGCGCCGCGGTCATGCTGGGCGACTCCATCGAGACCCGCTACACGGTCAAGCAGCTCGTGCCGCGGCTCGTGGTCGGGTTGGTCCTGTCGGCGTTCGCAGTTCCGTTGACCGGCGTGCTCATTGAGGTGGCGAACGCGTTGACCGTGTCGCTTGCCGGGGTGGACGCCCCGACGACCGAGGCGGTCACCTTCGTCAAGGCGCGGCTCGCCTCCGCGATGGGGGATCCGAGTTCAGGCCTGCTGATGCTGATCATCGGGCTGCTCATCGTGGTGCTGATGTTCCTGCTCGTCGGCGGCTGGCTGACCCGCATCGCGGTGCTGGTCGTGTTGGCCGGTGTTGCGCCGGTGGCCCTGGCGTGCCACGCGACCCCTTGGACCGAGGGGGTCGCGCAGTTGTGGTGGCGGTCGGTGTTGAGCTGTCTGGCCACCCCGACGATCCAGGCGGTCACCTTCTCGGCCGGCGTCAACCTGGTGATCGATCCGCGGGGGAACCTGCCAGTCCTGCTCGGTCTACCTGGCTCCGACACCCTGAACCTGCTGCTCGTGGTCGTCGTGCTGTGGATGACGGTCAAGGTTCCGAGTCTGGTGCGGCGGTTCTCCGGTCAGCAGGGCCGCAGCGTCGGCATCGGCGGCGTCGTCCTGCGAACGGTGGCCCTGCAGGGGATGACCCGCAACCTGGGCCGGCTCAGAGCCGCCCCGGTCCGGCGCACGCCGCTGGCGTCGAGCAACCCCATCCGCCCGCCCTACCGCCACATGCCCGGCGTCTACCCCAGCCCGGAGTGATCAATGAGCAATCTGGATGAGGCGGTGCCGCGTGCGGTGGTGCCGGCCAACGTCAACGAGCCGGACCGGGTCGCGTTCGGGCTCACCTTCCGTCAGCTCGGCATCATTGGCGGCGTCGGCTTGGCCGCTGCCGGTGTCTACCGGTCGTTCGGGCATCTGCTGCCGCGGCCCGTGTGGCTCGTCGGCGGTGCTGTCGTGTTCGCGGTCGCGGTCGTGGTGGCGCTCGGCCGCCGCGACGGCCTGCCCTTGGACGTGTGGCTGCGGCACGCCTTCACGCTCTCGCACAGCCCTCGCGTGCTGACACCCGGGACGGCCCGCGCGGTCCCGGGCGCGGCCGTGGAGGGGAAGCCGATCGTGCCGGCGCTGTTGCGGTCGCCGGTGACGGCGGTCAGCCCCGCTGGTGTGCTCACCAGCGCGGGTAGTGACAAGGTGGTGATCGCCTGCGGCACCACCAACATTCACCTGCGCACCGGCGGGGAGCAGGGGGCGTTGTTGGACGGGTTCGGCCGGTTCCTCAATGGCTTGACCGGGCCGGCGCAGATCGTCGTGGCCGCGCAGCGCCACGACCTGGCCGCACATGCGCGGTCCGTCGCCGATAACGCCCGGCGCCTGCCGCACCGGGCGCTGCAGGCCGCCGCCGAGGACCACGCCGCGTTCTTGCTGAAGCTTGACGGCGAGCGTGATCCGTTGCGCCGGCAGGTCCTGGCGGTCGTCACCGGCGCGCGAGCGGGCGACACCGCGGTGCGGGCGTTGTCCGGGCTCGGCGTGCACGCCGCCGTGTTGGACGGGTCTGCGGTGTGCGCCGCGCTCGCGGGCGCGGTCGACCCGTTCTCCCCACCGGTGCCCGGCCCGCGCGCGGTGCCCGGCGTCCCCATCACTCTGCGGAGCAGCACATGAGCCTGGTGAAGACCCCCAAGAAGAGTGTCCGAGGCGTAGAGGGTGTGCCGGGGCCGGCCGCGTTGTCGGTCACACCGTCGCATGTGCGGGTTGGTGACGGCTACGCCGCCACCTACGTCGTGTGCGGCTACCCGGCGGAGGTCGGCCCGGCGTGGCTGGACCCGCTGCTGTCCTACCCTGGGCGCGTCGACGTCGCCGTTCACCTGGACCCGGTGGTGCCGCAGTTGGCCTCGCCGATGCTGAAGCGGCAACGCGCCCGCCTCGAATCCTCGCGTCGGCTCGACGCCGACGCCGGGCGGCTGGGCGATCCGATGGTCGAGGCCGCCGCAGCCGATGCCGCGGATTTGGCTGAGCGGGTCGCCCGCGGGGCGGCGAAGCTGTTCGAGGTCGGCATCTACGTCACCCTCCACGCTCGCACCCTCGACGACCTGGCCACCCTCACCGCTGGGGTGAAGTCGGCGGCGGCGAGTGTGCTGTTGGACCTGCAGCCGGCGACGTTCCGTCACCAGCAGGGCTGGCTCTCGACCCTGCCGGTCGGGGTGGATCCGCTGCGGATGCGCCGCGTGCTGGACACCACCGCTCTCGCGGCGGCGTTTCCCCTCGCCTCGCCGGACCTCCCCGCCCCCACCCCCGGCAGCATTCCCTTGGCGGAGGGGGTGTTGTACGGGGTCAACACGACCTCCAACGGGGTGCTGGTGTGGAACCGGTGGGCGCAGGACAATCACAACTCGGTCGTCCTCGCTCGCTCCGGGGCGGGCAAGAGTTACTTCGTCAAGCTCGACGTTCTGCGCAACCTGTATGAGGGCACGACCGTCAGCGTCATCGACCCTGAGGACGAGTACACGCCGCTGGCCGACCACGTCGGTGGGACGGTGGTGCAGCTGGGCGTGCCCGGGGTGCGTATCAACCCGCTTGACCTGCCCGATGACCGGCGGCCGGACACGCTCACCCGACGCGGCCTGTACCTGCATACGCTGATCGCGGTCATGCTCGGTGCGGCCCCGCCGCCGGCCGAACGTGCCGCCCTGGACCGGGCCATCACCGCCACCTACGCCCGCGCCGGCATCAACGCCGACCCGGGCACCTGGACGAAGCCCGCTCCCCTGCTGCGTGACCTGGCCGAGGTGCTCGCCGGGGACGATGATCCGGCGGCCGGGCAGCTGGCCGCCCGGCTCGCTCCCTGGACGGTGGGGAACTTCGCCGGCCTGTTCGACGGGCCCACCACCACGGTCCCGCATGGGCACCTGGTGGTCTGGTCGCTGCGACACCTGCCCGACGAGCTGCGGACCATCGGCACGCTGCTGGCGCTCGACTCGATCTGGTCGGGCATCGACACCCCGCCGGCCGGCACTAGCCGGGGTCGGCATCTGGTGGTGGTGGATGAGGCCTGGCTGCTGATGCGCGACGGCGAGGGCGCGCGGTTCCTGTTCCGGATGGCGAAGGCGGCCCGCAAGCGGTCGGCGGGGTTGTGCGTCGTCACGCAGGACGCGGCTGATGTGCTGTCGACCGACCTGGGGCTCGCCGTGGTGTCCAACGCCGCGACGCAGGTGCTGATGCGGCAGAGCACCCAGTCGATCGACGCTGTGGTGGAGGCGTTCAACCTCACCGCGGGTGAGGCGCGGCTGCTGCTGGCCTCGCCCCGGGGTGAGGGGTTGCTCGTCGCGGGCCGGTCGCGGATCCCGTTCCGTGCCGTCGGGTCGGCCGCGGAGCACACGATCGCCGTCACGGGCATCGGGGAGACCGAGTGACCGTCACCCCGGGCTGGCCCGCCGACATGGGGCATTGGGTGCTCGCCCGGCCGTGGCTGGCCTTCGTCGCCGCCGCGATCGTTGTCGCGGCGGTGTTCGGGCATGACCAGGTGCTCGCCTGGCGGCACCGGCGGTTCACCGCCGGTGCGCGATGGCTGACCGTCGCTGCCCCACCGCAGGTCACTGCCGAGGCCGCCGCAGCGTTTTGGACCACCCTCACCGGCGTCCTGACGCCGTCGGTGTGGCGCCGCCGGGTGTTCGGCTACCCGCATGTCGGCTGGGAGTACACGTGGACCGGCCGCGCGCTGATCATCCGGGTCTGGGTGCCCGGCACGGTGCCGCCCGGCGCGGTCGAGGCCGCTGTCCGCGCGGCCTGGCCTGCCGCCACCATCACCACCGCAGATGCCGCCGCGCCGATCCCGCCGCTGGTCGGTGAGGGGGTGGGTGGGGCGCACTGGCCGCAGCACCCCGATGGGCTGCCGCTGCGCGGCGACCACGACACTGATCCGCTGCGGGCGCTGCTCGCCGCCGGCGCCGAGGTCGGCCCTCGCGAGCACGCCTGCGTGCAGGTCCTCGCCCGGCCGGCGCGAGCCCGCCGCGTCCGCGCCGCCCGCCGGGCCGCGGCAACCGCCGCCACCCACCCGCACAGGCGGCCGGACCTGGCCGCGCGGGCGGTGTCGGGCATGGCGAGGCTGGCCGTCGAGCCGCTGCTGTGGCTGCTCGAGGTGTTCACGCCGGGCCCGTCCAGGCCGCCGCGCGCCTCGGCTGCGGCGGGTCGGGTGGCCGAGCGGGATCCGGTGGCCGCGGCTGAGGCCCGCACGGTCGTGGACAAGGCGGTGCGGGTACCGCACTTCGAGATCGCGGTCCGGTTCGCCGTCGCCCGCGACCCGGACACCACACCACCAAACACGGAGCGGACCAGGCAGACCCGTGAGCGGCTGATCGGGCTGGGGCACACCATCGCCTCGGCCGCCGCCACGTACACGGGCCCGAACCGGCTGCGGCGCATGAAGATGCCCCACCCGGCCGCCACCCTCGCCGGGCGCCGGTTGCGGCGGGGGTTCCTGGCCACCGTGGCGGAACTCGCGGCCCTCGCCGCGCTGCCGCAAGACCTTGCCGTGCCCGGCCTGGACCGCGCCCGAGCGAAGGCTGTGCCGGCGCCCGTGCAGGTCCCCGGCGGCGGGCGTGGAGTCAAGATGCTCGGCCGCGCGCAGATCGGCCGCCACAAGGTCGGGTTGACCGTCACCGACGCCCGCCAGCATCTGCACGTGGTCGGCAAGACCGGCGTCGGGAAGTCCACGCTGCTGCTGAACATGATCCTCGGCGACATCAAAGCCGGCCGGGGCACGGTGGTCATCGACCCGCGCGGAGACCTGATCACCGACATCCTCGACCGGCTCCCCGCCACCTCCGCAGACAAGATCGTGATCATCGACCCGGACCAGGAGAACCCCGGCTGCTTCAACCCGCTCGATGACCGAGGAGACCCGCACCTGGCGGTCGACAACCTGGTGGGAATCTTCGCGAAGATATTCCAGGGGCAGTGGGGGCCGCGGATGGACGACACCATGCGGGTGGCGTGCCTGACGCTGATGCGCCACGCCAAACCGACGCTGAGCCTCGTGCCGTCGCTGTTGCAGGACAAGGACTTCCGGGCCCGGTTCACCCACGGCCTGGACGACCCGGACGGTCTCGGCGGGTTCTGGGTCTGGTACGACGGCATCAACGAGCAGTTCCGCGGGCAGGTCATCGCCCCGGTCCTGGCCCGGCTGCGGGCGTTTCTGCTGCGCGACTTCGTCAAGTCGGTCATCGGCAACGCGCACAGCTCGTTCGACATGGGTGGGGTGCTCGACGGTGGGGTGCTGCTGTGCCGGCTGCCCAAGGGGGTGCTCGGGGAGGAGACGACGAGGATTCTGGGCTCGCTGATTGTCGCCCGTGTCTGGCAGGCCGCCATCGCCCGCGCCAGCGTCCCGGAGGACCAGCGCCGCGACGCCGTGCTGTACGTCGACGAGTGTCAGAACTTTCTGACCCTGCCCGGCTCGGTCGGGGACATGCTGGCCGAGGCGCGAGGGTTCCGGCTGGGTCTGGTGCTGGCGCACCAGGACCTGGCGCAGCTGCCGAAGGATGTCGCCGCGGCGGTGTCAGCCAATGCCCGGTCGAAGCTGTTCTTCAACGTCGACCCGGCCGACGCCCGCGAGCTGTCGCGCCACACCAGACCGGAGCTCGACGAGCACGACCTCGCCCACCTCGACGTCTACACCGCCGCCGCGCGGCTGCTGGTCGGCAACCGCGAGCTGCCTGCGTTCACGTTCACCACCAACCCGCCGGCGGAGGTGGTGGGTGAGGCGACCGCGATCCGTCAGGAGTGCGCCGCCGCGCACCGCCGCGCCGACGGTGAGCCGCCGATGCAGCAGGTCGCCCGCTCGGCGATGAAACGGCGGATGGCCGGCCGGGAGCGCTGAGCAAAGGCCTGCTCGTTTCGGGCCTCGTCCGGGTGCTGCGGTGAGGGCTCGCTTGGGGGTGTCCGGGAGACGAGGCCTCACCCGAGCCCTCCCCCGCCGGCCTGTCAGGTGCCTGACCTGCCCGTATCTGGCCTGCCGTCGGCCTGTCCGCGAGATCAACTCGTCCAGACTCCCTACCGGGACTCTCTCTGCAGGGGTACCCATGCCGCAATCACGCTCTGCTGACCTGCTCGCCATCTACCCGCACATCACCAGCCGGGACCGGCAACTGCTCCACCTCCTCGACGACCATCAGGTCCTGACCACCGATCAGATCCACCAGCTGTTCTTCCTGGCCCGACGTACCTGCCAGATCCGCCTCAGCGAGCTGTACGGGCTGGGCCTGCTGGACCGGTTCCGGTTCGCGCGCACGGGCGGCGGCAGCCATCCGTGGCACTGGACCCTCGGCCACAACGGGCGTCGTTTCCAGGCCGCCGCCCACGAGCGCCCCGAGCCGACCGCGCGGGCGAGCCGGCAAGCCGTGCAACGGGTGTCGGCCAGCCCGACCCTGACCCACCTGCTCACCGTCAACGAGTTCTTCGTCCGGCTCAAGGCCCACACCCGGCGCCATCCGGAGACGCATTTGGACCGGTGGTGGTCGGAACGCAGCACCACCCGGCAGTTTCGCACCATCACCGCCGACGGCCACGGCATCTGGACCGCCGCCGGCGCCAGCGTCGGGTTCTGGCTGGAGGCCGACACCGGCACCGAGCCGCTGGGCCGGCTGATCGGCAAACTCGACCGCTACGCCACCCTGACCCGACGCGTCGGCATCCGGTACCCGGTGCTGTTCTGGCTCGGCAGCGCCGCCCGGGAGGAACACCTGCACCGGCTCCTGCGCGGGCGACGCGGCGACGTCCTCGTCGCCACCGCCACCCATGACACGGACCCAGCCGAAGCGGTGTGGCTGCCGGTCGGCGCCACCGGCCGAGTCGGGCTCGCGCAGTTACCCACCGACCATGGTCAGCCGGTGGCGGACAACCCCAACTTCGACGACGGAGTCTTCGTCCTCTGACATGACCTGTCAGCCGACCCGCCGGAACCTGTCAACGCAGGTGAAGCACATGATCACGATTACTGGTCGAGGGCGTGCTGTCAGGTCACGACGCTACGGTGCAGCTTCTTCTCTTTTGTTCGCACCGCAGCCCGTCTGTTCTCCCCGGATCTGCCCACGCCAGCGGGGCACCCCTCGGCCCACCATCCGGTCGGCCCCGTGACCCCGCCCCGCGCCTTTCCCGGCAGCACTCCGCCACAGACGCCGCATCCCGGTGGCACCACCACACCCGCAGTCGAACCGCGCCTTCGCGAAGGGAGCACCCCGTCATGCCCGCACCCACCAACACGTCCCTCACCGACCAGGTCATCACCGTCTGCTTCGCCCCCGGCCAGGACGCCGACTGGTTCGCCGCCTCCGAAAAGGTCCACGACCTTCTGCAGGCCAACGGCACGCCGTCGCGCCGCTACCGCGTCCGACACCGCCGCCTCATCGGCTGGCTGACCCGCTTCATCGGCTACTACCTGCTCGACGCCGCCCGCCGCTTCGGCGCGATCACCATCGCCGCCGGCGGCCGCAAGAGCCGCCTCGACCTGACCGGCACCGCCGCCACCGCCGCACACGACGCCGCCCTGCGCTGGCGTGCCTGGCACACCCACGTCGCCGCGACCACTCCCGTCGCCCGGCCGTTCGAGGACTACCTCGCCCAGCACCACGCCGATCCCGCCAAGGTCAGCGCCCACGAGGCCCGCCGACGCTTCGAGCAGCAACCCCGCGTCCTGGCGATGCTCGCCCACCACCTCGACCCGTACGAGCTGCCCGCCTACCAAGCCGGCGAAGCCACCTACACCGGCCTGCACTGGCGCATCGCCCTGGTCGGCGATGCGCTGATCACCACCGACGGTCGCCTCCTCACCCCGGCAGGCGGCTCCGTCGCCGACCGGTTCCGCTTCCTCAACGACGCCTGCGCCTACCTGCGCAGCCTCGACCCACGCGCGCGGCTGTGCGCCGTCACCATCGCCTGACACCCCCCGGACCCGAAACACCACGGCCGGTCGCAGCCCTGCTGCGACCGGCCTTCGCCATGTCCCACCGTTGGAAGGAGACCCCTGATGTTCCTGACCGATCCGGTGCTGCGGCGCATCGCCGCCGACACCAACGACGTTCTGCCCGAGCAACAGTGGCGCCACGACACCGCCACCGCCGAACCGATCGGTGACCTCGCCCGCCTCCTGCACAAGACCGCGCTCGACTTCACCGACAGCACCACCAACCTCGACCAGGCCCTCACCCGACTGGGTGCACTCGCCGAAACAGGCCGACGAGGACTGGCTGCGCACCCCGGCCTGTACATCCCCGGTCACCACCAGGTCGTCACCGATGCTCTCGCCGCCCGCGAGCGGCACACCGTCCTCGGCGTCACGCTCACTGCCTGCTACCGAGCCTGGCGCAACCACCGGCCGATGAACGAAGGCGACGAGCGACACCTGCTTCTGCGGCGTTGCGACCCGTCGCGTGGCGTGGCGACCCTGCAGCGCAAGGATCCGGACACGTGGCTGGTGATACCCGACGCCGAAGCCGCCGCCGCCTTCGACATCCCCTACCCGCAGCGCATCGTCGGCGAAGTCACTCGCACCGAACGGGGATGGGCGCCGACCGCCTACATCGCCCGTGCGCATCAGGTTCCGCTCGCCACGGTGTATTCCCTGCCGATCCGGGGTGAGCTCACCTCGGCCTGCCGGACGCTGCTGCGCTGGTGGAACCTGCGCCACTCCGACGCCTGGCACAACCGCACTCCCGCACAGCTCACCCCCGCCGAACTCGTCCACCTCACCGACTGACGGGGCAGCGTGATGCCGCACCTCAACCTGGTCGAGCGGTGGATCACTGCGGCGACCGGCCGCACCCTCGACCAACACGCCGTCGACCCCGTCCCCGCCGCCGCGCACCTACCCGAGGCCGCCGACGATCTCCGGCACCTACGCGACGAGCTGCTGCTCGCCGTCGACCACCTGCGTACCAGACTCCTCAACGAAGACGACCTACATGCATCCGCCGCCGCTATCACGGGATCGGCGAAGACGATCCAGACCCTGGCCGGCGAGTACGGCAACACTCGCGCTCGGATCGACGCCCTCATCGGCGACGAGACGCGGACCGCCTACGCGCTGACCCACCCTGGGCAGCAGGTACGGCGGCGCTACGTCGACCCCGGCGACACCGTGCTGGTCGTTCTGCCGCACACCGACTCCTGCCGCGCGCAGAATCTCGCCGGACACACCGCCCACATCAGGGTGGGCAGCTCCGACGCCCGGTGTCGGCCGCCCGGCAGCGTCAGCTCGGTGCGGCTGTCCCACAGCGACGCCGGCATCTACCGGGACCGCACCCAGGGCCGCCTCTACACCCTGCAGCCCGCGGCAGGCGCATCCACCACCTCAGGCCGGTAATCGACCGGTCTCATCGCGGCGCCCTTCACCGGGCGACGAATGGCACACCTCGCACGGCACGGCGCTCCCGACGCGCGCCTGCCGCCCCGGCTGTCACCCGCGATCCGGCTCACCATCCGGGCGGCCTCACTCGCGCCGCTATCTGAACTACGTCTCCAAGAGAGGAACCCCATGAAAGACCTGTCCCTGACGCCTGCAGCGCAGGCTGTCCTCGACGCCCTGACCGATCTTGGCCAGGGCGATGTCCACGAGTTGGCCGACCGCGCCGGAAAGGCGCGCTCGACCACCGACAAGGCACTCAAGTCCCTGGCCGACGCCGGCTTGATCGTTCCGGTGGACACCGACGCCGATGCGGCCGGCGGCGTGTCCACCCGGTGGGCCCTGCCCGCCCCGGACGGCGCCGCCGCTGCGGAACCGGACGCTGCCGTCGATCTCGGCGACCAGCAGACCGCCGCCGCGGACGAAAGCGAGCAGCTCATCGGATCGGATCTCGACACCTCGGCGAGCGAACCTGCCAACGGCGGCGCAGCTGATCCATCCCGCGAGGATCACGCGGACAAGGCGCCGGATGAGGCGGGAGACGAGACCGATCACGACGACAGCCGCGGACGCGACGACGACAGCAGCGAGGCCGGTGAGAGTTCCGCCGTCGTTGCGGTGCAGCCGGCGCGGCCCGGTGACCGCAAGGTCATGGCCATCAAGGGAGTCCTGGCCGACTACGGCGACGCCGGCGCCACCATCGACCTGATCGTGGCTGAGAGCGGCATCGGACACGCCACCGCGTCCCGGCTGCTGACCGCGATGGAACAGGCCGACGCCGCCCGTCGACTGCCCGGCCTGCCCGAGCGGTGGGTCGCAGGCCCGACCAGAGCCAGTGAGGTGGACCCGAACCCGGAGCCGCCCCGCTGCCCGCTGTGCTCCCAGGTCATCCGCGGCCAAACGAGCATGCCGATCGCTGCAGCGGCGGTGCTGCCCCTGATCCGACCGGACGGCACGCTGCACGTCGTCGACGCAGACGGCGAGACCCACGTCGTCGCCATGCCGCTGCGCGCACCCGGCCGCACGCCGCGCGTCGCCCGCAGCACGGGCCCGCGCGGTGACGGGACCGTCAACGCCGACGGCAGCCCACCGTTCAGCCGCGGCGAACTGGAAAAACTCACCCTCGACGTCCTGGCCGCCAACCCCGGCCAGCAGATGACCCCGCAGGACATCGCCACCGTGCTCGCCGGCCAACTCGGCCGCGCGATCAGCTCCGGGGCCGTGCGAAACAACTGCACCAAGGCCGCCGCCAGCGGCCGGATCGTCCTGGTCTCCGACGCGCCGCTGACCTTCGTCCACCCGACGCAACCCGACAGCGACAACCCCGTCGAGACCGACGCGGGCAGCACCGACCAGTCCTGACCAACGCCACTTCCCTGCGGGGGCCGAGCCACGTACTCGGCCCCCGCCAGCCCATCGAGAGGAGCATCCCGTGCCGCACGAACTCGAGACCTACACCGACGGAACGACTGCCTTTGCCAGCGCACGCCTGTCGGCCTGGCACCAGCTCGGCACCGTCACCCAGGACACGATGAAGGCCGAAGAGATCATGGCCGCCGCCCGCCTCGGCGACTGGGGCGTCCGCACCATCCGCACCGTCGGCATCGACATCGTCAACGGCGCCGAGGTGCAGGTCCCCGCCGACGACAAGCGGATGACCGTACGCCGAAACCCTGTCACCGGCCAGACCGAATACCTGGGCATCGTCGGCACCGACTACACGGTCGTCCAGAACGAGCAGTGCGCCGAGATGCTCGACCGGCTCGTCGATCAGGTCGGCGGCGCCCACTTCGAAACCGCCGGCAGCCTGCGCCGCGGCAAGAGCGTGTTCGTCACGATGAAGCTGCCCGACGCGATGGAGATCGCCGGGGTGGACCGCCTCGACCTGTACCTCATCGGCACCACCTCCCACGACGGCAGCGCCGCCCTGCGGGTAGACGCCAGCCCGATCCGGGTGGTCTGCGCCAACACCCAACGCGCCGCCTTCCAGCACGCCGTCGGCCACTACACCTTCCGGCACACCTCCAACGTCAACTCCCAGATCAGCCAGGCCCGCGAAGCCCTGGGCCTGATGTGGACATACATGGAGACCTTCGAGAAGGCCGCCGAACGGATGCTCAACGCGGAGCTGACCATGCGGGAGTTCGAGAACGTCGTCGCGCAGGTATGGCCGGTCAAGGACACCGCGTCCGAGCAGGCCAAGAACAACGCCAAGCAACGCCTCGGCACCCTCAAGTACCTGATCCGCGAGGCCGACACCCAGAAAGCCATCACCGGCAGCCGGTGGGCCGGATACCAGGCCATCACCGAATACCTCGACCACTACCAGCCCGCCAAGAACGACCTCGTCCGCGCCAACCGGGTGCTGACCGGCAACACCGGCGACCTGAAAGTCGCCGCCTTCGACCTACTGAAGATCTGACCGCACACCCGTCTCCGGGGCAGCGGTCACCGCGCCGCTGCCCCGGCCCGAAGGAACGGACACCTCACGTGACTCCGCCCAGCGCCCGAGGGCTCGATGCATACCCGAGGGCCCGCCGATGACCGGCCACCTCCGCCACCCCCGCGACCTGCGGCAGTCGGTATGTGGCCTACCCGCCACCGACGTGCAGCGGTGGGAAGCCGACCACCCGCCGCGCATCGACTACACCTGCGAGGACTGCTACACCCTGCTGCCCGAGGCCGCCCGCCCCGACGACGCCAACCATCCGCCGGGCGACGCCACGCTCATCGACACGTTGCGACGCATCGTCGCCGCCCGGCAGTACGCAAAGATCGACGGTGTGCTTGTGGACGTGTGGTCTGCCAGCGTCACCGTCCTCATCTGGGACAAGCTTCGCGAGGACAAACGGCAGCGGCTACTGACCCTGCCATCACACGAGCTGATCCTCCGATGCATCGCGATCTACCGCCACATCACTCAGGACCAGACGACCAAGGACCGGTCCAGGCACGACCGAGGTACAGGGGTGTGAGGTCAGCCGGTGTTGACACGCCTCACGTTCATCGGCTGATCGAGCAGTTTGAGGTGGGCCGCCCACGTGGGCGGCCCACGGTCATTCTCCGCTTCACCACCTTGGAAGCCCTCCGCGCACCTGTCCGTTCCGCCGCCGATGAGCACGCTCCCGACTGTCCCTGTCCGATCAGCTATCCCCAGCCGTATTGAAAGGCCGCCGCCATGACCAGAGCCATCACCGGCATTGTCAGCCTCGTCGTCGTTGCCTGCCTCGGCCTGCCCATGCTCCTGCTGACGGCCGTCATGGGCGGCGGCTCCAGGGGGTGCGGCACCGCCGTGATACCTAACATGTATCCCTCCGGGCGACCGTCTACCGTCGGCGCCTGGGATGCCGAGCAACTTGACGTAGCCGCGACCATCGTCGACACCGGCGTCACCAAGGGCATCCCTCGATGGGGCTGGGTCATCGCCGTGGCCACCGCCATGCAGGAATCCCGCCTCCGCAATCTGCCCCATCTAGGCGCCCGCAACGACCACGACTCCATCGGGGTGTTCCAACAACGCCCAAGCCGGGGATGGGGCACCGTCGCACAACTGTCTGAACCCGCCTATCAAGCAGGCAAGTTCTTCGACAAGCTCCTCACAATCTCCGGCTGGGAATCGATGCCGCTAACCCAGGCCGCCCAGGCGGTCCAAGCCTCGGCCTACCCCGACGCGTACGCCAGATGGACCAACGATGCCCTCCGCCTGGTAGAGCAGCTCACCAGCACCCTCGCAGACTGCACCGCCGATGCACTGGCCGCCCTACCGGCCGGATTCACGCTGCCCTCCGAGACTCCGCCAGCGGTGACAACCGCGGTGTTCTGGGCAGTTGGCCAGCTCGGCACGCCCTACTACTTCGGCGGCTCGTGCTCCGACCCGCACTCCAACGACCCCCACAAACAGTGCGACTGCTCATCCCTGATGCAAGCGGCCTACCGAGCAGCCGGCGTGTCCATTCCGCGTATCACCACCGACCAGGCCAACGCCGGCACACCAGTAGCCAGCCCGACCCGCCTGCTACCCGGCGACCTCATCCTGATCCCCGGCAGCAACGGCACCCCGGCCCACCCACGCCACGTCGGCATGTACCTCGGCGAAGGACTCATCATCCAAGCCCCCCAGACCGGCGACGTCGTCAAGATCACTCAGCTGAGCAGCTGGATCGACCAGATCGCCAAGATCCGACGAATCGTCCAGGAGCCTGCGTGAGAAGGGCACGTTCCTGGGTTCGGGGCAGTCGATGCCGCCGGATGCCGCTTGCCGGGCGCCGTGGCCCTCGCATCTGCTCAACCTTCGACTGATGTGCGACTCGACGATCCGGTTTCGACACTCACGACGGATGATCGGTAGACGCGGACTG
The DNA here is from genome assembly GCF_007827635.1 of Micromonospora sp. CNZ296. Classification (NCBI taxonomy): domain Bacteria; kingdom Bacillati; phylum Actinomycetota; class Actinomycetes; order Micromonosporales; family Micromonosporaceae; genus Micromonospora; species Micromonospora sp. CNZ296. The sequence goes on from NZ_VISW01000025.1 coordinate 37,010, forward strand.
GCGACCGGATCGCGGCAGAAGAGTGTGTACGTTACGAAACTGTCGGGTAGTGATAGGCGCTAACTCCATTAGCCCAGAAATTGCGCTGTTCAAAGTAGCCCTCAAAGCCGCTTGCGGGGTTGCAAGTCCCGTCTATCCGAGCCACTTCTTCAACGCCAATTTCTGTGATTTGCTGAGCTTGACGATGTCACCGATGCGCTTAATAGACGACTCGCGAAAAACGGATCGGACCTGCTCCTCTGAGAGCGGCCCGTCCAGCTTCCTCGAAAACAATAACGACTTCGCGATGTAATCCAAATGCGCACGGGAGATCGAGTGTTCTTCGTCATTCATATCTCGCGCTCGCAACGTCATCTCGTTGAGCCGACCAATCACCGTCGTTTCCGGATCGCTCCAGTCGACAACCTGCGAGGCCGCAGCGAGCCGCTCGTAGGCAGCAGCCAACGATTCGTGTGACAGCAATGGAAATCCACCGTCGACCTGCTTGAAGAGGAAGGCCGTCGTTGGAAGGCCGCGATGCGCTTCGATGTTCCTAAGCAACGCGGTTCCATCGAAATCTTTCGGAAGAAGGAAGGACGGCGGTTGATTAATCACCCGGGCGTCCGGAACAGACTGGGTCAGGAAGTCTTTGAATGATCCTTTCCCGAACCAGCCGTTGCTAATTTCTTGCCCGAATTCCCGCGCCAACTCCCAGGCCAGGCTTGCCAGATCGATGGGATGTTCCAAGTCTCCGACCCGATCGGCCAAGTAGCGCACAACTGCGGTCTCGAGTGCAGGCTCAAGAGGCATGATCCTCGGCGCGACCGAATCAATGGAAGCGATTCCCGACGGCTTGTGCACAACGGCGGCGTTCTCGATATTCTGTCCCGATAGTCGGTCGAGCTCGTCGCGAATGTCCTGAGCAATATCGTCCACTGCTGCCAGCAGGTCCGCCATCCTGCGACTCAGCAGTCCGACGAGGGGTGGAGTGGCACTGCCGGGTTTGTAGGTATCCTCATGCGTCAGCTCGCCCCAGCCGTCTTGCAGAAGTGTGCGAACCTGAAGCTCGCAAGTAATCACTTTGCGTTTGAGGCCAGCCGGTACCGAAGTTAGTAGGTTGATGTGCACAGCACGGTAGCCACTGGCCTTCGGTTTCTCGAGATAGTCGCGGTATGAGCCTTGCTCCTGGCAAAGGACCGGCTCCATTCCTTCCGCATAGACGTCTAGGTCACGGACGATGTCCATTACTCGCTGCACGTCCGACCTGTTGTTGCAGGTAATACGGAGGCCTACCAGGTCATCGAGAATAGATGGTATCGTTTCGAGTGAATCAATGCGCGCCTTGTATTTGGGCAGCTCAAGCTTTCGCCAGGTTCGCTCCCTGCCCTTAACCCGGCCCGGCGACACCTTGATGCGCGATATTTCCATCTCAGTCAGTTCGGACCGCAGATGAGAGGTCAATGCCTTGTATGCGGAGTCGCGGGCTGGCTCGAGGAAGCGGTCGGTGTAGTCGTCGAACCATTCCCTGAAATCTTCATATGAGAACGGCATCAGGTCTGTCAACGGAGCCTCCGTAAGTACCGTTTCCGCTGTCGATCGCCCGGGGGAGACGGCATCGAGTTGCCGCGCTGGCAGCGACGTGCTGCAGCGAACCAAGCGTGGTAGATCACGGATCATATCGGCAACCCTCTCTCAGGCGCTGACTACCGGACGAGAGTTGGGCGCCAGGGATGCGTTTGGCCCAGGTTGGCCCGATTGGCTCCATTCCAGAAGGAGTACCTCGGCTGCAACAGCCGTCGCTGACATTCACTGAACTCGGCAGATCCGGACGCCACCTGAGCTCCATGAGCCGCCAAGGCCGAGGCTTGAGTCGTTAGGTTGGGCGCCGGTCTGCATCGGCCGGCTCCCCGATGCGTCATGTCGTTGTTCCTGGACACACGGATCGTGGGGTTGTGAAATGTTGAGGTCAGGTATGGTCCAACTCCGCCCCGAGGCGGGCGGCTAGGGCGATAGTGTCTTCGCTCGGTTGAGCGTCCAGGTCGGCGAGCACTCTCGTCAGGGCGCGCAGAAGAGTACGAATGCCGTCCGCATCGCCGAGGGCGTGCCGGGCGTGCATAGCCTTGGTGTAAAGGGCTTCGTTGTACCGGTCTAGGGCGACGGCTTGGTTCAGGAGGTCAGATGCGGCCTGCGGGTCTGGCTTAAGCAGGTCTTCGGCGAGGAGTAGGTGGGCTTCGGTGCCCCAGCGGCGCACCGTCTCGCGGTGGGGCTGGAGCCATTCGTAGTCCTTCCCCTCGGCCAGTGGCGCGTCGTAGAGCTCGCAAGCGGCAGTCAACAGTTCATGGCGGCGCACTCCGGTGGCGATGGTGGCGCGACGCATGAGGTCACGCAGAGCCCAAACGTCGACGTCGACCGTCGTCGGGTCGAGTCGATACCGGCCGGAGGTTTTGATGACGTAAGCGTTTTTTGTCTCGGCGGTGCCGGCACGGCCGAGGACGTGTCGCAGGTTCGAGGCGTTGGTGTGTACGCGTTGGTCGGCTTGGCTGAGGCGGGCGTCGGGTTCGAGGTATTCGCCGATGTCGCGGGTGGTGACGCCGTCGGGGTGGCAGGCCAGGAAGACGGCGAGTTCGAGGGCTTTGGCGCGCAGGGGTCGTCCCGGTTTGGTGATGTCCTCGATTCGCGGCGGGCCGAGCACCCGAAGTTGGGCCTTCCCGACGACAGCGGCGGAGGGAGTTGCAGTCGCTGCGGGCTGATCCTGAGATGCCGCGTCGTTCCGGCTGGTGTGCAGGGCAATGACCGTGGCCGGTACGGCTGGCGAGGTTGTCGCTGGAGGTTCTCCGGTTTGTGCTTCTCGCAGCGTGGTCAGGGTCTGGATCGTTGTGGTGGGTTCGAGCACGGGTAGGCGCGGCGGTAGCGGTTCGGTTAGCTGACCGGATATGAGGGTGGTGTGTCCGTCTGGGGCTACGTCAATGGTGACGCCGGAGTGCCACTCACTAAGCAGTACCCCGAATACCTGCCTGCTGGCGCCCGCGGCCAGAGCCGCTTTGACGCGGGCTGCGGCGGCTACGGCTGGTGTCTCTGCAATGAGGACGACCGGAGGCAGAACCTCTGCTTCCGGAGTCTTGGGTTGTTGCTGCTCGTCGGGGTCGGTCAGCGTCTGTTCGTCGAGTAGGCGGCTGCGGTGCAGCAGCTGGGTCTCGATCGTGGTGAGTGCGTCGTCGAGGGTGTCGGTGATGTGCAGGCGCGGCCATGAGCTGACGGTGGTCATTTCGGTGCCGAGCAGCGTGGTCAGGGTGGCGGCGTCGATGACGACCTCGCCACGCGCGTCGGGGTGTTGCGGGTCGCCGGACGCCAGCGCTGCTACGAGGGTGGCGCGTGCGGCGGGAGCTGCGCCGTCGCCGACGAGGCCGACGCCACCGGACGGCAGCGGGACGAAGGCGGCCACTGGTGCCCCGTCGTCGGGGTGCGGGAGTTCGGGGTTTCGGGCCACGGCACGGCGTAGCTCGGCCACCGAGGGCGGCAGGTGAGTGGGTGGGTCGTCGTGGGGGTCACCGGTGTAGCGGCGCCGGCGCTGCCGCCACACCAGGGCAGCCGCCGCGCTGATGGCGGCGGCGAGGGACCAGGGAAGCCACTCCGCGGAGGTCAGCTGCAAACCCCGCTGGTGGTCGGCGTCCTGCGGGCGTTGCGCGCCGTCGGCTTCCGGCGAGGACGAAGGCCGCGTGGGAGCGTCGGTGGGTGACCCGGAGTCCGGTGCGGTGGGTGTGGTCGGCGAAGAGCTCCTGGGCGTGGCAGCCGTCTCATGGTTTTCCGGTGTGGGTGGATCGGCGGGCTGCGGGGCTTCCGGCGGGTTGCTCGGCGGCGGGGATGGGGCGACGGTGCCAGGTCGCGGTGAGCGCGGGCGGCCCGGGATGGCGGTCTGTGGGGGTTGAGCATCGGCGGGTAGCCGCAGTTCCCAGCCCGGGTAGATCAAGTCGCAGTCACGCAGTGTGCCGCCGACCTGGAGAAAATGGCGGTGCTTGTTCATGCGGCAGATTTCCGGCCAGCGGCCGGCGTCACCGAGCCACTGCTTGGCGATCTTCGACAGGGTGTCGTGTCGCTCGACGGTGTACAGGTAGCGGGTGTTGCCGACCTGAATCAGTGCCGGCCCCTGCGCGAGAGCTTGCTGAGGAACAGCTACTGCCTCGGCCGCGTCGACCGCCGCCGGTGGTCGAACGCCGCCGGTGTTCAGTTGGCCGACGGAGGTGACGGCGATCGCCGCGGTGCCGGCCAGGCCGAACACGAGCCGGTGCAGTGGTGCGGGAAGCCGTAGCACCGGGATCCGCCATCGGGTTGCCAGCGCGATCAGCTCGGCGATCAGCAGCAGCGCGAGCACGGCCCATAACAGCCACACCGCCCAGACGGCCGCGCCGGCCAGGACGGTCGAGGTGAACCGTTCGTTCGGCTGATCGAACCATGCCACCACCTGCGTCCAGGACGGCCATCTCCTTAGCGGGTTGCCGTCAAGGGACACAAGCAGCGCCGGTGCCCCGGCCAGGAACACGACCGTGGCTACGGTCGCCCTGACTGATCGGATCACGGAGGACACCCGCCCCGCTGTGTCGCGCGGCGGTGTCGACGCGGGCGGGACGTAGACCGTGGGACGCGCGTATTCGGCTAGCCGGTTGCCGCTGTCCGGGGATTGCTGCGACATCCTGTCCGTCCCCCCGCTTGGTAGATCCCTTTCCTCTCGCATACACGGCGATACCCATCGAGGCCATCTCCTCAGGAAGGATTCTCACCATGCGCGCACAATCGATCACGGGACGAGAACGTGGTTGACGATCCACTCCCCGGTCGGGAGAGACTGCCTCGCATGCCAAGCGGGGGCACGCGACTATCGATCGATCTCACGTCGTCGGCAATCGCCGCCACCGTCGACCGCGATGGCACCCGGATCCCCGTCCTGCTCAACGGCCGCATCGTCATGCCGCACGGCATCGTGATCGACCCCGCCGGTCAACTACACCCCGGCGTCAACGGGCTGCCGGAGCCCTCGGTAGGCCACCAGTTCATCCGCGACCCGGTGGACCTCCTCCACGCGGCTGACGCCGAGCCGCCGGTGGACGCCGTACAGCTGCTCGCCGGGCAGCTGTGGTACGTCGCTGACCAGGCAGTCCGCCAAGTCGCCGTACCGGTCGCCGCTCTGACCGTGACCATCCCGTCGGCCTGGGGACCGCGCCGACGGGGGCATCTCACCGACGCGGCAGCCCGGGCAGGCCTCCCCGCACCGGCCATGGTCACCGCGCCAGCAGCACTCGCCGCTTACGCGACGACAGGCCACGTCCCGGATGGCACATGTCTGCTGATCTGCGACGCCGAGCGGCGTCCAATCACGCTGACCGTCCTGCAAGTCAGCCGCGACGGGTACCAGGAACTCGCCACCCGCCAGGTGAGCCCGAGCCGCGACCTGGACCGAGACCTCGCGCAGCACGTCCTGACCCGCAGCATCGCAGACGACCCCCCACAACGAACCGAAAAAGAGGCCACACCCGAGCCAGCCGACGCGGCACTACTGGAGTCCATCCGCCAGGCCAGGACCGCCCTCTCAACTCAGGAACGCGCACCCGTTCTCCTGCCCTCGCCCCGCCCACCGGCCGTTCTGACCCGCGACGACGTCACCGCCGCAGCGCAGCCCCTCCTCGACGATGCCGCCAATGCCGTCCAAGGCATCCTCGACGCCGCCGACATAGGCCAGCAGCACCTCAGCCACGTGATCCACCGGGAAGCCAGAGCAATCCCGGGCCTTCAGGAACGCCTCGTGGCCGTCACCGGGCACACTCCGATCGCCCTCGACGGTCACTCCCACGCCCTCGCTGACGGTGCCCTAGCGCTCACCGCAGCCCATCACCAGACAGCAACTACCGCCAACGACACCGCACTGCCACGAGTTCGGCTCCGCGTCCGTGACCTGACCAGCGCCATCATCCTCGGCGTCTGCTCGCTCACCGTGCTCCTACAGACCATCCTCACCGCGGACATCGTCACGACCTACTCCGTCCAGGTCGTCGGCGTCCGCCTCTCCCTGCCTCAACTGGGCGTCGCCGGTGCCCTCACCATGCTCACCGCATTCGCCGTGGCGCACCTCGCCCCCACCACCTGGCTCGCCGGCACCACCGACGCAGCCACCTCTAGACCCACCACCGGCCACCTCATCAGACGCGGATACCTCGCCGCCGCCGTCGGCGGATCAACCGCCGCCGCCCTCTACGGCCTCGCCACCGGCACCGCCGTCCAGTTCGGCTATGAGCCATACCTGAAATGGACGCTCGGCTCCGCGCTCCCCCTCGCTGTCTGCGCGGCGATCATCGCCGCCACCGCTCCCCGCATTGCGGCTCCGCAACTGTCCAACTGGCTCGCGCGCACCCGTCCGGCGGCCCTGCCCGCCGCCGTAGCCGCCACCGGCATCTGCCTCATGCGCGCGGCGATCACCCTCACCCCACCGGTCGACCTGACTGGCATGCCCGGCCTCATCGGCAGCGCCGGAGCAGCACTGCTCGGCATCGCCACCGCCCTGACCACCAGCCGAAGCCGCACCACCCGCACCATCACGGTCCCCGGCCTCGCCATCGGCTACGCCATCGTCTTCACCAGCGACACCAGCAGCGCCCTGCTGGTCGGTTACCTCGTCGCCCTCACCTGGTGGGCCGTCCAACTCGCCGCTTACACATTGCGGCTCGCCTACCCCGGCGCCGGGCAGGCATTGCGCCGACTCGCGGGCAGCAGCCACACCGCCTGACGAGTCGTCAGAGCAAACAACGGCGCCAACCCTCGGGACTCACCGCTGTCCGGCCAATGACGGCGCCACCGGCGTGAGCACCAGGCAGCGCTCCAACAGATGACGGCCCGCCGATCTCGGCGGGCCGTCCATTCAATCCAGCCAGCCTGCCGAGCCTCTCTGCTCGGCGGGCCAGCCACGCATGCCCTCTGACGCAAGGAGGTCACCGGTTCCACGCGCCCGGATATCGCAGACCACGACCAGCACCAACCCACACATCAGCCTGACCGAAAGGCAACTGACGATGAGAACACTCCAGAACTTCCCAATCTGCATCGAGATGACCGGGCGAGCGAGCACCGCGCCCCGGATCGCACGTTTCCACACCCAGCTCGGTACGGGGACGCACCGCGTCTCGCAAATGGCGAGCGAGGGCTCGACTGACGCCCTCTGTCCGCCATCCAGCGGTCCGCAGGACCAGGGGGACGCCGTCCGTCCGCGATCGACACCGAGCCTGCGATGCCTCTTCGAGGACAAGCCCAGCCCTTGGCTTGACCCCTGGGGGACACAACGGATGGATAGACGGCCACAGCTGTCAGATGCCGCACCCGCGGGTCGTAGCGACGACCCCGTTCACCCCCGGCCCCAGCAACGCCGGGCCAACGAAAGGAAGCACGATCCATGCCCGCCCCGACCCCGAACCGGCCCGGAATTCAGACCAGGTGCCGACCCACGCCGGCCGACTGCCAACCGCACGACGCCGCGCTGGCAGCCCGGTTCGACCGACGTCCTGGACGGGCGATGAACGGCCCCGCCGCCTCCGAATGGCGGCCAGACCCGCTCCTGACCATCGACGACCTCGCGGCCTGGTTGGGCAAGCCCAAGAACACCCTCTACGCCTGGCACAGCCGAGGCAAGGGCCCTCGCGCCATCCGCGTCGGCAACACCCTGCGCTACCGGCGCAGCGAGGTCGAGCGCTGGCTCGAAGACCACACCGACGCGGAGCGGTGAACCATGGCCCGACCTGAACTGGCCATCGGCACCTCCGGAAAAGTCCGGATCGAGAAACTCGGTCCGAAGAGATTCCGGGCACGCGCCCGGTTCCGCGACTACGACGGCATCACCCGCGACATCGAGGCCACCGACACCACAGGCCCGGCCGCCGAACGGGCCTTGAAGGTCAAACTCCGCGACCGTGCCACCCCCACCGACGACGAGATCACCCGCGAAACGCGCATCAGCGCCCTCGCCGAACTATGGGTCGAAGAGATCACCGCCGAGGAACGCATCGCGCCACAAACCATCCACCGATACGCGACCAGCGTTCGCACCTCGATCCTGCCAGCCCTCGGCAACCTCCGAATCCGGGAAGCCAGCGTCGGACGCCTCGACCGGTTCCTGCGCGACATCGCCAAGGACCGCCCTTCAGCCGCCAAAGGCGTGAAGGTCGTACTCAGTCAGATGTTCGCTCTGGCCGTACGCCACGGCGCCATCCCCACCAACCCGGTCCGCGACACCGGCCGACTCCGTAAACCCCGCCGCACCGTCGTCGTCCTGTCCGCCGAGCAACTCCAAGCCGTCCGTACGGCGATCCGCGAATGGCAGCGACCGATCCCTGGTAAGCCCGGGCCTCGGCACAGCGGCGACCTGGCCGACGTCGTCGACCTCATGCTCGCCACCGGCGGCCGTATCGGCGAGATCCTGGCCCTCCGCTGGGAGGACCTGGACCTCGCCGCCGAACGACCAACCCTGACGATCTGCGGAACGCTGGTCTTCATCAAGAGCCAGGGCTTCTTCCGACAGCCCTGGACCAAGAGCGACGCCGGCTACCGCAGGGTCGTCCTCCCCCGTTTCGCGGTCGGCATGCTCATGGCCCGCAAACTCACTGCCGCGGACAACCCCCACGACGCGATCTTCGCTTCCCGACGAGGCACCTGGCTCTCCCCCAACAACGTCCGCCGTCAGTGGCGCCAGGCCCGCGCCGAAGCCGACCTCGACTGGGTCACCCCGCACACCTTCCGAAAGACCGTCGCCACCCTCATCAAGGAGGAGATCGATACCAAGAGCGCGGCAGCGCAACTCGGGCACTCCAGCGAGGAGGTCACCGACACCTACTACATCGCCAAGCCGGTAGAAGCCCCAGACGTGTCCGGCATCCTCGAACGGCTCGGCAGCCACCCGAGCAACCAAGGATCGTCGCCAGGAGAGAACGATGCACACCGATGACGAACTTGGTTGCCGCACCGCGTAAGCGGGGGGTTTTCGGGGGGCGGTTCAAATCTCCATCGAAGAAAATCAAAGCCCTGACCAGTGTTCCCGCTGGTCAGGGCTTTTTCTTTGTCGGGACGGCCGGATTCGAACCGACGACCCCTTGACCCCCAGTCAAGTGCGCTACCAAGCTGCGCCACGTCCCGATGCCCCCGCCAGGTCTCCCCCGCGGCAGCCGGTACAGCTTAGCGCAGGATCTTCGCACCGTGCGCAGAGGCCCCTCCCGCGCCGCGCGCCACACCCCCTAGAGCGTCCTAGGAGGGTGGCGTGCGGCAACAAGCGGCGACCAGGGGTCAGCCGTGGGCCTTGCCCCGGCCGCCGGGGCCGAGCTTCTTGCGCGGGCGTACCGAGATCTCGATCGGGCTGCCCTCGTAGCCGAACTCCTCGCGGAGCTTGCGCTCGACGAAGCGCTGGTAGCCGGCGTCCAGCGGCCCGGTGGTGAACAGCACGAACCGCGGCGGCGCCGCCCCGGCCTGGGTGGCGAACAGGATGCGTGGCGCGCGTCCGCCGCGTACCGGGTGCGGGGTGGCCTGGACCAGCGCGGTGAGCCACTGGTTGAGCTGCGCGGTCGGGATGCGCGTCTCCCAGCTGGCCAGGGCCTTGCGCAGCGCGGGCGCGAGCTTGTCGACGGCGCGGCCGGTCTTCGCGGACAGGTTCAGCCGGATCGCCCAGGGGATGCGTCGCAGCTCCCGGTCGATCTCCTTGTCCAGGTAGTAGCGGCGGTCGCCGTCGACCAGGTCCCACTTGTTGAACGCGATGACCAGCGCCCGGCCGGACTCGACCACCATGGTGAGGATCCGCTGGTCCTGCTCGCTGATCACCTCGCTGGAGTCGATCAGCACCACGGCGACCTCGGCCGCCTCGATCGCCGAGGCGGTGCGCAGGCTGGCGTAGTACTCGGTGCCGCTGGCCTTGCCGACCCGCTTGCGCAGACCGGCGGTGTCGACCAGCTGCCACGTTTCGCCGCCGATCTCGACCAGGCTGTCGACCGGGTCGACTGTGGTGCCCGCGACCGAGTCGACGACCGCCCGCTCCTCGCCGGAGAAGCGGTTGAGCAGGCTGGACTTGCCGACGTTGGGGCGGCCGACCAGGGCTACCCGGCGCGGGCCGCGCGGCCGGTTCTCCACGATCTTCGGCGCCTCGGGTAGCGCGTCCAGGATGGCGTCGAGCAGGTCGCCGGAGCCGCGGCCGTGCAGCGCCGACACCGGGAACGGCTCACCGAGGCCGAGCGACCACAGCGAGGTCGCCTCCATCTCGATGGTGGTGTTGTCGGCCTTGTTCGCGACCAGGATGACCGGCTTGGCGCTGCGGCGCAGCATCTTCACCGCGGCCTCGTCCACGTCGGTCGAGCCGACCATGGCGTCCACCACGAACAGCACCACGTCGGCGGTGACCACCGCGATCTCGGCCTGGGCGGCGATGGCCGCGGCACGGTCCTTGGCGTCGGGTTCCCAGCCGCCGGTGTCCACGACTGTGAACGCCCGGCCGTTCCACTGCGCGTCGTAGGGCACCCGGTCCCGGGTCACGCCGGGGATGTCCTCCACGACCGCCTGCCGACGGCCGATGATGCGGTTGACGAGCGTGGACTTGCCGACGTTGGGGCGGCCGACCACTGCCACCACGGGCTGCGGGCCGGTCGGCTCACCGGAGTCGGCCTCCGGCTCGCGCAACTCCACCCAGCCTTCGAAGTCCTCGCTCACGCGGCACCCCGCTCGGTGAGCATGTCCCGCAGACGCGCCACGACCTCGTCGATGCCCAGCTCGGTGGTGTCCAGCACCACCGCGTCGGGGGCCTGCTGCAGCGGGTTGACCTTGCGGGTCGAGTCGAGCCGGTCCCGGCGGGCCAGGTCGGCGGCGGTCGCCGCGACGTCGGCGGCGTCCTCGGCGCTGCGCCGCTTCGCGCGCGCCGCCTCGGAGGCGGTCAGGTACACCTTCAGGTCCGCGTCCGGCGCGACCACCGAGCCGATGTCCCGGCCTTCGACCACGATCCGGCCCGCGTCGGCGATCACCCGCCGCTGCCGGTCCACGAGCAGCTCGCGTACGGCGGCGACGGCGGCCACCGCGGAGACGGCTCCGGTCACCTCGGCGCCGCGGATGGCGGTGGACACGTCGGTGCCGTCGACTGTCACGGCGTACCCCTGGGGGTCGGTGCCGATGCGGAGGTCGGCCTCGGCGGCGACCTTTGCCACCGACTCGGCGTCGGTGAGTTCCACGCCGGAGCGCAGGACCGCCCAGGTCAGCGCCCGGTACATGGCGCCGGTGTCGAGGTAACGGGCACCGAGGCCCGTGGCCAGTCGCCGCGACACGGTGGACTTACCCGAACCGGACGGCCCGTCCACAGCGACCACGCATCGCCCGGCCGGTACGTTTTCCTCCACCGTTGTCCTCCTCAGCCCGTACCTCGCGGGTCGCCCGGTGTGCCGGGCGCCGTTGAGCGGATGTTCCGTCTTGAATCATGCCCGCGCCGCGCGGGCGTCCCACCGGGCCGGCGTGTGCCGGCCCGCGGACCGCGTCGAAGCCTACCGGGAGCCGTACCCCGATCGTCGGGGTCAGTCACCCACGGCCTTGAACAGGGCGGCGACCTCCGCGTTGGTCAGCCGCCGCATCCGCCCGGTGCGCAGGTCGCCGAGCTTGATCGGACCGATCGAGGTACGGATCAGACGGCTCACCGGGTGTCCCACCTCGGCCATCAGGCGCCGGACGATGTGCTTGCGCCCCTCGTGCAGGGTCAGCTCCACCTGGGCGGTTTTGCCAAGCGTGTCGACCACCTTGAACCCGTCGACCTTCACCGGCCCGTCCTCCAGCTCGACGCCGGCGGTCAGCCGCTTGCTCAGGTTGCGCGGGATCGGCCCGGCCACCTCGGCGAGGTAGGTCTTGAGTACCTCGTACGACGGGTGCATGAGCTTGTGGGCGAGGGTGCCGTCGTTGGTGAGCAGGAGCAGGCCCTCACTGTCGGCGTCCAGCCGCCCGACGTGGTAGACCCGCTGCTCCAGCCGCGCGCCGATGAAGTCGGCGAGCTCGGTGCGGCCCTTCTCGTCGGCCATGGTGGTGACCACCCCGCGCGGCTTGTTCATCGCCACGTAGACCAGGCGGACGTCGGCCTGGAGCCGCTCCCCGTCGACGACGATCACGTCGCGGGCCGGGTCGGCCTTGTCGCCGAGCTGCGCCACCCGCCCGTTGACTGTGACCCGGCGCCGGAAGATCAGGTCTTCACAGGCGCGCCGGGAACCCACCCCCGCGGCGGCGAGCACCTTCTGGAGGCGCTCGGCGCCCTCGTACACGGGGGCGTCGGGCTTCGGGGCACGGTCATCGCGTCGCATCGGCAAGCTCTTCTACGTCGTCGGGAAGGAACGGGGCGAGCGGCGGCAGGTCGTCCACCGAGTTCAGCCCCAGCTTCTCCAGGAACATGGTGGTGGTCCGGTAGAGGTAGGCGCCGCTGTCCGCTTCGGTGCCGCACTCCTCGACCAGGCCGCGACCCACCAGGGTACGGAGCACCCCGTCGCAGTTGACACCCCGGATGGCCGAGATGCGCGAACGGGTCACCGGCTGCCGGTAGGCGACCACGGCGAGCGTCTCCAGCGCGGCCTGGGTCAGCCGCACGGACTGCCCGTCCAGTACGAACCGTTCCACGTACGTCGCGTATTCCGGCCGGGTGTAGAGACGCCAGCCACCCGCGGCCCGGCGCAGGTCGAACCCGTGCCCTGCGGCGGTGTACCCGGCGGCGATCTCGTCGAGCATCGCGCCGACCCGCTCGGGGGCCTGTTCGAGGATCTCGGCCAGGACCAGCTCGCTGACCGGCTGGTCCACCACGAGCAGGATCGCCTCCAGGGCGCCGCGCAGCTCCGCGTCGTCCAGGACCGGTGCGGGCACCGGTTCCGGCGCGGCCCGCCGCCGTCCTCGCTTAGCGGGTACGCCCTCAGCCCCCGCTCCCCCACCCGCCCCCGGCGCCGCGTCCCGCGCGGGCAGGCCGACGTCTCCCCCGGCGTCGTCCGTCCCGGCCTCTCCCGAGATCTTGGTACGGTCCCGCCCTCCGAGGGGCGTCCCCGTACCAAGATCCCCCTGAACCGTGGCGATCTTGGAAGGAATGGGCCCCTCTGAGGGCCCTTCGCTTCCAAGATCCGCCGAGGAATCCGGTGTCGCGTCGAGATCTGCTTCCCGGGAATCGGTGGTGTCCGGGATGTCGGGGTCCGGGTGCTCGGCCGGTGCGTCGGAATCGTCCGGGGCGGGCCGGGGCGGGGCGGGGCGCTCCCACGGTGGCACCCATGCGGCGGCCTGGTCGGCCAGGGAGTCGCGGCGTTCCTCGTCGCTCATCCGTTCACTCCTGCGTCGGTGCGTGTTCGTCCGCCGCCTCGCTGGGCACGGCGGCGTCGGATGCGGCATCTGCGGCGACGTCGCCCGGCACGGCGGCGGATCCGGCGGCGTCGCTCACCCCGGCGCCAACGTCTGCCGGAGCAGCCGCGGCGTCGGCCGGGGCGGCGGGGACGGACGTGGTCGTGGGTTCGGGGCTGCCGGCGTACTCGTCGACGGTCAGCTCCGCCTCGCCGTCGACCGGGCCGGTCCAGCGGACGGTCAGTTCCTCCAGCGCCTGCTCCTGCACGAACGCGACAAGGCCCTGCCGGTACAGCTCCAGCAGCGCCAGGAACCGGGCCACCACCTCGAGCGTCATCTCGCAGTCGGCGCAGAGCAGCGAGAACGTGGCGACCCCGGCGCGGCGCAGCCGGTCGGCGATGATGCCGGCGTGTTCCCGGACGCTGACCCGGACCATGTGCACGTGCGCGATGGAGACCTCGGGCACCGGTTTCGGGCTCATCGCCTTGACCGCGAGCTTGCGCAGCCGCTCCGGACCGATGCCGAGCACCAGGTCGGGCAGCGCCTCGGCGTACCGCGGTTCGAGGGTGACCGCCCGCGGGTAGCGCCGGCCGCCTACCGCCTCCAGCTCGGCGATGTGCGCCGCGGCCTCCTTGTACGCCTTGTACTGCAGCAGCCGGGCGAACAGCAGGTCCCGCGCCTCCAGCAGCGCCAGGTCCTCCTCGTCCTCGACCTCGGCCGAGGGCAGCAGCCGGGCCGCCTTCAGGTCGAGCAGGGTGGCGGCGACGAGCAGGAACTCGCTCGTCTCGTCCAGGTCCCACTGGTCGCCCATGGCGCGCAGGTACGCGATGAACTCGTCGGTGACCTTGTGCAGCGCGACCTCGGTGACGTCCAGCTTGTGCTTGCTGATCAGCTGGAGCAGCAGGTCGAACGGGCCGGTGAAGTTGTCCAGCCGGACCGTGAAGCCACTCGTCTGCTTGGCGGTGCCCGGATCGGCGGGCACCACACCGTCGACCTCGGCGGCCAGCTCCGCGGCGACGGCGGGGTCGCCGGTGCCGTGCGGCGGGTCGAGGGGCGGTGCGGTCACCGGGAAACCGTAGACGACGCGGTGGGCGGCCGGCGTGCGACCTACCGGTCCGCCTGGGCGGCGATGACCTCCCGGGCGAGCTGCCGGTAGTTGCGCGCGCCCGAGGAGGCCGGGTCGAGGGTGGTGATCGGGGCACCGGCCACCGTGGACTCGGGGAACTTCACCGTCTTGGTGATGACGGTCTGGTAGACCTTGTCGCCGAACGCCTCGACCACGCGCTGCAACACCTGACGGCAGTGGGTGGTGCGGCTGTCGTACATGGTGGCGAGGATGCCTTCGAGTTCCAGGTCGAAGTTGAGCCGCTCGCGCACCTTGTCGATGGTGTCCAGCAGCAGCGCGACACCGCGCAGGCTGAAGAACTCACACTCCAGCGGGATGAGCACGCCGTGCGCGACGGTGAGCGCGTTGATCGCCAGCAGGCCCAGCGAGGGCTGGCAGTCGATCAGGATGAAGTCGTACTCCTTGCGGATGGTGCGCAGCACCCGCGCCAGGGCCATCTCCCGGGCGACCTCGTTGACCAGCTGGATCTCGGCGGCGGAGAGGTCGATGTTCGCGGGTAGCAGGTGCAGCCCGGCCACGTCGGTCTTGATCAGGACGTCCTCGGCGGTGACGTCGTCCTGCATCAGCAGGTTGTAGACCGACAGGTCCAGATTGTGCGGGTTGACGCCCAGCCCGACGGAGAGGGCGCCCTGCGGGTCGAAGTCGACGAGCAGCACCTTGCGGCCGTACTCGGCCAGGGCCGCGCCCAGGTTGATGGTCGTCGTGGTCTTGCCGACGCCGCCCTTCTGGTTGGCCATCGCGATGATCCGCGCCGGGCCGTGCCGGTCGGTCGGCATGGGTTCGGGGATCGGCTTGCGCATGGTGTACGCGGCCGGGTCGGCGGGGCCGAGATCGGCACCGAGCGTCGCCTGCTGCTCACGGAGCTCCGACGTCCAGGTCTCGGCACGGTCACCGTTTCCTGCCATGTCCTCGTTGCCCCCTCCCGACGACCACCCGGCGTCGGAGCCGTCCGACGTCCCTCGCGGCGCCGCTGCGCACCCCCGGTCCGTCGTACCTGGAGGCCCGCGCCGATGCCGACTGTACGCCACCGGCCAGCAGCACGTTCGGTAGCGGGTCGGCGTGTCGGCCGCCCGCCGGCCGGGTGTCCCGACGCCGGCGCTCAGCGAGCCCGGGGATGGGCTGTCGCGTACACCTCGCGCAGCCGTTCCACTGTCACCAACGTGTAGACCTGGGTGGTGGTCACCGAGGCGTGGCCGAGCAGTTCCTGCACCACGCGCACGTCCGCGCCGCCGTCGAGCAGGTGGGTGGCGTACGAGTGGCGCAGCGTGTGCGGGGAGACCGCGTCGGGTCCGTCGACCGGCAGGCCGGCGCGGGCGGCGGCGCTGCGCAGCACGGTCCAGGCGCCCTGCCGGGTGAGCGGGCCGCCGCGGGCGTTGACGAACACCGCGTGGGTGCCGCGCCCGGCGGCGAGCAGCGCCGGGCGGCCCCGCACCAGCCAGGCGCGCAGCGCGTCGGCCGCGTATCCGCCGACCGGGACCAGCCGGGTCCGGCCGCCCTTGCCGCGCAGCAGCACGGTTCCGGCGTCCAGGTCGAGGTCGTCGACGGCGGCGCCGACCGCCTCGGAGATGCGCGCGCCGGTGCCGTACAGGAATTCCAGCAGCGCCCGGTCGCGCAGCGCGCGGGCGGCGGGGTCGCCGGTGGCGCCGGGCGGGCCGGCGGCCTCCAGCAGCCGTAGGACCCCGTCGACGGGCAGCGCGCGGGGCAGCCGGCGCGGCGGCGCGGGCGGGCGGACGTCGCGGCTGGGGTCGGCGCCGGCCAGCCCTTCGCGCAGCGCGAAGCGGTGCAGGCCGCGGACCGCGCTGGCCGCGCGGGCGGCGGAGGAGACGGCGAGCGGCGGGTGGTCGTCGTCGCCCGCGCGCAGCCGGGCCAGGTGGGCCTCGACCTGCACGGGCCCGGCGGCCGCCAGGTCGTCCACCCCGGCCGCGGCCAGCGTGGCGAGGTAGCGGTCCAGGTCCCGGCGGTACGAGGCGAGCGTGTTCGCGGACAGCCCGCGTTCGACGGTGAGGTGGTCCAGGTAGGTCCGGACCGCACGGCGCAGGGCCGGCGCGGGTTCCGCGCCGGCCGCGCGCACAGCGGTCTCGGTCAGCTCAGCACCTCGTCCAGCGGCAGCACGTCCATGCCGTGCGCCTCGGCGACCGGGCCGTAGACGACCTTGCCGGCGTGGGTGTTCAGGCCCAGCGCCAGCGCCGGGTCGTTGCGCAGCGCCTGCTGCCAGCCCTGGTTGGCCAGTTCGAGGGCGTACGGGAGGGTGACGTTGGTCAGCGCGTAGGTGCTGGTGTTCGGCACCGCGCCGGGCATGTTCGCCACGCAGTAGAAGATCGAGTCGTGGACCTTGTAGACCGGGTCGGCGTGCGTGGTCGGGCGCGAGTCCTCGAAGCAGCCGCCCTGGTCGATGGCGATGTCGACGAGCACGCTGCCCGGCTTCATCCGGGAGACCAGCTCGTTGGAGATGAGCTTCGGGGCCTTCGCGCCGGGCACCAGCACCGCGCCGATGACCAGGTCCGCGTCGAGCACGGCCCGCTCGATCTCGTACGCGTTGGAGGCGACGGTCTGCAGGTGGCCCCGGTAGATGGCGTCGGCCTGGCGCAGCCGGGCCACGTTCTTGTCCAGCAGCAGCACCTCGGACTGCAGGCCCAGCGCGATGGCGGCGGCGTTCAGGCCGGACACGCCCGCGCCGATGACCACGGTCTTGGCCGCGTACACACCGGAGACGCCGCCGGGCAGCACGCCCCGCCCGCCGCCGGTACGCATCATGTAGAAGGCGCCCACCTGCGGGGCGAGGCGGCCGGCCACCTCGGACATCGGGGCGAGCAGCGGCAGCGAGCGGTCGGGCAGCTCGACCGTCTCGTACGCGATGCCGGTGACCTTCCGGTCGACCAGCGCGTCGGTGCACTCGCGGGACGCGGCCAGGTGCAGGTAGGTGAACAGCACCTGCCCCTCGCGCATCCGGTGGTACTCCTCGGCGATCGGCTCCTTGACCTTCAGCACCAGATCGGCGGTGTCCCACACCTCGTCGGCGGTGGCCAGGATCTTCGCGCCGGCGGCGGCGAACTCGTCGTCGGTGATGCTCGAACCGACTCCGGCGCCTGCCTCCACGAAGACCTCGTGGCCGTGGCGGGTGAACTCGTTGACGCCGGCGGGCGTGATCGCCACCCGGTACTCGTGGTTCTTGACCTCGCGGGGGATTCCGACCTTCACGATGCAGACACCTTCCTCCGGGGCGGCTCACCCCCGACTGCGCGGCCGCGCCGGCTCCGTTGCCGGCGCGGTCCGCCTGTCCCGCCGGCGGCAGTCTAGGCCCGTGGGAAGCCCACGGGCGGCGACACTGTGACATCCGGTGCCCGCTGGTCCTGACGGTGTGTCAGGCATGCCTCGGACTGCCCGGTGGAGACGCCATCCGCCGAGAGGACAAAGTTCGATGACATCTTCCCATCGGCTGAGCGGCGAGGCCGACAGGACGTGAACCGATCACTATTGTGTCCGCTCATGACCACTCCTTATCAGCAGTACCCGCAGGGCGTCTCCGACAAGAGCAAGGTCGTCGCGGGTGTGCTTCAGATCCTGCTCGGCGGCTTCGGCATCGGCCGGTTCTACATGGGCGACACCAAGACCGGTGTCATCCAGCTCATCGTCACGCTCGTGACGTGCGGCTTCGGCGCGATCTGGGGCCTCGTCGACGGCATCCTGATCCTCGTCAACGGCGGTGTCGACGGGCAGGGACGCCCTCTGCGCGACTGACCACAGGCGCACGGAAGGGGCCGCCCGGCGCAGTGCGCCGGGCGGCCCCTCGTCGTTTGCGGATCAGCGCGGCAGCGGCGCCTCCGGGCGGCGCAGCTCGGTGAAGCCGGTGTCGCGGGCGCGGGCGGCGGCGAGCAGCCCGGCCACGCAGGACGCGTTGGTGATCTCGCCGGCCAGCACCATCCGCACCGCCTCGTCCAGGTCCACGCGGACCACCTGGAGGTCGGCCTCCTCGTCGTGCCGGTCGTGCCGCTGATCGGCCGGCACGTCGGCGAGGTCGCGGGCCAGGAACACCCGCACCACCTCGTCGGCGAAACCGGGCGAGCTGTGCAGGTCGACGAGCACGTCGACGCGCCCGGCGGTCAGGTCCGCCTCCTCGGCCAGCTCCCGCAGCGCGGCGGCGGCCAGGTCCTCGCCGCCGACGTCCATCAGCCCGGCGGGCAGCTCCCACAGGTGCCGGCCGACCGGGTGCCGGTACTGGCGGATCAGCACCACCTGACCGGCGTCGTCGAGCGCCACCACGGCGACCGCGCCGACGTGCCGCACGTAGTCGCGGGTCGCGCTGCCGCCGCCGGGCATGGTGACGTCGTCGCTGACCACGGAGAAGATCCGGCCGGACCAGATCTCCCGGCGGCCGGTCACCTCGTACCGGTGCTCGACGCCGCTCACGCCGCCTCCCCGCGCGCCCGCGCGGACCGGCCGCTCACTTCGCGGACGCCTTCGCGCCACCGCCGCCGCCGGCCTTCTTCGACGCGCCGTCCAGGTCCACCGGCAGCTGGTCGGCCTGCGAGTACGCCACGGCGGCGCCGACGAACGCGGCGAACAGCGGGTGCGGCCGGGTGGGGCGGCTCTTGAGCTCCGGGTGCGCCTGGGTGGCCACGAAGAAGGGGTGCAGGTTGCGGTCCAGCTCGACGAACTCGACCAGCCGCCCGTCCGGCGACGTGCCGGAGATGGTCAGACCGGCCTTGGTGAGCTGGTCGCGGTAGGCGTTGTTCACCTCGTACCGGTGCCGGTGCCGCTCGCTGACCTCGGTGCTGCCGTACGCCTCGGCGACGATCGAGCCCTCGGCCAGCTTCGCCGGGTACGCCCCGAGCCGCATGGTGCCGCCCAGGTCGCCACGCCCGGCGACGATGTCCTCCTGGTCGGCCATGGTGGCGATGACCGGGTGCACGGCCTCCTCGTCGAACTCCAGCGAGTTCGCCCCGTCGAGGTTGGCCAGGTGCCGGGCCACCTCGATGGTCATGCACTGGAGGCCGAGGCAGAGGCCCAGCAGCGGGATGCCGTTCTCCCGCGCGTACCGGGCGGTGCCGACCTTGCCCTCGATGCCGCGGACGCCGAAGCC
Organism: Micromonospora sp. CNZ296; assembly: GCF_007827635.1. NCBI lineage: Bacteria > Bacillati > Actinomycetota > Actinomycetes > Micromonosporales > Micromonosporaceae > Micromonospora > Micromonospora sp. CNZ296. Next base: position 56,542 of record NZ_VISW01000025.1, read on the forward strand.
GCCGGGGATCACGATGCCGTCGACGCCGGACAGCGCGGCGGCGGCGCCCGCCGGGGTCACGCAGTCGTCGCTGGGCACCCACTTGAGCTGCACCCGGGCGCGGTGGCCGAACCCGGCCGCCCGGATCGCCTCGCTCACCGACAGGTACGCGTCGGGCAGGTCGACGTACTTGCCGACCAGCGCGACGGTGATCGTGTGCCGGGGCTGGTGCACCCGCTCCAGCAGGTCGTCCCAGCGGGTCCAGTCCACGTCGCGGAACGACAGGCCGAGCCGGCGCACCACGTACGCGTCGAGGCCCTCCCTGTGCAGCACCTTCGGGATGTCGTAGATGCTCGGCGCGTCCGGCGCGGCGGTGACCGCCTCCCGGTCGACGTCGCAGTACAGCGACAGCTTCTCCTTGACCTTGTCCGGGATCTCCCGGTCGCAGCGCAGCACCAGCGCGTCGGGCTGGATGCCGATGCTGCGCAGCTGCGCCACCGAGTGCTGGGTCGGCTTGGTCTTCAGCTCGCCCGACGGCGCCAGGTACGGCACCAGCGACACGTGCAGGTAGAAGCAGTTGTCCCGGCCCAGGTCGTGGCGAATCTGCCGGATCGACTCCAGGAACGGCAGCGACTCGATGTCGCCGACCGTGCCGCCGACCTCGGTGATCACCACGTCGGGCACCTGGCCGTCGGCGTCCGGGTCGGCCATGCCGCGGATCCGGGCCTTGATCTCGTTGGTGATGTGCGGGATGACCTGAACCGTGTCGCCGAGGTACTCCCCGCGCCGCTCCTTGGCGATCACCGCCGAGTAGATCTGGCCGGTGGTGACGTTCGCCTTGCCGGAGAGGTCCCGGTCGAGGAACCGCTCGTAGTGGCCGACGTCGAGGTCGGTCTCGGCGCCGTCCTCGGTGACGAAGACCTCGCCGTGCTGGAACGGGTTCATCGTGCCGGGGTCGACGTTCAGGTACGGGTCGAGCTTCTGCATCACCACGCGCAGTCCGCGCGCGGTCAGCAGACTGCCGAGGCTGGAGGCGGTGAGGCCCTTACCCAGCGAGGAGGCGACGCCCCCGGTGACGAAAATGTGCCTGGTCGTCCGTGCTGTTGGGGCCAAGGCCTGCTCCCGTGTCGTCCGTAGCGGTCGTGCGAACCGCCGTGCCGATCAGCAGAGTGATCACGCGATCCACGGGATTCCACGGTAACACCATCCGGACCGTGAGCCGGCGTCGCACCCGCTGTCGACGCACGTGAGGCCGGTGCCGGCCCTCCCCCGGCGCTCCCCTGGCGCTCTCCCGGCCCTCCTCCGGCCCGGGTCCGGCCCGGGTCCGGGCCCTTGATCGACACCAGCTCGCCGATGTGGTGCCTTCCACCGGGCCTCGACCCCGCCACCTCCCCGAACCGGCGGGCGGCAGACCTGGCGGGCCACGCGGGCGGGGTCAGCGGGCAGGGATGTCCGAGGACGCCGGGGTCGGCTGTGCGGGCACCTGCGCCCCGCGGGCCGTGCCAGCGGCGCGCGGCCCGTCCGGCGCCTCCGTGCCTGCGGAGTCCTGCCCGTCCGGGCCAGCGGGGCGCGGCCCGTCCGGTGCCCCCGTGCCTGCGGAGTCCTGCCCGTCCGGGCCAGCGGGGCGCGGCCCGTCCGGTGCCCCCGTGCCTGCGGAGTCCTGCCCGTCCGGTCCGGCCGGCTTTCCGGCCTCCCCCGGGTCGCCGGCACCGTCACCGTCCGCACCGTCACCGTCCGCACCGTCACCGGCCGAGCCGTCGGCGGCCGAGCCGTCGGCGGCCGAGCCGTCGCCCGCCGACCGACCACCACCCGCACCGTCGCCACCCGCACCGTCGCCGGCCGGGCCGCCGGCCGCGCCGCCCCTGGAGGAGTCGTCCGGTCCGCCCGGTGGGACCGCGCCCGTCTCGCCGCCGCCACGCCCGCTGTCGGGCACCGTACGGTCGGTGGAGTGGTCGAGCACCCGCAGCGCCGCCAGGGCCGCCATGGGCACCACGAGGGCCGCCGCCGCGCCGGCCACGTCCAGCGCCGACCCGCCGAGGAGGCCGCCCAGCCCGACGGCCACGCCGGTGCCGGCCATCGCCGCCCGGATCGCCGGGTAGATGCCGAACAGCCGCATCAGCCCGCCCCAGGGCTGGAGCAGCGCGAGCCAGACCAGCGCGGCCCCGGCCAGGGCCAGCACGGTCAGTGGGCTGTTCACCAGCGTCTGGATGTTGGAGCTGCTGGACCGGTGCACGGTGAGCCCGCCGGTGCCGTCGCCCACAGCGGCCAGGAACCGGCCCAGGCTGCCCCGCTCGTCCGCGGGACGGCCGAGGTCGACCAGGGCGAAGCCGACGGTGACCGCCAGCGCGGCCATTGTCGCCCAGGCCAGCCGGCTCACTGTCAGCCAGCCGCCGCTGCAGATCGCGGCCGCGACGCTGACCCCGGCGGTGAGCGCGATCGCGCCGATCGAGTCGGCCCCCAGGTACGGGCTGCCCACTATCACCACGGCGAGCCCGCCGACCGTCACCATCACCATCGGCCGCCAGCCCTTGCGGAACCGCTGGGCGAGCCAGCCGCCGCACAGCAGCGCCCCGGCGATGAACACGCCCAGCCCGACGGTGCCGAGCCCGGCGTACCGGCCACCCTCCAGCGCCGAGTAGCCGACCACGCCGTTGAGCTGCAACCGGGAGCCGGTGAGCACGTCCACTCCGACGACGAGCGTGGCCAGCCCGGCGACCGCCCCGAGCGGACCGAGCGTGCGCTCGTGTCCGGGACTGAACCGGACCGCGGCGGTGCCGCCGACGATGAGCAGCGCGGTCACCGAGGCGTACCAGAGGCCCGCGTGGTCGCCGCGCCACCAGGGCACGGCGTCGGCGAGCAACGCTGCGGGCACTGCCAGCGCGGCGGCGATCAGCAGCAGCTCCACCACCGCCACGATCCGCGGCGACACCGGTTCCGGCCCGTGCGGTCCGGCGAGCCGGCGGGCGCGGCGCAGCAGCGGCAGCACCGCCACCGCGAGGGCGAGCTGGGCGGCGGCGAGCAGCGTGAAGAACCAGCCGGCGACGCGGCGCTGGGCGGCTGCCTCCCGGTCCGCGTCGGCCGGCGCCTCGATCGCGGCCCGCAGGTCGTCCGGCCGGTCGTCGACAGTCACCGCGGGCCGGCCGAGGAACGCCCGTTCCGGCATCGGTTTGTCGAGCACGGCGAGCACGGTCGGGGCCAGGTCGATCAGTTGCAGGTAGCCGGACCGGGCGGTGCTGGGCGAGGTCAGCCAGCCGCCCTCCCAGCCGGGTCCGTCGGCGATGGCGACGTGCAGCCGCGCCGGGGAGTCGGTGTCGGACACGCCCGCGACGAGCACCAGCGAGCGCGGCGGCCGGGCGGCGAGCACCCGGGCCAGCCGGGCGTCGGCCTGCCGCGCCTGGGCGGCCCGTACCTCCGGGTCGTCGTCGTCGACGGTGCCGACGTCGACGATGCTCAGCACGCAGGAGCCGAGCAGTTCCGCCGGCTTCTCCGGGAGCGTGGGCGCGTACCTGTCGACCCGGCCGAACGGGCGGGCGGCGGCCACGGCGGCGCCCGGGCCGACGGCCACCGAGCAGCGCACCGACTCGGCCAGCGCGCCGGGTGTGGCGCCCCAGGAGAGCTGCTCCTGGTTGTGCGCCACCGCGCTGGGCTGGTCGGGCAGGTTCGCGCCGATGCCGTCGGGCCGCTCGACTGTCACACCGGTGGCCGGGCAGCCACCGCCCGGGCGGGCGCCGGGCCAGGCGGCGAAGTTCCCCGCGCCGAGCGTGAGCCAGCCGTCGACCGGGCAGGTGGGGCGGTGCGCGGAGCGTACCGAGAGCGACCCGATCGCGCCCTGCTCGGCCATCCGCCACAGCGTCGGCGTGTTCTCCGGGTCGACGTCGTCCCACCGCAGGCCCGCCGCGCCGACGAGCACCACGAAGTCGGCCCCGGGCCGGGCCGCACCCTCGTCCGGACGGGCGGAGAGCGCGGTGATGCCCAGCGCCACCACGACCAGCGTCAGCAGCACCGGGGTCAGTCTGCGCAGCATCAGCGGTTCCCGGTGGAGAGCTGGGGTGTCAGCTCGGCGTAGAGGCCGGCGAGCGCGGCCACGGTGTCCGCCTCGGTGGGCCAGGTCGCGGCCCGCGCCAGGCCGCGACGGCCCAGATCGGCCCGGCGTACGGGGTCGTCGAGCAGGTCACGCACGGCCGCGTCGACGGCGTCCACGTCGCCCGGCGGCACCAGCACCGCCGCGTCGCCGACCAGGTCCGGCAGCCCGCCGACGGCGGTCGCGACGAGCGGTACGCCCGCCCGCAGCGCCTCCTGCGCGAACAGCTGGCGGGCCTCCCAGTCGCTCGTCACCACCGCCAGGTCGGCGGCGCCCAGCAGGTCCGCCACGTCGGTACGGTGCCCGAGCAGCGTCACCGGCGCGCGGGCGGCCGAGATCCGGGCGGCCAGCGGCAGGTACGCCGGACCGCTGCCGGCGATCACCACGAGCGGGGCGGGAGTACGGGTCCGCCAGCGGGCGGCGGCGTCGATCAGCACGTCGTACCGCTTCTGCGGGTGCAGCCGGCCCACCGAGAGGATCAGCTGCCGGTCGGCGGCGACGGCGAACTCGGCGCGTACCGCCGTGCGGCGGCGCCGCGGCGCGGGCAGCGCCGGCGCGGCGACCGGGGCCAGGCGGGCGTCGGCGGCGCCGAGCGCGGCGGCGCGGTCGACAAGGTCGGCGGAGGCGCCCAGCGCGACCCGCACGGACCGGGCGACGACCCGCTCGACCAGCCGGGACACCGCGCCGCGCAGGCCACCGGCGAGGACCGCGTTGTGCCAGGTGACGACCAGCGGCGCGGCGGGACGGGCGAGCGCGGCGACCAGGCCGGCGCGCAGCCCGTGCGCGTGCACCACGTCGACGGGTGTGTCAGCGAGCGCCCGGCGCAGCGCGGTGACCGCGCGCGCGTCGCCCGGCGTGGGGCTGGCCGGGATCTCCACCGGCGTGAACCGGGCCCCGGCGCCGGTGAAGTCGAACTGTTCCTCGGTGGCGGCCGGGCCGCAGACCAGCACGGACGCGCCGGCCTCGGTCAGCCCTCGGGTGATCGAGCGCACGTGCTGCCCGACCCCGCCGGTGCTGGAGGCGAGCACCAGGGCCACCGACCCGGGCCAGCGCGGTGCCGGCGAGGCGTCCGTCATGAGGAAACGGTCTCCCTTCCGTCACCCCGCTCGCCGGGGTGCTGCTGCGCCGGCGGGCCGTCGTCCCCGCCGGCCGGGCGTCGCCGGCGCAGCCGGCGGGTCACGGTCGCGAGCAGCGGCCGCAGGTCGCGGGCGTCGGTCAGCCAGGCGACGGCGAGGAACAGGACACCGACCACGACCCCGGACAGCATGCCCTGCGCGAGGGCCCACGGTGTCGTCGGGGTGCCGTCACCGAGCCCGGCGAGTCCCGCCGAGACGGCCGCTCCGCCGGCACCGGCGACGACGGCCGCGAGCAGCCCGGCGGCACCGGCCCGGCCGACACCGGCCAGCGCCTCGCCACCGGCGGCCCGCCGGACCGCGGCGATCAGCAGCACGCCGAGCAGCAGCATGCCGGCCGAGGTCGCCAGCGTCACCGCGAGCACCCGGTCGGCCAGCGGCGCCACCTGCGCGGACACCACGGCGAGCGCGGGCACGCTGAGCCAGCCGAGCGCTGTGGCCACTGTGGCCGCGCGGGTCTCTCCCCGCGCGTACAGCGCGCGGGTGAGCACCGCGAACAGGCCGTAGCCGACCAGGCCGGGCGCGAAACCGGCGATCCCGGCCGCCGCGGTACTCGCGTCGAGCGCATCGGAGAAGAAGAAGTGCCCGACCGGGATCGCGGTGCCGACGAGCGCGGCGGCACCGAGCAGGCTGAGCAGCACGACCCCGCGTACCGCCGGGGCCAGGGTCTCCCGATAGGCGCGCTCGTCGCCGGTGGCCCGGGCCGCGACGAGCGTCGGGTACGCGGCCACCGCGAGCGGCACGGCCAGCACCGCCCAGGGCAGGAAGTAGACGGTCTGGGCGAGGTTGTAGGCGCTGACGTCGGCGGTCCGGCCGTAGGTGACCTGATTGAGCGCGACGACCAGGGCGATCTGCTGGGCGGCCACGGTGACCGCCCCGGCGACCACCAGACCGCCGACCCGGGCGCGGGCGTCGGCGGGGAAGCGGTAGCCCGGCCGGATCCGCAGCCGCAGGCGGCGCACCGGGATCAGCAGCGACAGTGAGAGCACCACCACGCCGAGCGTGGTGCCGGCGGACAGCAGCAGCTCGCCGCCGCGTCCGGCCTCCCCGATCGTGGCCAGCCGCCCCTGCTGCGCGGTGAAGCCCAGGTAGACGGCGATGACCGTGACGCTCGACAGCAGCGGCGCGATCACCGGCCAGGCGAAGCGGCGGTGCGCCTGGAGCACACCGGTCAGCACGATCCCCACGCCGTACAGCGGCAGCTGCGGCGCGAAGACCCGCAGCATCCGCGCCCCGGACGCCTGCTGGGCCTCGCTGAGACCGTTCCCGATCAGGCCCGGCAGCGGGTCGGCGAACAGCGCCAGCAGCACCGCCAGCGGGACCAGCAGGCTCAGCGTCCAGGTCAGCAGCGCGCCGGTGGTGGCGGCCACCGCGCGCCGGTCACCCGCCTCGACGGCGCCGGCCAGCAGCGGTACGACGAGACTGGCGAGCGCCCCACCGGCGACGATCTCGAAGATGAAGTTCGGGACGTAGTTGGCCACCAGGTAGGCGCCGCCGAGATCGGTGGGGCCCAGCATCCAGGTGAACACGGCGGTACGGCCGAAGCCGGCGAGCCGGCTGAGGACGGTGAGGACGGCGATGAGGGCGGCCGCCCCGGCGACCCGGCCGGCGGCGGCGAGAGGAGCCGGTTTCGTCACGTCAGTCCGGGAGCCGGCCCAGCTCGTCGAGGTGCCGCAGTCCCGGGGTCCGCGCGATGACCTGGGTGAAGCTGACCTTCTCGCTGGCCGCGGTGAGCGCGGCGAGCACGGCCAGCACGCCGGCCCGGCCCAGCGGCCCGGTACGCGCGGCGAGGCTCACGCCGAGCAGCGCGCCGAGCGCGTTGGCGCCGCTGTCGCCCACCATGACGCGCTCGCCGAGGTCGTCGCCGACCAGCGCGGCCGACGCGCCCACGGCGCCCGCGGCGAGGCCGCCGTACGGGCCGGCGGTCAGCGGCGCACCGAGCAGCATGCCGGACTTCAGCGCCCGGCCGGGCCGCAGGTCGAGCAGGTTGACCAGGTTGGCGGTGCCGGCCACCACGCCGGCGCCGAGCAGCACGTCGAGCCCGCGGCCGAACGCACCGGCCTGCCGGCGGCGCGGGTGCGCGGCGACCCGCCGGTCGGCGGCGAGCAGCGCGGCGGCGCCCAGCCCGGCCACGCCCACCCCGGCGACCTTGACCATCCCGGCGGTGACCTGGCCCTCGCGCAGCGCGGCGAGATGCCCGGCGAACCCCTTCGCGGCCTTCTGTTCGGGGCGCGCGCCGACCACGTCGTCGTAGAGGCCGACAGCGCCCGCGCCGAGCCCGGCGACGAGCGCGGCGGCGCCGGCCGGGGCGCTACCGGCACCCAGCGCGGCCCCGGTGGCCGCGCCGACGGCCAAAGCCGGACCGGCGGCCAGGGTCACCGTGCGGCCCCGGTAGTTGGTGCGCTCCAACGCCGGCCCGCCCGGCGACGTACGCGTCTGACGCAGCACGTAGCGGGCGGCCAGCGCTCCCGCGCCCACGGCCAGCAGCCGACCCAGTCTCACGGGACCTCCTCGATCCGGACTTCGAACGCGACGCGGGCACGGACCGGGCGGCCCGGAGCGGTCACCGGGGCAGTGTAGGCACCCGGGCGGCGGCGTTGTCGCCCACGCCGTACTGGCCGGTCTTCTTCTCGGTGAGCTGCTGCGCCAGGGCGAGGCTGGTGACCAGCTGGCCCTGCACGGTGTTGGCGTTGTCGACGGTGGAGATGGTCTGCGACAGCACCGGGTCGCCGCGGACCACGGAGACGAGGTTGCCGCCGGTCGAGCCCATGCCGGCGACCACGAGCGCGCCGGCCCTGTCGAACTGCTCGGCGATCTTCACCACCGACTCGTCCTTCTTCGCCGAGTCCTTGTCCACGTACGGCTGGCCGGTGACCATCACCACCGCCTCGGCGGCGGTGGAGATCCGGTCCGCCGGGGTGAGGTAGCCGGCGGTGGCGTACTGCTCCAGCACGGCGCGCCGGTCGGCGTCGCTGACCGGCGGGCTCCCGGCCGGGCGGTCCACCAGCACGTTGGCCAGCAACGCGCTGGAGGTCTCCACGCCGTGCCCGTTACCGGGCAGGTTGCCGGTGGGGGCGCTGTTCGGGCGGGCGGCGGTGACCGCCAGCTCCAGCAGGTTGTTGTTGCTGTCCGGGTTGACGAACTTGTCCTGCACGTCGATGCGGCCGGTGACGTCGGCGCCGGCGGTCTGGAGCATCTTCACCACGCCCTCGGCCTGGTCCCGGCCGCTGGGCAGGGTGAGCACCAGCACCCGGCGGCCGGTCAGCTTGCCGGGCAGGACGAGCTGGGCCATCTCGGCGGCGAAGTCCTCCTCGGTCTCCAGCTGCTTCTGCATGCTGTTGACCGACTGGCGCATCAGCGAGTTGTCCTTGCGCAGGCCGTTGACGTTCTCCCGGAGCGAGTCGGCGACCGGCCCGTTGAGGGCGGCTGTGCCGACCACCAGGCCGATCGCCAGCGCCAGGAACACCGCGGTCAGGGACACCACGTGGTAGCGAAAGTTGATCACGCTTGCAGCCTCTTGATCGTCGGGGAGCTAGAAGAGCTGGCCGAGCTGGAACACGAAATTGTCCCACCATTCGGAGACCACGCCCAGATACGCCTTCCCGACGGTGGAGACCGCCACCGCGGATGCCATCGCGGCCACCGCCGACAGGACCAGCAGCAGCAGCGACGACCCGGAGATGCTCTGCCGGTAGAGCCGGCTGACGCCCTTGGCGTCGACCAGCTTGCCACCGACCTTCAGCCGGGTCAGGAACGTCGACGCCATGCCGCCGCGCCCCTTGTCGAGGAACTCCACCAGGGTGGCGTGCGTGCCGACCGCCACCAGCAGCGACGCGCCCTTCTCGTCGGCCAGCAGCATGGCCAGGTCCTCGCTGGTGGCCGCCGCCGGGAAGGTGATCGCCGGTACGCCGAGCCCGTTGACCCGGGCCAGGCCCGGCGCCCGCCCGTCCGGGTAGGCGTGCACGATCACCTCGGCGCCGCAGCGCAGCACGTCGTCGGTGACCGAGTCCATGTCCCCGATGATCATGTCCGGGGTGTAGCCCGCCTCGACCAGCGCGTCGGCGCCGCCGTCCACGCCGATCAGCACCGGCTTGAACTCCCGGATGTACGGGCGCAGCACGTCCAGGTCGGCCTTGTAGTCGTAGCCGCGCACCACGATCAGGCAGTGCCGGCCCTGGATCTGGGTCTGGATCTCCGGCACGCCGACGCCGTCGAGCAGCAGGTCGCGTTCCTGGCGCAGGTAGTCCATCGTGTTGGCGGCGAACGCCTCCAACTGCACCGACAGGCCCTCCCGGGCGTCGGCCATCGACTTGGCCACTGTTTCGGCGTCCTGCAACGAGCCGTGCGCGACCGGATCGTCGCCGACGAAGACGGTGTTGCCCTCGATGCGGACCCGGTCGCCCTCGCGGACCTGCTCGAAGACGCTCTCGCCGAGGTCGTCCAGCAGCGGGATGCCGGCCGCGACCAGCACCTCCGGGCCGAGGTTGGGATAGCGGCCGGAGACCGACGGCTTGGCGTTGAGGACCGCCGCCACACCCACCGCGACGAGCGAGTCGGCCGCCACCCGGTCCAGGTCGACGTGGTCGATGACCGCGATGTCGCCGGGTCGCAGCCGCCCGACCAGCCGTTTCGTCCGGCGGTCGAGGCGCGCGGTGCCGACGATGGAGCCCGGCTCCGGGTTCCGGCTCCGGCGCAGTGTGGGTAGACGCATCGTGACCATCCTGGCATGTGAGGCAGGTTTTGCTGTCGCGACATGCCTGAGCAGGGCCGCCTACCCAGGGAAGCACACCGGAACCCGCGCCGGTGTGCTTGCGCTCACAATCGGGGTATCACGGACGCCTTTCCTTGGCCGCCACGGCCAGGAGCTCCTCGGCATGGGCGATACCCAGATCCGAGTCCGGCAAACCGGCGAGCATCCGGGCCAGTTCCCGGGCGCGCTCGGTGTCCTCCACCACGCGCACCCCGCTCGTGGTGACCGCTCCCCCGGTGTCCTTGGCCACCACCAGATGCCGGTCGGCGAACGCGGCGACCTGCGGCAGGTGCGTGACCACGAGCACCTGGTGACTGCGGGCCAGCCGGGCCAGCCGACGGCCGATCTCCACCGCGGCCTGGCCGCCGACACCGGCGTCGACCTCGTCGAACACCAGCGTGGGCGGGCCGCCGGAACCGGCGAAGACCACCTCGATGGCGAGCATCACCCGGGACAGCTCACCGCCGGACGCGCCCTTCTGCAGCGGCAGCGCCGGCGCGCCCGGGTGCGCCAGCAGCCGCAGCTCCACCTCGTCGGCGCCGTCCGCGCCGACGCCGGTCTCGACGCCGTTGACAGGCAGGCTCGGCTCGGACCGGCCCGCCGGTCGCGGCAGCACCGCCACCTCGATGCGGGCGTGCGGCATCGCCAGCCCGGCCAGCTCGACTGTCACCTCCTCGGCGAAGCGGACCGCCGCCTCCCGCCGGGACGCCGACACCCGGCCGGCGAGGTCGGCCACCTCACCGGCGAGCCGGGTCGCCTCGCGGTCCAGCTCGTCCAGCAGCTCGTCGGAGGTGTCCAGATCGGACAGCCGCGTGCGGGCGCGTTCGGCCCACGCCACCACGCCGTCGACGTCGTCGGCGTACTTGCGGGTGAGCGCGCGCAGCGCGGCCCGCCGCTCGTAGACGGTCTGGAGGCGTGCCGGGTCCGCGTCCAGCGCGGCCAGGTAGGCCGACAGCTCCGCGGCCACGTCGGTGACGAGCGTGGCCGCCTCCTCCAGCCGGGCCGCCAGCTCACCCAGCGCCGGGTCGGTGCCGGCCTGCGCCTCCAGCGTGCGCCGCGCGGTGCCGAGCAACACCGTCGCGTCCGGCGTCTCGTCGGTCGCCTCGACACCGCCGGCCACGCACTGCTGCGCCACCTGCGCGGCGGTACGCAGCCCCTCGGCGTGCTCCAGCCGCTGCGCCTCGGCCTTCAGCTCGTCGTCCTCCCCCGGCTGCGGGTCGACCCGGGTGATCTCGTCCAGGCCCAGCCGCAGCAGGTCGGCCTCCTGGTTGCGCTCGCGGGCGTTGCGCCGCCGGTCGGCCAGGTCGTCGACGACGGTGCGCCACCGGGCGTACGTCTCGCGCAGCGCGTCGAGCAGCTTCTCGTGCTCGGGCCCGGCGAACCGGTCGAGCGAGGCACGCTGTTCGGCCGGGCGCAGCAGCCGCAGCTGGTCGGACTGGCCGTGCACTGCGAGCACCTGCTCGCCGACCTCGCCGAGCGTGGACACCGGCATGGCGCGCCCGCCCAGGTGCGCCCGGGAGCGGCCCTCGATGGTCACGGTGCGGCTGAGCAGCAGCGAACCGTCCTCGTCGGGCTCGCCGCCTGCATCGAGGATGCGGGCGTGCACCGCCTCGGCCACCCGGCCGCTCAGGCGCAGCCGGCCCTCCACCGCCGCGCGGCCCGGCTGGGCGCGCACCCGGCCGGCGTCGGCGCGGCCGCCGAAGAGCAGGCCGAGGCCGGTCACCACCATGGTCTTGCCGGCGCCGGTCTCGCCGGTGATGACGTTCATCCCCGCGGCCAGCGGCAGCGTGGTGTCCTCGATGACGCCCAGTCCGGTGATGCGCAGCTCTTCCAGCACAGCACCCGACAGTAGCCCCGCCGTGTGACAGTTGACCAGCCGGCAGGGCGAGCCGCAGGCACCCGTACAGTTCAGCCCCGTGCTGGAGGAGATCGGCCTGACCCCGGACGAGGAGGAGCTCTACCGCAGCCTGGTACGGGCGAACACGGCCCGGGCCGGTGAGCTCGCACAGCGGCTGGGACGGCCCCGCGCGGAGGTCGCCGCCCGGCTGGACGCCTTGCGGGACAAGGGTCTCGTGCTGCCGACCGGGCCGGAACCGGACGCGCCGCTGCGGCCGCTCGCGCCGGACGTGCCGTTGGGCGAGGCGCTGCTGCGCCGCCAGTCCGCGCTGGAGGAGGCCCGCGCCGCTGTCAGCCGGCTCGCCGAGGACTACCGGGCCGGGATGCGCCGCCACGACGCCGCGCACCTGGTCGAGGTGGTCACCGGCGCGCGGGGGCTGCGGGAACGGCTGCGCGAGCTGCAGAACGGCGCGCGCGAGGAGGTGCTCTGGTTCTGCCGGGCGAACCCGCTGGCGATGCCCGGACCGGAGAACGTCGAGGAGTTCGACGCGCTCGCCCGCGGCGTGCGCTACCGGGCCATCTACGAACGGGCCATGCTGCTGGAGCCGGGCGCGCTCGCGGACGTGGAGCGGGGCGTACGCGCCGGGGAGCAGGCCCGGGTGCTGGACCGGCTGCCGGTGCGACTGGCCGTGGTGGACGGTCGTACCGCGGTGTGCCCGCTGGTGCCCGACCGCGACGGCGGGGAGCCGACAGCCGCGGTGATCGGCCGCAGCCAGTTGCTGGACGCCCTGCTGGCGCTCTTCGAGAGCCACTGGCTGATGGCGACGCCGCTCGGCACGCCCGCCGACCGGGCCGCCACCGGCTACCAGCCCGACGGCGACGAGGCGCGGCTGCTGTCGCTGTTCGTCGCCGGGGTGCCGGACAAGTCGATCGCGTCACAGCTCGGGGTGAGCCGGCGTACCGTGCAGCGGCGGCTGGCCGACCTGATGGCCGCCGCCGGTGTGGACACCCGGCCCGGGCTGGCGTTCCAGGCCGCCCGGCGCGGCTGGATCTGACCGGGGCCGGGGCGGGACGGCCCCAGGACCGCCCCGCCCCGGCGTCTCATCGCAGCCCGTACGCGTCGATCACGGTCTGCGTCACTGTGCTGCCGGACCGGTCCCGCGCCGAGACGCGCAGCGACACCGTGCCGCGCCCGGCCGGCACCTCGGCGGTGAACCGGGTGCCGGAGCCGCGTACCGGCGCCGTACGCCAGGTGCGTCCGCCGTCGAACGACACCTCGGCGCGTACCGTCGTGCCGGCCGGCGCGGGCAGGCCGGCCGGGTGGCGCAGCGTCAGCCCGACGGTGTGCTTCCGCCTGCCGGGCACCTCGCCGCGCAGGTCGGCCGGCACCCGGTAGTCGACCTGGAGCAGCGGCAGCGGCCGGGCCGCGTCACCGGACGGGCGGGCCGAGGTGAACTCCCACGCCGTCTCGGTACGGGTCGCCCACCGCCATTCCGCCGACGACCGTGCCGTCGTCACGTCGAGGCGGTAGCGGGCCGGACCGGCGGTGGCAGGCACCGGCGCCCAGCCGGCGGACAGGTCGGCGATCGGCTGCCCGTCGCGGCTGACCCGGCGGGTCACCGTGTCCTGCTCCTCCGACCGGTTGTCCACGCCGGCGTGACCGTCGGCGTCGACGAACTCGGCCACCCTCAGGTCGAGCGTGTCAGCGGTCCGGCTCGGCGCGGCCGCACCGGCCGGCACGGCGGGACGCACCAGCGGCGTGTGCCACGACTCGGTGGTCCGGTCGGTGGCCGCGTAGCGCCGGGGCCGGTCGGACAGGCCGCCGGTCAGCGTCCCCATGCTGGAGAACATCAGCCGGTGCAGCACCCGGTGCTGCCACCACGAGTCACCGGAACTGACGAACTCCCGCCGGGTCGTCCCGGTACGCACCATCCGCTGGTCGTCGTTCCAGGAGAACTCCTGCCAGGGCCGCCACCCGAACCGCTGCTCGGTGGCCCAGTCCAGGCCGCCGGTGTCGCCGTAGCGCGCGGTCACCTCGGCGGTGTTCGCGGCGGTGACCCGGTGGAGGATCCGCTCCGGCACCCGGCCCTTCGACACCTGGAACACGTCGTAGAGGTACGGGCTGTCAACGGTGAGCGTCAGGTCCATCCGGGCCCGGCCGGTACGCGCCGCCGCGAGCATCCGCTGCCCGTCGTCGTACGCCACCGCGAGCGCCGGTGCCGGCAGCCGCTCCCCGGTCGGACGCCACACCGTCCACGCGCTCTGGTCCGCCGGCCGGACGATCAGCACCGCCTTCGCGCCGGCCGCCGCCGCGGCGGCCACCTGTTCCTCCTCGGACCGGTCGGCGGACGCGGTGAGCAGCGCCGCCGCGCCCCGCACGCCGGCCAGCTCACCGGGTGCGCCGGTGCCGGCGGCGACCAGGCGTAGCCGCTGCCGCCCGGCCGGGGCCGGTGACTGACCCATCAGGTTGACGTCCAGCGCGCCGGACACGCCGCTGACGTCGATGTCGACCATCGGTGCGACGAGCTGCCAGCGCGAGGAGAACTCGAACTCGCCGCGGCGCACCTGCCGGGTCGGGGTGACGTTGAGCTGCTGCACGGTGCTGAACGTCATCACGCCGTGGTCGACCTGCCGGCCGTTGCCGAACACCCGGTGCTGGTAGAAGCTCAGGACGGCCCGCTGCTCGGACGGTTTCGGCGTCTCGATCCGTACCGGCGTGCCGCGCCGCGGGTCGAGCACCACCGTGAGGTCCCGGTCCACTGTCAGCTCCGGGTCGGTGACCAGGGTGAGCTGCTCGTCCAGCGGCGCGCCGTGCTCGATCAGCGCGTGCAGCAGGTACGGACCCTCCTCCACCTGGATCCGCCACTCGTCGCCGACGCCGAGCCAGCCCATCGCGTCCGACTCCGGGTGCTCGCCGAACAGCGTCACCACCGGCGACGATCCGGGCCGCCCAGCCAGGTCCAGCGCGCGCAGCGTCACCGTGTGCTGCGGGCCGCTGAGCGTGAGCCCGACCGCGGTCCGCACCGTCACGCCGTCCGTGCCGGTGGCGACCAGCCAGCCGCCGTGCGGGCCCCGGTCCAGCCGGGCCGGGTCGGCGCGCAGCGGCACGTCCACACCGCCGCCGGCCGGCACCGTCACCGTGCCGGCGTCGAGTGTCAGGCCGTCGGTCTCGGCCGCGCCGCTGTCCAGGTTGCGCAGCTCCAGCGCCAGACGCAGCGTCTGCGCGGCTTCGGTGCCGTTGACGTAGCGCACCGTCCGGGTCGCGGCCGGCCCGCCGGTGGTCAGCCGGCCGAAGTCGGCGGTGGCCGTGCCGTACACCCGCTGGCGCAGCGCACGGGCCACGTCGACCCGCCCGGCGCCCTGCTCGAACACCGTCGCGCCGGTGCTCGGCCGGGTGGTGCTGACCAGCGCGTCCTTCAGTTGCGCGGCGGTCCATCCGGGATGCTCCTGGGCGAGTACGGCGGCCGCGCCCGCGACGTGCGGCGTGGCCATCGAGGTGCCCGAGGCGCGGGTGTAGGCGTCGTCCACAGGCGTACCCATGGTGGTGCCGGCGGCTCGGGCGGCGACGATGCCGACGCCCGGCGCGGTGATCTCCGGCTTCAGGCCGTTGTCGCCCAGGCGCGGGCCGCGGCTGGAGAAGTCGGCGAGCACGTCGTCGCGGTCGACGGCGCCGACGGTGAGCGCGGCGGTGGCCGCGCCGGGCGAGCCGACGCTGCGCGGCTCACCGTCGTTGCCGGCGGCGATCACGAACAGCGCGCCGGTGGAGGCGGTGAGATCGTTCACGGCCTGGCTCATCGGGTCGGTGCCGTCGGTGGGCGCGCCGCCGAGGCTCATGCTGACCACCTTGGCGCCGGAGCGCGCGGCCCACTCCATGCCGGCGATGATGCCGGAGTCGTAGCCGGAGCCGGAGTCGTCGAGCACCTTGCCGACCAGCAGCCGCGCGCCGGGCGCGACGCCCTTGCGCAGCCCTGCGGAGGCCGTCCCGCTGCCGGCGACGGTGGCCGCCACGTGGGTGCCGTGGCCGTGGCCGTCCCGGGCGCTGCCGCCGCCGGTGAAGTCGCGCGCCTCGGCGACGCGGCCGGCCAGGTCGGGGTGGTCGGCGTCCACGCCGGTGTCGAGCACCGCGACCCGCACGCCGGCGCCGTCGCGCCCGGCCGCCCACGCGGCGGGCGCACCGATCTGCGGGACGCTGTGCTCCAGCGCCACCCGGGCCCGCCCGTCCAGCCACACGCGCTCCACGCCCGCGCCGAGCCGGACCGGTCCGGCACCCGCGGTGCGGGCCTGCGGCGTCTCCCGCAGCGACGTCCACAGCGCGCCCAGGTCGTCCTTGTCGACACGCAGCGCGGCGCCGTTGATGCTGGACAGCGGACGGGACTCGGCGGCGACGGCGAGGGGACGCACCCGCCCGGCGGCCGGTTCCCGGTAGCGCACGATCAGCGGCAGCGCCGTGAGGCCCGCGTCGCCGTAGCCCTGCTCGGCCAGTTCCTGCACGTCGAACAGGTCCGGGTCGAGCACGCCCGCCGACACGTACGGCACGACGTCGGCGGGGAGTACCCGCAGCCCGCCGTCGGCCTGCGTGGTCTGGAAGACGATCCGGTCCCGGCCCGGCCCGGGGTGGACAGTGGCGGCGATCCGGCCCGGCGCGGCCTGGACCAGCTCGACCTGGTCGCCGGTGATCAGCGTGACGCGGGCGGGCTTCGCGCCCGGGGCGGATGTGCCCGGGGGCGGGCCGGCGGGCCGGGCGGGCGGTACGGCGGACGCCGGTACGGCGAGCCCGACCACCAACGCCCCGGCCGCGCCGGCGGCGAGCCAGCGGGGGAACCGGTGCATGTGACGCTCCTCTACTCCGAGGCCGGCCTCGTGAGACCGGCGATCGGAGTCTGCGACGGCGTCCGCCACCTGGTCACCGGGTACGGGCCGCCGCACCGGCGACATGTCGCCAGGTGGACACGAGCACGACGGAGTGGAGGCCGGGACGCCGGAGACCGTGTCGCCCAGCTCGCGTGCCGCCGCTTCCTCCGGCGGCGGCCCTGCGACCTGTCGGCCCGGCCGGGGTCGACACCCGACCGGACACGGCGTGCCGGTCCGCCCGCCGCGGCCGGCTACGACGCTCCGGCGTCCCGACCGTCGCGGCCCCGACCACCCCCTGGCCGAGCCCGCGACAGGTGGGCCGCATCCGGGAAGCGGCGGGCCTCACCGCCGCGCCCGGACTCACCTCTTCGCGGCCCGTACGCCCACCGTAACGCGCGCGAGCGCCGGGACCGGTGGGCCGAACGGAGATTTCCGCTGAGCCGCTGGTCAGCGACGGTTGCCCCGCCAGCCCTGGACGGGAAGGTCGAACTTGGCCACCAGCCGGTCGGTGAACGGACGGGCCCGCAGCCGCACGATGCGCACCGGGAGCGTGCCCCGGCGCACCGTCACCCGGGCGCCCGGCGGCAGGTCGTAGACGCGCCGCCCGTCGCAGCAGAGCACGGCCAGTGTGGTGAACGGGTCGACGGTGATGACGAACGTCGACGTGGGCGCGGTCACCAGCGGGCGGCTGAACAACGCGTGCGCGCTGATCGGCACCAGCAGCAGCGCCTCCACCTCGGGCCAGACCACCGGCCCGCCGCCGGAGAACGCGTACGCGGTCGAGCCGGTGGGGGTCGCGCAGATCACGCCGTCGCAGCCGTACCGGGACAGCGGCCGGCCGTCCACGTCGACGAGCAGCTCCAGCATCTGGGCGCGTTCGCCCTTCTCCACGCTGATCTCGTTGAGCGCCCACGACTCGATGGTCGGCCCGCCCTCGAACTCGGCTGTGACGTCCAGGGTGAGCCGTTCGTCCACCGTGTAGTTGCGGTCGACCACGTCACGGACCGCGGTGTCCAGGTCGTCGATCTCCGCCTCGGCGAGGAAGCCGACCTTGCCCAGGTTGATCCCGAGCAGCGGCACCTTGGCCGGGCGGGCCAGCTCGGCGGCGCGCAGGAACGTGCCGTCCCCGCCGAGCGCGAACACGATCTCGGCGCCCTCGGCGGCCTCCGGGCCGGTCACCGGCACCACGCCCGGCAGGTCCAGGTCGTCGGCCTCCTCGGCCACCACCCGCACCTCGAACCCGGCGGCGATCAAATCGGCGGCCACCGCGCGGGCGTGCTCGGTGCTGCGTCGACGGCCGGTGTGCGTGACCAGCAGCGCGGTACGGCTCACCCGGACACCTCCTCGGTCGTGGCCGCCGTCGCGGCGGCGCCCTGCGGGCCGGCGGCCACCACCGCGCGGACCCGCTCCGGATCCGCGGCGGGCGCGTCCCCGCGCAACCATACGAAGAACTCGACGTTGCCGCTCGGCCCGGGCAGCGGGCTGGCCGCGACACCGGCCAGGCCGAGGCCCAGCCCGGCGGCGGCAGCGGCCACGTCCAGCACCGCCTCGGCGCGCAGCGCCGGATCGCGGACCACACCGCCGGCGCCGACGCGTTCCTTGCCGACCTCGAACTGCGGCTTCACCATCAGCGCCAGGTCACCGCCGGGCCCGGTGCACGCCGCAAGCGCCGGCAGCACCAGCCGCAGCGAGATGAACGACAGGTCGGCCACCGTCAGGTCGACCGGGCCGCCGATCGCCTCCGGCGTGAGGGTACGCACGTTCGTGCGCTCGAACACCCGCACCCGCTCGTCGGTCCGCAGTGACCAGGCGAGCTGCCCGTAGCCGACGTCCACGGCGACCACCTCGGCGGCGCCGCCGCGCAGCAGCACGTCGGTGAAACCGCCTGTCGACGCGCCCGCGTCCAGGCAGCGCCGGCCGGTGACGGTCAGCCCGCCGGGGGCGAACGCGGCGAGCGCGCCGGCCAGCTTGTGGCCGCCCCGGGAGACGTACTCCTGCGCCGGGTCCTCGCCGGTGACCAGCAGCGGGTCGGCCGGGTCGACCATCGCCGCGGGCTTGCGCGCCTGCACTCCGCGCAGCTGGACGCGACCGGCCTCCACGAGCGCGGCGGCCTGTTCCCGGGAGCGGGCCAGCCCGCGCCGGACCAGTTCGGCGTCCAGCCGGGTACGACGAGCCATCAGGTGTGTCTCCGCCTCTGCTCAGGCCTGGTCGATGGTGGCGAGGGTCTCGCGCAGCGTCTCGTACGCCGCCTCGTACTGGGCGATCTGGTCGGCCGGGGCGAGCACCTCGGCGTTGGCCATGCCGAGTACGGCCGCGTCCACCGCCGGGTGCCGCGCCTCGCCGATCTCCTCGGCCGGCGCGGAGCGTACCCCCGGGGGCGGTCCGGGCCGCGGACCCTGCGGCGGGCCGGGCCGGGGCGCGGTCACGAGCCGGCCGCCCGGCGCCCGGTGGCCTTCTTCGCCGACCGGGCGGGCGCGGCGGGCGAGCCGTCGGCGGGGGTACGGGCCACGGTGGCCGGCGGCTTCTTCGCGATCGCCTTCTTGGCCACCGTCTTCTTCGCCACCGCCTTCGTCGGCGTCGTCGCGGGGGCCTTGGCCGGCGTCGTCGCCGGGGAGGACTCGGCGGCGGGCGAACCGGTCTTCGGCGGCTCGGCTGCCCCGGACGGCGTGTCGCCCGGCCCGAGGTGGCCGCGCGCCTCGCGCAGCTGCCGCTCCAGGTCGTGCACCCGGCGGGTCAGCTCGGCGACCTCGTCGGCGGTGGCCAGCCCGACCGCGCCCAGCGCCCGGTCCACCTCGAAGCGGACCAGCTTGGTCAGCGACTCCCGGTTCGCCAGGCCGGTCGCGACCAGTTCCTCGGCGAGCGTCTGGAGCTGGGCGGCGGTCGCGCCGCCCTGGCCGACGACGCGCATGACCGCGTCCTGTGCCTTCTTCCGGGGCGCCTCCGTCAGGCCCATGGCCAGCTCGAGGTAGGCGCGCCACGCGTCCTGCATGCCTGAGTCCTTCCGCGGGGCGAGGTGTGCAGGTGCCACGCTACCGGGCACCCCGGACACCCCATTGCGGTACGGTGCCGGGAACGGCGTGGTTCGTGGTGAGGAGACGATGTGGCCAGCGTGGACGAGTGCCGGCAGGCGTTGCACGACCTGGCCGCGCGGCTGGACCGCAACGCCGAGGCACAGGGACGCATCGACCTCGACCGCACCCTGGCCTGCCGGATCACCGACCTCGGCACCGCGTTCCACGGGCGGCTGGAGGGTGGCCGGCTGGTCGACCTGTCCGACGGCGACGACCCGAAGGCCAAGATCGCGCTGAGCACCGGCAGCGACGACCTCGTCGCGCTGGTGCACGGCCGGCTCGACGTCATGTCGGCGGTGGCCTCCCGGCGGGTGTCGATCAAGGCGAACCCGTTCGACCTGATGAAGCTCCGCAAGCTGCTCTGAGCGGCCCGGCGCCTCAGTCGTCCAGACCGAACGCGGCGAGGGCCTCCTCCGCCGCCGTGGACTGCGCCCGGACGCGCGGCCCGGCCCCGGTCGACCAGGCCACCGCGCAGAGCGCCGCGAGGGCCTCCAGCGGCGGTCCCGCGCCGTCGAGCACGAGGTCCGCGCCGGCCTCCGTCACCGACCAGCCGCCGTCGGTCGCCCGGCCCGGCACCGCCACCACTGCGGCCGGGTCGAACAGGCCCGCCAGGTCGAACGAGACGTACGCGGGGCGGCGCTCCTCGGGTGCGGCCAGCAGCTCGGCGGCGTCGCTGACGCCGGTGAGCACCAGCAGGCTGTCCAGCCCGGCCCGGCGGGCGCCCTCGATGTCGGTGTCCAGCCGGTCGCCCACCACGAGCGTGCGTCCGGTCCCGGCCCGCCGCGCGGCGGTGGTGAACAGCGCCGGCTCCGGCTTGCCCACCACCACGTCCGGGTCGCGGCCGAGCGCCGTCCGCAGCACCGCGACGAGCGAGCCGTTGCCCGGCAGCGGGCCACGCGGGCTGGGCAGCGTGCGGTCGGTGTTGGTGGCGTACCAGGGCGCGCCCGCCCGTACCGCCAAGGACGCCTCGGCCAGGTCGGACCAGCCGACCTGCGGGCCGTAGCCCTGGGCCACGGCGGCGGGCTCCTCGTCAGCAGTGGACACCGGCCGCAGGCCCACCGCGCGCAGCTCGGCGCGCAGCGCCTCCGCGCCGACCACGAGCACGGGTGCGCCCTCGGGCAGCCGGTCGCGGAGCAGTTCGGCGGTGGCCGCCGCGGAGGTGAGCACCTCCGCCGGCCGGGCCGCGACGCCCATGCCGGTGAGCAGGTCGGCCACCTCGCTGGAGCGGCGGGAGGCGTTGTTGGTCGCGTACGCGACCGCGCGCCCCTCGGCGTGCAGCCGGCCGACCGCCTCGACTGCGCCGGCAATGGGCCGGTCGATCAGGTAGATGACGCCGTCCAGGTCGAAGACGACGAGCGAGTACGCGTCGACCAGCCGATCGCCCGCCCCGGCGCGGTCGGGTTCGCCCCGATCCGCGCCGGAGGCGGTGTCACCGGCGTACCCGGTCATCGGCGGTCCGCCGCCTCGCCCTCGCCGTCCGCGGCGTCACCGGGCGCGGGCCGGTCGGCCTTGCCGTCCGGGGTGACGTCGGCGGCCGGCGCCTGGGCGTCGGCGGCCGGTGCGGTGGCCGGATCCTCGGTCGTGGCGGTGGTGGTCGGCGTGTCGGCGGCGAGCGAGCCGGCCTCGGTGTCGGTCAGCTCGTCGTCGGCCAGATCGCCGGCGTCCCGGTCCCGGTAGCCGGCCCGTGCCGCGTCCCCGTCGACGCCCGAGGTGTCGTCGTCGCCGCTCAGCGGCGCGTCGTCATCCCGGTCGTCGTCATCGTCGTCATCGTCGTCGTCGAGGTCGTCCTCGTCGTCCTCGTCGTCGTCATCGTCGTCATCGTCGAGGTCGTCCTCGTCCTCGTCCTCGTCCTCGTCGTCGAGGTCGTCGTCGTCGCGGACGTCCTCGGCCGACGCCTCGGACGCGTCGGTGTCGTCCTCCGGCTCGTCGTCGCCCTCGATGACCACGCCGTCCAGCTCCAGCAGCCGCTCGGCGGCGTCGGTCTCCCCCTCGGAGTCGACGTCGGCGGCCCGGGAGAACCACTCCCGCGCCTCCTCGCGCCGGTCCACCGCCAGCAGGGCGTCCGCGTACGCGTAGCGCAGCCGCGCCGCCCACGGGTCGGTCGAGTCGCCGGTCAGCTCGCGCACCTGGAGCATCGCCACCGCGGCGTCCTTCTGCCCGAGGTCGCCGCGCGCCCCGGCGGCCACGATCAGCAGCTCGATCGCGACGGCCTGGTCGAGCTTGTCCCGGTCCGCGCCGCGGAACAGGTCGATGGCCCGCTCGGGCCGGCCCAGCGCCCGCTCGCAGTCCGCCAGCACCGCCAGGTGGCTCTGCAGGCCGCTCATTCGGTGGTACGTCCGCAGCTCGGCGATGGCGGTCTGCCACTCACCCGCGTGGTACGCGGCCAGCCCGACGGCCTCCCGCACGGCGGCGATCCGCGACGCGAGCCTGCGGGCCGCCATGGCGTGCGCCAGCGCCAGCACCGGGTCCTCGTCGATCAGCAGACCGGTCGCGACCAGGTGCCGGGCGACAGTCTCCGCCACCGGCTTGGCCAGGGAGAGAAGCTCCGCCCGGACGGCCGAGTCGAGGTCGCTCGCGACGACGTCGTCCGGCAGCTCCGGCGCCTCACCGGTACGCCCCTCGCCACGCTCGTCCTGGCGCTCCCGCTGCGGGCCGTAGTTGCCGGTCCGGCGGTCGTCGCCGCCCGGCCGGTCGCCGTAGCCACGGCGCTCACCGTCCCGCTCACCCCGGTAGCCGCCCGGCCGCCGGTCATCGCGACGGTCGTCGCGCCGGAAGCCACGGTCGCGGTCGCCGCCGCGGAAGCCGCCGTCGCGGCGCTCGCCGCCGGCGTAGCTCTCCCGGCGGTTGTCGCCGCCCTGGTAGCCGCCCTCGCGACGGTCGCCGCCCCGGAAACCGCCCTCGCGGGCGCCGCCTTCACGACGGTCCCCACCGCGGAAGCCACCCTCGCGGTCGCCACCACGGAACCCGCCTTCACGACGGTCACCACCCCGGAAACCACCTTCACGGGCGCCGCCCTCACGACGATCGCCGCCCCGGAAACCACCCTCGCGGTCGCCACCACGGAACCCGCCTTCACGACGGTCACCGCCCCGGAAACCACCGTCGCGGTCGCCACCGCGGAAACCGCCCTCACGACGGTCACCGCCCCGGAAGCCACCCTCACGGGCGCCGCCCTCACGACGATCCCCACCACGGAAGCCACCCTCACGGTCGCCACCGCGGAAACCGCCCTCGCGGGCACCGCCTTCACGACGGTCCCCACCGCGGAAGCCACCCTCGCGGCGGTCACCGCCCCGGAAGCCACCCTCACGGCGGTCGCCACCGGCGAAGCCGCCCTCACGGCGGTCCCCACCGCGGAAACCGCCCTCACGGTCACCGCCACGGAAGCCACCCTCACGGGCGCCGCCCTCACGACGGTCACCACCACGGAAACCGCCCTCACGGCGGTCACCGCCCCGGAAGCCACCCTCACGGCGGTCGCTACCGCGGAAACCGCCCTCACGGTCACCGCCACGGAAACCGCCCTCGCGCCGGTCACCACCGCGGAAACCGCCCTCACGGTCACCACCGCGGAAACCGCCCTCACGGTCACCACCGCGGAAGCCACCTTCACGACGGTCGCCGCCCCGGAGGCCACCGTCACGGGCGCCGCCCTCACGACGGTCCCCACCACGGAAACCGCCCTCACGACGGTCGCCACCGCCGAAGCCGCCCTCACGGCGGTCACCGCCGCGGAAGTTGCCGTCGCGGGTGCCGGCTTCGCGGCGGTCGCCGCCCCGGAAGCCACCCTCTCGACGCTCACCACCGCGGAAACCGCCGTCACGGTCGCCGCCCCGGAAGCCGCCTTCACGACGGTCGCCGCCCGGACGGCTTCCACTCCGGAAGCCACCCTCACGGTCGCCGCCACGGAAGCCGCCCTCGCGCCGGTCACCGCCGCCGGAGCCGCCTTCACGACGGTCACCGCCACGGAAGCCCTCGCGACGCTCACCACCGCGGAAACCGCCGTCACGGTCGCCACCGCGGAAACCGCCCTCGCGGCGATCGCCACCGCGGAAACCGCCTTCACGACGGTCACCGCCGCGGGCGCCACTGTCACGGTCGCCACCACGGAAGCCACCCGGGCGGTCGTCGCGGCCGCCCCGGTACGAGGGACGGTCATCGCGACGGCCGTCGCGGCCGGCGTCACCACGCCCCTGGCCGCGGTCGGCGCGATCCTCGTAACGACGGGGGCGGTCCCCGCCCTGGGGTCCTGAGCTCACAGGTACATCCTTCCTGATGGCGTTTCCGCCGAGAACGCTAACGCAGTCGAGGGCCGCCCCTGCTGGGGCGGCCCTCGACTGGAAGATTGTCCGGCGGTGTCCTACTCTCCCACACCCTCCCGAGTGCAGTACCATCGGCGCTGGAGGGCTTAGCTTCCGGGTTCGGAATGTGAC